>JAIXPY010000094.1 GCA_027486025.1 Burkholderiaceae bacterium
ATCGATGGCTCAGGCGGATAGATGTAGGTATTGCGAACCATGAACTCTTTCAGAATGTCATTCTGAATCGTCCCGGAGAGCTGAGCCTGACTCACGCCCTGCTCTTCACCCGCAACGATATAACCAGCCAGCACCGGTAATACCGCACCATTCATGGTCATGGACACCGAAACGGTATCGAGCGGAATGCCATTAAAGAGGATTTTCATGTCCTCAACGGAATCAATCGCAACGCCAGCCTTACCGACGTCGCCAGTCACACGCGGATGATCGGAATCGTAACCCCGGTGCGTTGCTAAATCGAATGCAACCGAGACACCCTGGCCACCAGCTGCTAACGCTTTGCGATAAAACGCATTGGACTCTTCTGCGGTGGAGAAGCCTGCGTACTGGCGGATAGTCCAAGGCCTAACCGCATACATGGTGGCCTGAGGCCCGCGCACAAAGGGCTCAAATCCAGGCAAAGTATTGGCATACGGCAAGCTCGCTGAATCTGCTGCGGTATACAAGGCTTTTAAGTGAATGCCGTCCGGCGTGTTCCAGCCCAGTGCATCAGTATTGCCATTGGGGGCTGATTTTTGTGCTGCTTTTTCCCAATCGCTCAATCCCACGTGTTTGGAATCAGGCCATGGATTCGACTTGGCACTGGATGAACTCATTTCACTTACTCCTGTTGGCTTAGTGACGACATCATTTTTAATTATTACTATTTTGCTTGACAAATCGACTTCTGTCTAGATATTGTATACATAATTATGAATACAATATCAGTAGAAATCCATGAATTTAAGCAATAAACCCCTTTACCACGATGTTGCCGAGCGCCTGCGCGCACAGATATTTGCGCACACGCTACCGCCAGGAAGTTGGCTGGATGAGCAAAGCCTGGCCATTACCTTTGGTATCAGCCGAACGCCCATGCGCGAAGCAATCAAGGTGCTCGCCTCAGAGGGTTTGGTGACCATGAGGCCACGGCGCGGCGCTTACGTTACCGAGGTGGAGCGAGGCGATTTAGAGCAAATTTTTGCTGTTTTAGCCCAATTAGAGGGGTTTGCAGCCAAGGAAGCTGCCGTTAAAGCCAGCGAAGCGCAACTCAACCAATTGGATAATTTGCACTTAAGGCTTGAAAAAGCCGCAGCCGACCGTGATGAAGAGCAGTTTTTCGAGATCAATGTGCGCTTTCACGAACTGATCATGGAGATTGTGGGCAATCGCTGGATGAATGGGGTGGTTGACGATCTGCGTAAGGTACTCAAACTGCAGCGTCGAGATTCTTTAGGTCGTTCCGGAAGATTACAGAGCGCCTTAAATGAGCACCGTAACATCCTGAAAGCATTAATAAAAAGGGATGGGGCTGCCGCACAAGAAGCAATGCAAGCCCACCTTGCGCGCGGGCTCGAGGCCACGCGCTAGGCTCTACTCAATTACTTCTTAATCACCATCGTGCCAGGCAATGAGGCAATGTAGGCGGCCATATTGCGTAAGTCCGCATCGCTATACTGGGCAACCTGAGATGTCATAACGGCATTTTTACGGCCGAATTGTGGGTTATTGGATACCTGGTAGGAGCGTAAAGCGTAATACAGGTAATCAGCGTACTGTCCAGCAATCTTGGGGTACGCCGGAGCAACGGGCTCATTCAAATTGGCGCCATGGCAGGCCGCACAATTATTCTTTTCAACCAGCTCTTTTCCTTTAGCCAGATTGGAAGCCTGGGCAATACCAATGCTTGAAAGTAAAAAAGAAATCAGGAGTGCAACTTTCATAAATAGACCTCTAAATCGAAATTACTTTAAGGGGTTTGCGGGAGAGGTCGAATTTTGTGCGGCGTAATACGCGCTCACATCGGCCATATCTTGAGGAGTCATGCTGCCAGCAATCGAGCGCATGGTGGGATGCTTACGCTCCCCTGACTTGTACGCTTCTAAGGCGGCGTAAATATAGGCCGCATTTTGGCCACCAATTTTCGGTACGCGATAAACCAAAGGATAGTCAGCGCGGTACTCTGGAATTGCATGGCAACCAGTGCAGAGCCAAACCTTCGCTTGGCCAGCCTCGGCAGAGCCTTTGACATCCTGTGCCTGTGCATTCACAGAGAGGACAGAAAATCCAGCGCCGACAGTGAATATCAGGGTGGACAGTAAACGGGTCACGGCAGTTTTTTTCATGGAAATCATCAATATATAAAAAACAGACTAATTTGCTTGCAAGAGTATAGCGGACGGCGCTCAATTACTCATTTTTACCGCATTTAGCGGTAAGATTCTACCCTCCCCTTTATCCCTAAAAGAACCTAAATATATGTCTAAGAAACCCATTAGCGATCGCCTTAAAGACCTCGGTATTGAGCTCCCTGCCACCGCAAGCCCTGCCGCCGCTTACGTCATGGCCGTAACTACCGGTTCTACCGTCTTTGTTTCTGGGCATATCGCCAAAGAAGCCGGTAAGCCCTGGGTTGGTAAATTAGGGCTGGATATGGATACTGCTAGCGGTAAAGCTGCAGCGCGCTCAATTGCGATCGATTTAATGGCCACCCTACAGTCGCATTTGGGCTCCCTGGATCGCGTCAAGCGCATCGTCAAAGTAATGGGACTGGTTAACTCGACCGACCTCTTTACTGAGCAGCACCTGGTGGTGAATGGCTGCTCCGAGCTTTTATTTGAGGTCTTTGGCGAAGCCGGTAAACATGCGCGCAGCGCCTTTGGGGTAACTCAAATACCCCTCGGCGCCTGCGTTGAAATTGAACTCATCGCCGAGATTGAGTAAGGCCTAGTAAAAAAGCCAGACTGATCATTGCTCAGTCTGGCTATCTGCCCCCCCAAAAAAAGCAGTAACTTAATTCGGGCTTAGCTTTCCATCTTTTAAGCGCGGCTCTAAATAATGGCCCTTGCGCGCGCGATTGCCCGCAAACGACTTCAAGGTCTTACTGTCGAGACTTAACTCCGTTGGCTTTCCTGCGCGGCCTGCGCCAGAATACGTGGCGCCATCTGGACCTACGGCAATAGCCGACGCAAGACGCTCTTTGTCATCGAGGCCCATCAAGATAACGCCCTTACCTCCGGTTGGTAGGCGCTTGAGCTCATCGAGTGGGAACACCAATAAGCGCGCACTTTCCGATAAACA
>JAIXPY010000083.1 GCA_027486025.1 Burkholderiaceae bacterium
GGCTCAGCGACTGCTGCGCGCTTATTTAATTAGGGATAGGGCATGCCGCATTCGGATCCGATGCAGTCAGCGGAGCGATACGCTTGGCTCCAATCCGAGCTGGCACGTTTAGATCACGCCTACTATGTGCTTGATACACCTTTATTACCCGATAGTGAATACGACCGCCTGTATCGCGAGTTAATTGCACTTGAGCAAGCCCATCCCGATTGGGTGACGCCGGACTCGCTATCGCAACGCGTTGGCGGCACTGCGTTAAAAGAATTCATGAGCGTGAAGCATGCCGTACCGATGTTGTCCCTGAACAATGCCTTTGATGATGCAGAGGTAATGAATTTTGATCGCCGCTGCCGTGAGGGTTTACAACAAAATCAGGTGATTTATGCGGGTGAGTTGAAGTTTGACGGCCTAGCCATTTCCCTGCGCTATGAAAATGGCCTATTAGTCCAAGCAGCTACCCGTGGTGATGGTAGCAGTGGTGAGGACGTTACCGCCAACATTAAAACCATTCGAGCGATACCACTACGCCTCACAGGTAATGCGATTCCTGTGGTGCTTGAGGTCCGCGGCGAGGTCTTTATGCACCTTGCTGATTTTGCCAAGATGAATCAAGAGGCAGCACGCTTAGGTGAAAAAGAATTTGCTAATCCGCGAAATGCCGCAGCAGGCAGCCTACGCCAGCTGGATTCGAAAATTACCGCAAAACGGCCCTTATCCTTTTTTGCCTATGGCGTGGGTGCGTGTGAGCCACAAAGTTGGCTGCCAAAATCCCATAGCGCATTACTTGATCAATACCTCAGCCTGGGTTTGCCAGTTTGTGCGGAACGCAAAATTCTGTCATCGGTAGACGATATCCTGAATTTCTATCAGGACATCGGTAGCAAGCGCGATACCTTGCCTTACGACATTGATGGCGTTGTCTATAAAGTGAATTCATTTGCAGAGCAAGCCCAGCTTGGTTTTGTTTCCAGGGCGCCGCGCTTTGCCTTGGCCCACAAGTATCCAGCCCAAGAAGCGCTCACGACCGTACTCGGAATTGATGTGCAGGTGGGCCGCACTGGTGCGATTACCCCAGTAGCAAGACTATCTCCGGTAGAGGTGGGCGGCGTCACCGTTACCAATGCCACGCTACATAATGAGGATGAAGTGAAGCGTAAAGACGTGCGCATTGGCGATACCGTAGTAGTACGGCGTGCGGGCGATGTGATACCCGAAGTGGTGTCGGTTGTATTAGAGCGTCGCCCGAATGACACCAAGGCATTTGAGATGCCAAGCCGCTGCCCTGTATGTGATTCGCACATTGAGCGCGTAGCGGATGAGGCGATTGCTCGCTGCAGTGGCGGCTTATTTTGCGGCGCGCAGCGTAAGCAGGCCTTAGTCCATTTTGCGCATCGGCGTGCCATGGATATTGAGGGTCTTGGAGAAAAAATTGTCGATCAGCTGGTCGACAATAATCTTGTCCGTACTCCGGCCGATTTATACCGCCTGGGGTTTACGGCAGTGGCCAATCTAGAGCGCATGGGTGAGAAGTCGGCTGATAATTTAATTCAGGCGATTAATCAATCGAGAGCAACCACCTTGGCCCGTTTCATATTTGCATTAGGCATTCGCCATGTAGGTGAAACTACCGCAAAAGATTTAGCTAATCACTATCAAAATATGCATGCCCTCATGGATGCCACTGGTGAAGACCTGCTGACGGTTCACGATGTGGGTCCCGTCGTTGCGGATTCGATTACGGGATTCATGCAGGAGCCTCACAACCGTGAGGTGATCGAGCAGTTACTGGCATCCGGCATGGTGCTTAGCGTAGAAGAAAAAAAGGTCAGCGCAGCCGTGGCAGGTAAAACATTTGTGCTGACGGGCACTCTACCGACCTTATCGCGGGATGAGGCAAAAGCGCGGCTTGAGCGGGCTGGTGCCAAAGTAGCAGGCTCCGTTTCTAAAAAGACCGATTACGTTGTGGCAGGGGATGATGCAGGGAGCAAACTCACCAAGGCGGAAGAACTTGGTGTGTCTGTGATTGATGAGGCAACGATGTTGGGCCTGCTTACGCAAGATTAAGATAGTAGCTTCCCTGCCTAACCTATAGGCAATTGAGTCATCCATTTCTTACAGAAGAATCAGCTGGCTCTGTTAGGATGATTTCAGTACGATTCTGTGATGCGAAATAGGTATCTCAATTTAAATTTTCCAAGTACTGCGCATGATGCCGTGGTATATCAAATCCTAAGCTCACCAGATCCCTTTTCACGATCCAATCTAATTGGCCACATAACAGCAAGCGGTTTAGTTATTGACTCTGGCAAGGTCCTTTTAATTCGTCACCCTTATTTGGGACTTTGGATTCAGCCAGGCGGCCACATTGATGATGGTGAGGCTCCAGAGTCTGCTGCTATACGCGAGACCCAAGAAGAGACTGGCGTTCTATGTGAATTAGTTTGGCAGGAGAATTCCCTTGTGGATATTGATGTCCATACAATCCCCAATAATCCCACCAAAAAAGAGCCTGAGCATATTCATATTGATCTTTGTTTCGCTCTTAGACCGGCTCGATTGGTTGATGCTGCCGAGGCGATAGAGTGGAGATGGTGTGAACAGCGTGCCGTAACGGATAAGCGCACTAAGAGGGCGGTTAAAGCCTATTACGCATTGTTGAAATCTAATGCCAATAGGCGCTAGCTTGCTAACACATCCAGGATTTCGGTTTCTATCTGGATTTGCAGTTTCGGATTCTTACTGAGTTCTGCGGCGTTCAGTAGCAATACGTCTTCCACGCGCTCGCCCAAGGTGTTGATGCGGGCGGTGTGGATGGATACGCGGTGTTTTGCAAGGACCTGTGCCACTGCATAGATCAGCCCGGTACGATCGCTTGCCGATAGCGATAGTACGACGTATTGCCCGCGATCATCGGGTTGCATATTGACCCTGGCTTGCACTGGAAAGCTGCGGGATTGCCTGGATAGGCGACCCATACTTGGCGCTGGAAGCACATCGCTTTTTTCAAGCGCCGTCTTGAGTTCGTATTCCACTAACTGAATAAGGTCACGGTAACTGCCGGTTTCGGTAAGGCGATTCATGCCCGTGACCTGAAAGGTGTCTAGTGCATAACCATGGCGGGTCGTATGAATGCGCGCATCCCAGATCGAGAACCCATGGCGCTCAAAGTAGGCGCAGATGCGCGCAAATAGATCGGCTTGATCTGGCATATAGACAGCAACTTGCAAGCCTTCGCCGACGGTTGATAACCTGGCGCGTACCACCGGCTCTGAACTATCGACGCGGTTAAAGAGGTGCCGGGTTAGCCAGGCAATATCGCCTGCATCTTGTCGCAAGAAAAAGGCGACATCCAATTTTTGCCATAAGTCAGCATAGGCCTCGTCCTCAATGCCATTGAGCCGTAAATTACGCCGGGATTCTTCTTGATGCTGGGCTAACTCCGATGTGGCATCGGTTTTGGCGCCACCCAGCACACGCAAGGTAGCCCGGTAGAGGTCTTCTAGCAGCTTGGCTTTCCAGGCATTCCAAACCTTGGGGCTAGTGCCCCGTACATCCGCGACAGTCAGTAAATAGAGCGCAGTCAGATGGCGTTCATCCCCCATCTCTTTGGCAAAGTGCGCAACGACATCGGGATCAGAGATGTCTTGTTTTTGTGCCACTTGACTCATCTTCAGGTGCTTTGCCACTAACCAAACCAAGAGCTCGGTATCGGCTTTGCTAAGACCGTGGTCTTTAGCGAACTGCCGCATATCGCGCATGCCTAATTCGGAATGGTCCCCGCCACGGCCTTTAGCGATGTCATGAAAGAGGGCGGCTAAGACAATCAGCCATGGTTTGTCAAAATTAGCAATCAAGCGACTGCAGTAAGGGAACTCCTGCGTATGCTCCATGATCATGAAGCGCCGTACATTCCGCAACACCATCAAGATGTGTTGATCCACGGTATAGACGTGAAACAAATCGTGCTGCATTTGCCCCACAATTTTTCGGAAGGCAGGTAAATAACGACCTAATACGCTGGTTCGGTTCATCAGCTGAAAGGCGCGAGTGACCCCGTCTGGCTGCTTAAGGATTTCCATAAACAGAGCGCGGTTCGCAGGATCCTTACGCCACTGGCTATCCATGCGTTTGCGCACGTTGTACAGTGCCCGAAAGATGGTTGCAGACAGGCCCGTTAAGGTTGGCGATTGGGTGAAGACTAAAAAGGTTCTGAGAATCTGCTCGGGGTGTTTCTCATAGAGCATGGGGTCGGTGATATCAAGTAAGCCCTGACGCTCAATAAAGAATTGGTTCTCCTCCCCAGGAATAGCATGGGTTGTTTTTGATTCTTGCGGGAAGAGTAATGCTTCAATGTTTTGCAACAGCACATCATTGAGCTGGGTTACGGCTTTTGCAGCCCAATAATAGCGGCGCATGATGGCTTCGCTTGCCGCGCGATTGGAGTCAAATTCAATACCCATGGCGTTGGCGAGGGGCGCCTGCAAATCAAATGCCAGGACATCTTGTCTGCGCTTTGCGAGTAAATGCAAATGGGCGCGAATGGTCTCTAGTAAGCGCTTATTGCGCTTGATCTCAGTAAGCTCACGCCGGGTGATGATCCCTTTCTTGTACAGATCCTGAAAGCCATTGCCAAACTGCGCTGCTTTACTGACCCAGGTAATGATTTGGATATCGCGTAAGCCACCCGGGCTCTCTTTGCAATTGGGCTCTAAGGAGTAGGGCGTATCTTGGTATTTTTGGTGGCGTTGCTTGAGCTCTAGTAATTTAGCTTGGAAGAAGGCCTTAGGATCCATGGCATTCCAATAGGCTTTAGAGAATTTCGTAAATAGACTGCGATTCCCTCCCAAGAAGCGTGCCTCCAATAAAGACGTACGCACCGTAATGTCCTGGGCCGCTTCCGATAAGCATTCGGCGCTGTTGCGAACGGACGAGCCAATTTCCACTCCAGCATCCCAGCACTGGGCAATGAATTGCTCGACGCGAGCAGATAGGGTGTCTGACTCGTGGTCGGGTAACAAAATTAAGATATCAACGTCGGAGTAGGGAAAGAGTTCGCTGCGGCCATAGCCGCCGACCGCAAGCAGGGCAGCATCGTCATGCAATTGGCATTGCGACCACAAATTCATGAGCAGCACGTCACTCATGTTGCTCAGCTGCTTACTTAGTTTGTCAACGCCCTGGTGAGTCTGAAACTCGGCATAGGCTTGTTCACGAGCACTGCGTAACTCAGATCCATTGGTGATTGCAGCTTGATTTCCTGTGGCCGTACGCATGAATGGGGGTGTGCCGTTGTCGAGGGCAAACTATGCGCTAGGGCGGAAATGCAATCCGGCAACGCATTCGGGGGGCGGGTTGCTGCCTTCCGACCACGTTAGGACTTCAACACCCTTGTGGGTCACGAGTAAGGTGTGCTCCCACTGGGCTGACAGGCTGCGGTCTTTGGTTTTTACCGTCCACTGATCCGGCATCGTTCGAATATCGCGTTTACCGGCATTGATCATGGGCTCAATGGTGAAGGTCATGCCGGCTTCTAATGTTTCGCCAGTGCCGGGTCTGCCGTAATGCAGAATCTGCGGGTCTTGGTGAAAGACTTTGCCAATGCCGTGACCGCAGTACTCGCGCACAATCGAGTAACCGGCTTTTTCAGCATGGGTTTGGATGACGTGCCCGATATCGCCGAGGCGCGCGCCTGGCTTGACTTGGGCGATGCCCAGCCACATGCATTCAAACGTAATTTGGGTTAAGCGCTTTGCTAACACCGATGGCTCACCCACCATAAACATGCGACTCGTATCCCCAAAGTAACCTGCAGGGGTGATCACGGTAATGTCGAGATTAACCACATCACCGGATTTCAAGATTTTGTCGCCGGGGATGCCATGGCAAATAACATCATTCACCGAGGTGCAGATCGAGGCTGGAAAGGGTGGATATCCTGGCGGCTGATAATTGAGTGGCGCCGGAATGGTTTTTTGCACATCGCGCATGTATGTGTGGCAAATGCGATCCAGCTCGCCGGTGCTGATGCCAGGCTGTACAAAAGGTGCCACGTGATCTAGTACTTCGCTGGCCAGCCGGCCCGCTTCACGCATCCCTTGGATGTCGTTTTCGTCGGTAAATACACTATTCATGCTTTTATTATCAACGACTTGGCTGTTTTATGGGCAATCTAAGGCCATTTCAGGGGCTTTCAGGCAGGGGGTCTAACTAAGCTAGGGCACCCTAGTTAATTGATATGTAAGCTATAATTTTGAAATCGGTGAATTTGGTGGTGTCCATGCGGCGGCATCTGATGAACCGAAATTGCGGGTTAGGCCTTCCAGGGTGGCACTTTTTAGTGCAGCTAGGACCTAACCTTAGATCAAACCCTTAGGAGAATGTTATGTCAGTGACTATGCGTCAGATGCTGGAA
>JAIXPY010000064.1 GCA_027486025.1 Burkholderiaceae bacterium
CTTAGGGGCCATCCGTGGTACGCTCATCGCATGGCAATCAACTATTTAAAGAAAATATTAACGGCTCGCGTTTACGACGTTGCGCGCGAGACTGAATTGGAGCTAGCGCCCGCTTTAACCGAGCGCCTGGGCAATCGAATTCTCCTAAAACGAGAGGACAACCAGCCCGTTTTCTCGTTTAAGCTGCGCGGCGCTTACAACAAAATGGCGCAGCTTAGCCCTGCCGCCCTCAAACGCGGGGTTATCGCCGCTTCAGCCGGAAACCATGCCCAGGGCGTAGCCCTGGCAGCCGCCAAAATGAAATGCAAGGCGGTCATTGTGATGCCGGTAACCACCCCTGCAGTCAAAATCGATGCAGTCAAGGCCCGCGGCGGCTCTTGGATTGAGCTCGTCTTATTTGGCGAATCCTATAGCGATGCCTTTGATCATGCAAAGGTCTTAGAGAAAAAACGGGGATTAAGCTTCGTTCATCCCTTTGATGATCCCGACGTCATCGCTGGCCAAGGAACCATCGCACAAGAAATTTTGCAACAGCATCAAGCTCCGATTGATGCCATCTTCGTGGCCATTGGTGGTGGCGGTCTGATTGCTGGCATCGGCGAATACGTCAAAGCCGTTCGCCCCGAAACCAAAATCATAGGCGTACAAGCCGCTGACTCTGATGCCATGCGTCAGTCACTGAAAGCCGGTCGTCGCATTGAATTAAAAGAAGTTGGTTTATTTTCGGACGGCACTGCGGTCAAGGTAGTCGGCAAAGAAACCTTCCGTATCTGCAAACGCGTAGTCGATGACATCATTACCGTCGATACCGATGAAATTTGTGCGGCTATCAATGACGTGTTTACCGACACGCGCAGTATTTTGGAGCCCGCTGGCGCACTCGCGATTGCCGGCCTCAAGAAATATGTTGAGAAGAAAAAAGTAAAAGACAAAACCTTGGTTGCGATTGCATGCGGCGCCAATATGAATTTCAGTCGCCTGCGTTTTGTGGCTGAGCGCGCCGATGTCGGTGAGTTTAGGGAGGCCGTCTTTGCCGTCACCATTCCAGAAGAGCGAGGCTCCTTCAAGCGCTTCTGTCAACTGCTTGGCAAACGCAACGTGACGGAATTTAATTACCGCATTGCCGATCAAGCCAAAGCGCATATTTTTGTTGGCATTGGTACGCAAAAGTCAGGCGACAGCATCGAGATTGCTAAGCACTTTACTAAAGCGGGATTTGCGACGATTGATTTAACCCACGACGAACTTGCTAAATCGCATCTGCGGCATATGGTCGGCGGTCACTCTGCTTTGGCACACGATGAGCTGCTGTATCGCTTTGAATTCCCTGAGCGCCCCGGCGCCTTGATGCGCTTTTTAACCAGCATGGCGCCCAATTGGAATATCAGCCTGTTTCATTACCGCAATCATGGCGCAGACTACGGCCGCATTCTGGTCGGCATTCAAGTGCCCAAGAATGAACAGAAGCAATTCCAATCCTTCTTGGCCTCCTTGGGCTACCCGCACTGGAATGAAAGTGCGAATCCTGCTTACCAGCTGTTCTTAAAGTAACGAAGCGGAATGTCTTATAGCCTGACCGGAAAACTCGTTGTCGCGATTTCATCGCGCGCTCTCTTTGACTTTGAGGAAGAGAATCGCTTATTTGAAACCAGCGATGACAGTGCCTACATGAAGTTGCAGCTGGATCGATTGGCTATGCCTGCGCAAACGGGCGTTGCTTTTCCTTTGGTACAAAAACTGCTGGCCTTTAATGATGGTGATGAGCAACGCGTAGAGGTTGTGATCTTGTCGCGCAATGATCCAGTCAGTGGCTTGCGTGTGTTCCGCTCTGCAGAGCATCACCAGCTTCGCTTGGAGCGCGGTGTATTTACTCGCGGCAGGCCACCCTATCATTACCTGCGCTCATTGCAGGCGAATTTGTTTTTATCGGCCAATGAAGATGATGTGCGCGCGACGATTGATGCTGGCTTTCCGGCGGCGCGTGTCTACCCCGAGTCCAGCAAAACTGCCGAATCACATCCCAATGAAATTCGCATTGCCTTTGACGGTGATGCCGTTTTGTTTTCAGATGAAGCAGAGCAAGTGTTTCAGAGTAGCGGGTTAGAGGCATTTGTTGATCACGAAAGCAAAAAGGTAGCGATTCCCTTGCCGCCCGGTCCATTTAAGCCACTGCTAGAAGCCTTGCACCGCCTGCAAAGTCAGTCTGGAAAAAAGGCTGCTCACGGCATGCGCATTCGCACTGCACTAGTAACTGCCCGCTCTGCGCCCGCGCATGAGCGCGCGATCCGCACCCTCATGAACTGGGGCATTGATGTGGATGAGGCGATGTTCTTAGGCGGCCTTTCTAAAAGTGAGTTCCTCCGCGAATTCGAACCTGATTTTTTCTTTGACGATCAAACCGGGCATTGCAATTCTGCTGCTTCGGTTGCACCTACCGGACATGTGGTTTCAGGGGTCGCTAATCGCCCAAAATCTGGCAGTTAATTCGGCACGCCTTACCTACTTTTTCCATGAGCTATTCCGATTCCTCCCGCTTAGTACTAGGCAAAGAAACTGCCTACCCTCAGCACTACGATCCCAGCGTGCTGTTTCCGATTCCACGCGCAGAAAACCGAGCGAAGTTAGGTCTTAGTCCAGCTAGCGCTCTCCCATTTTTTGGCGTTGATCTGTGGAATGCATTTGAGCTCAGCTGGCTCAATTTAAAAGGCAAGCCACAAATCGCCTTAGCAGAGTTTGAAATCCCCGCAGACTCGCCTTGCATGATCGAGTCCAAATCCTTCAAGCTTTTTTTGAATAGCCTGAACAGTGAACGCATTGCAGATGAAGAAACCCTGCGGGAGCGAGTCGTGTCTGATTTATCGGCGGTTGCAGGGACTCCGATTCGGATGCGCATTCTCACTCCAGAGCAACTGTCAAAACGCGGTATGCGCGAAATGGAAGGGGTTTTGCTGGATCGCCTTGATATTGAAATTGATCCGAATGCAAAAGCAGATTTCACCTTATTGAAGGCAGATCACTCGAGCTCGCCCATAGAGCAATGCGTGGTGTCGCATTTACTGAAATCGAATTGCCCCGTAACTGGACAGCCAGACTGGGCCAGCATTCAAATTCGCTACCAAGGCAGACCCATTGAAGAGGAAGGATTGCTGCGTTATTTAATTGGGTTTCGAGAGCTCGGTGAATTTCATGAGCACTGCGCTGAAACCATCTTTTGCGATATCAAGCGGCAATGCAAGCCAGAAAAGTTATCGGTCTATGCGCGTTACACGCGGCGCGGAGGCCTTGATATCAATCCGTTTCGAACCGATTACAACGCTGTCTGGCCTGACAATACGCGCCACGCCAGACAGTAATTCATTAAAACGGAATATCGTCGTCCATTGCGCCCAAGGATGCTGGTGTGGGTGCCGGTGCTGCGTTCGATGACTCAGACGACTTAGGACGCGAGTAGCTTTCACCGCCCTCACCGCCGCCGGACATCTTGGAGCCGAGCATCTGCATCGAATCCGCCACAATCTCGGTGGAGTATTTTTCTTGACCACTGGCATCAGCCCACTTGCGTGTACGCAAACGGCCTTCGACGTATACCTGCGATCCCTTTTTAAGGTACTGACCTGCAATTTCAGCAAGCTTGCCAAAAAACGCAACGCGATGCCATTCGGTGGTTTCTTTCATCTCACCGGTTTGCTTGTCTTTGTAGCGATCCGATGTGGCTACTGAAATATTAGTTACTGCGTCGCCGCTAGGCATATAGCGTGTTTCTGGGTCCCGTCCAATATTACCCACGATGATGACTTTATTTACCGATGCCATGATGTCTCCCGAAGAAAATGTATGTGAAAAAAATGTAAATCAATGCGCTAGTGTTAATGAGGCTTTGTACAGCAGGTAAGTAGTCAACTTGTCTGTTTATGCGGCTGGAGTTTCCGGGGCATGCTTTTTTGCTGGTAACTCGCGCATCGACCATGCAATTATAAGCCAGGCAAAAATGAGTGCCATTCCTAGAATAAACACCGATAACTCACCAAAGTATTGGGTTACCAAACCACCAACCGCGGCACCAAAAAAGAGCCCTAAGGACTGGGTGGTGTTGTAAATACCGAGCGCCGTACCCTTGGAGTCTTGTGCCCAGCGCGATACCAAGGAGGGCTGCAGTGCCTCGAGTAAATTAAATCCGACAAAGTAGATCAACAAGGCTGCTGAAATGATCAAAATGGTAGTGGCTTCAATGAAGACTGCCTGCGAAATAAACAGCAGACCAATGGCTACCAATACCGCAACACGGAGGCGCTGCTTCTTTTCGCCCAACACCAAAATAGGCGCCATTAATGCAAACGAGATCAGCAATACTGGAAGGTAGATTTCCCAATGGCGCGCGAGCGGAAAGCCCATCTGCACCAATAAACGCGGTACCACTAAAAACATCGCCACCTGGGTTGCGTTGAGAACAAATACGCCGACATTCAAGCGTATCAACTCGGGGCGACGCAGGATAGTAAAAAACGGGGTGCGCTGAGGAGCGGATTTTTTCTCTGGGGCAGGCACGTACCAAAGCGCAACCAGAATCGCGACAAAGCCCATGGCGGCTAACAACAGAAACATACCGTCCAGGCTAATCCAGCGATAAATGGGCGCAGCCAAAACCAAGGAGAGCGCAAATGAAATGGCAATGCTGCCGCCCACAATCGCCATGGCTATGGTTCGTACCTTTTCGCTCACGAGGTCCGCAACCCAGGCCGAAATCGCTGCAGAAATCGCGCCGGCGCCCATGAGCCCACGGCCAATCCCAATCCACAGCAAATCATCATGGCTAGCAGCAATCAGGGCGCCCAGCACAAAGCAAATCAGACCCCCCACCACAACCGGGCGTCGACCAATCCGATCGGACAGTGCGCCTAGTGGAATATGAAAGAAGGCCTGAACAATATTGAACATGCCCAGGGACAATCCGACCAAAAAGGCGCGATCACCGCCCGGCAAACCCTCGGCATGCAGGCTAAAGACCGGCAAAAGCAGAAAAAGGCCCAGCATCCGCAGGCCAAATATGCCTGCCAGAGCTAGAGTCGAGCGGAGTTCGGAAGAATTCATGGGAAAAGGCTATATTAACAAGTTACGCCTAAAAACCATGAATAACGAAATCAAGATCCGCGGTGCACGCACGCACAACCTGAAAAATATCAATCTGGACATCCCCAGAGAGAAGTTAGTGGTTCTCACTGGACTCTCGGGATCCGGCAAAAGCTCGCTGGCATTCGATACCCTGTATGCCGAGGGACAGCGTCGCTACGTCGAATCCCTGTCTGCCTATGCCCGTCAATTTCTACAGTTGATGGAAAAGCCAGACGTGGATGTCATCGAAGGCCTATCCCCTGCGATTTCGATTGAGCAAAAAGCAACCAGCCATAACCCCCGTTCTACCGTAGGCACGGTCACAGAAATTCATGACTATTTGCGACTCTTATTTGCCAGGGCGGGAACACCGCACTGCCCAGAGCACAATTTGGCCCTAGCAGCGCAAAGTGTTTCGCAAATGGTGGATACCGTGATGGCACTGCCACCGGAAACCAAGCTAATGATTTTGGCACCCGTCGTGAGTGAACGTAAGGGCGAGTTTGTAGACCTGTTTCAAGATCTCCAGGCTCAAGGCTTTGTGCGCTTTCGGGTGCGCTCGGGTGGTGGCACTACCAACGCGGCAAAAGCCGAGATCTTTGAAGTGGATCAACTGCCTAAGTTGAAAAAGACCGATAAGCATTCGATTGAAGTTGTAGTGGATCGCATTAAGGTGCGCCCCGATATTCAGCAGCGCTTAGCGGAGTCCTTTGAAACAGCCCTGCGCCTAGCGGATGGCAAAGCCATGATTGTCGATATGGATACGGGCGTTGATACGATTTTCTCCTGTAAATTTGCTTGCCCGATTTGCTCGTACTCACTGCAAGAGCTGGAGCCACGGCTATTCTCATTTAATAATCCGATGGGTGCTTGCCCATCGTGCGATGGCCTAGGTCACATCTCCTTTTTTGATCCCAAGCGCATTGTGGCCCACCCCGATTTATCGCTGGCCTCAGGCGCAATCAAGGGCTGGGATCGCCGCAATCAGTTTTATTTCAAGCTGCTACAGACCTTAGCAAAGCATGCTGGTTTTGATATTGAGAAACCGTTTGAGAACCTGACGAAAAAGGCACAAGACCTCGTTTTAATGGGCTCAGGCGATACCAATATTGCCTTTGAGTATCTGAATGAGCGCGGCAAGTTAAGCGTGCGGCAACATCCCTTCGAAGGGATTGTGGCTAACTTTGAACGCCGTTATCGTGAAACCGAGTCGATGGCGGTACGCGAAGAGTTATCCCGCTATCAAAATATTCGCTCCTGCCCCGATTGCAACGGCACACGTTTGCGCCGTGAAGCTCGCTTTGTCAAAGTAGGCGATGGCAAGCAGTCACGCGGTATTTTTGAAATCAGTGCACTACCCCTCAAAGAAGCCAAAGAGTATTTCGAAACCCTCCAGCTCAAAGGAGCAAAACGGGAAATTGCCGACAAAATTGTGAAGGAGATTAGCTCTCGCCTAACCTTCTTAAACGATGTTGGCCTGGACTACCTCTCACTTGAACGCAGCGCTGATACGCTGTCGGGCGGAGAGGCGCAGCGCATTCGCTTAGCATCGCAAATTGGCTCCGGCCTAACCGGCGTGATGTATGTGCTGGATGAACCTTCGATTGGCCTGCATCAGCGCGATAACGATCGCCTAATTGGCACACTCAAGCACCTGCGTGATTTAGGAAACAGTGTGCTCGTGGTTGAGCACGACGAAGACATGATTCGGGCCTCTGACTACGTGATTGATATTGGTCCCGGCGCGGGTATTCACGGCGGCAGAGTGGTGGCGCAAGGCACACCTGCCGAAGTGGAGGCCAATCCCAATTCCCTCACGGGCGCCTATTTAGCTGGACGTGAGCGCATCGAAGTACCTGAAAAACGCATCCCTGCCAGTGATCGCTTTTTAAAAATCATTGGTGCTACGGGCAATAATTTGCAATCCGTGAATGCGGAAATCCCCGTAGGACTTTTGACCTGCGTCACCGGCGTATCAGGCTCTGGCAAATCAACCCTGATTAATGACACCTTGCATCATGCGGTTGCACACCACATCTATAAATCAAATGCAGAGCCAGCGGCGCATAAAGCGATCGAAGGCCTTGAGCATTTTGATAAGGTAATTAGTGTTGATCAATCACCGATCGGCCGAACACCACGATCCAATCCCGCAACCTACACTGGCCTATTCACACCCATTCGTGAACTGTTTGCTGGCGTACCCGCATCGCGCGAGCGCGGCTATGAAGCTGGGCGCTTCTCGTTTAACGTAAAGGGCGGACGCTGTGAAACGTGTGAGGGCGATGGCGTCCTAAAGGTAGAAATGCACTTTTTACCGGACGTGTATGTCCCTTGTGATGTTTGCCACGGTAAGCGCTATAACCGCGAAACTCTGGACATTCGTTACAAGGGTAAGAATATTCACGAAGTCTTGGCAATGACGATTGAACAAGCGCATGCGTTTTTTGAAGCTGTACCCGTAGTCAAGCGCAAACTCAAAACCTTGCTGGATGTCGGCTTGGGATACGTCAAACTAGGGCAAAGCGCGACGACACTATCTGGCGGTGAGGCGCAGCGTGTGAAGTTATCGCTTGAACTCTCGAAACGCGATACCGGCAGAACCCTCTACATTTTGGATGAGCCCACTACAGGGCTTCACTTTCATGACATCCAATTGCTATTGACCGTGATTCACACGCTTAAAAAACAAGGCAATACGATTGTCATCATTGAGCACAATTTGGATGTGATTAAAACCGCAGACTGGATTATTGATTTAGGGCCGAAGGGCGGCGCCGGTGGCGGTTTGATTATTGCAACTGGTACCCCCGAGGATGTGGCCAAGAATCCAGATAGTTTTACTGGTCACTATCTAGCCCCGCTCCTCAAAGCAAAACCCGTCAAGGTCAAAGCAAAGAAAGTGGCGGCCTAAGCCGAGAAATACCTTAGAGCAATTTGCTTTCGGCGACATCGGTTGAGTCAGAACTGCCCGACAGCACCAAGATGTCGTTCTCGAGTAGACGCAGATCCGGACTCAGGGGGAGTTTCACGTAATCATCGCCGCCGACTTTGCGTCGTACCGCCTGGATTGCTACGCCCTCTAAATCTGGGCCAATCTCGTGCAGGGTTTTACCAATCGCATGCGACCCAGCAAGTAAAGTCAGTGTGTGCAAACGCCAGGAATCATTCTCTACCAAGTTATCGCCTTCCGATCCCCGGAAATAACCGCGTAATAAACCATAGCGGGCCTCACGCGCTTCGGTTACGCGGCGCACCACCTTACGCATCGGCACACCCATAATCAATAGCACGTGGGATGCCAACATCAAACTGCCCTCAATAAGCTCAGGCACCACTTCCGTGGCGCCAGCTGCTTCCAGTTTTTTCAGATCTGAATCATCCTTAGTACGCACCAGCGTGGTCATACCTGGGCGCAAACGCTCCACTTGATAGAGCACCTTTAAGCTGGCAGCCGTATCCGCAAAAGTCACGACAACCGCTTTAGCACGGGCAATGCCTGCCGATACCAAGTAATTTTCTCGGCTAGAGTCGCCGTACACCACCTGATCGCCAGCCATGCTGGCTTCGGCAACTCGGTCGGGGTCAAGGTCTAGCGCAATGTAGGGAATTTTTTCTTGATCGAGCATGCGCGCCAGACTTTGCCCTGCACGACCAAAGCCGCAAATAATGATGTGGTTTTCATGGCGAACACTTTTTGCCGCTACCCGGGTTAAGGCCAGCGACTGCAGTAGCCACTCGCTGCTTGCAAAGCGCAAGGCAATGCGATCGCTATATTGAATCAAGAAGGGCGCCCCAAACATCGATATCAACATCGCTGCGAGCAGTGCCTGGCTTAGTGCTGGGTCAATCAATTTCAAACCATCAATTTGATTCAAGAGCACAAAACCAAATTCACCGGCCTGGCACAAACACAAACCAGTTCGAATCGCCACGCCCGCGCTGGCTCCAAAGGCCCTTGCTAAAGCAGCGATCATGGCGAACTTGATCACGACAATCAACGCCAATAGGGCAAGCACTAAGATCCATTGATCCAGAATCACATGCATGTCTAATAGCATGCCTACTGTGATGAAAAATAATCCCAAGAGCACATCGCGGAAAGGCTTGATGTCCTCTTCCACTTGATGGCGGAAAGGAGTTTCTGAAATCAGCATGCCGGCCAAAAAGGCACCCAAGGCCAGCGATAAACCCAAATGCTCCGTGATCGCAGAAAAGCCCAATACGATCAACAGCAAGTTGAGCATGAACAATTCTTGCGAACGAAATTGTGCAACCAATTTAAACCATCGACTCATCATTTGACGGCCAACAAAGAAGATCAAAAATAAGGCAATGGAGATTTTGATCAGCGCAATACCTAAAGCAAAAAAGAGGTCTGTCGGATCCTGACTAAGGGCGGGCAGCAAAATGAGTAAAAAGACGACTGCCAGATCCTGAAACAAGAGCACGCCAATGACGTTACGGCCATGCCCTGCTTCGAGCTCACCCCGATCTGAGAGCAACTTCGTCACAATGGC
>JAIXPY010000149.1 GCA_027486025.1 Burkholderiaceae bacterium
CTTTTTGAAACATCGTCCCCAGCAATTTACATATTCAGCGAATCAGTTTAGTAGCAATAAACACACCGCTGCCGCTTGTCTGATGGTCGATGCCCTAGACCATCGCGCCCTTTAAAACACTGAGGCGCACAACCGGAGACATCCCCGACGGGGATGTGATTTGCATGACTTTTTTAAATGAAAACCACACTGGGTCAACTGACTCGCATACCGATGTTCCTGCAGGCGAAAAAGTAACGGTATCCGTCGTTACCTCCAGCGCCAATGCATTTGCATCATTTGGCTTAGCAGCCCCTCTCTTACAAAACGTAGCTGAATTGGGTTTTACCCAAGCCACTCCAGTACAAGCACAGGTTATTCCTGCAGCCTTGGCTGGCGGCGACCTCTTGGTCAGCAGCCAAACTGGTAGCGGCAAAACTGCAGCCTTTTTACTGCCCCTATTGAATCAATTGCTTGCTAGCAACCCCAGCAATTCGCCTGTTCCTGGTCGCGCACAGCCAAAAGTATTAGTACTGTGCCCAACCCGTGAACTAGCCCAACAAGTCGCTGCCGATGCAATTAATTTAGCCCGCGGCTTTAAAGGCATTCGGATTGCAACCGTGATGGGCGGTATGCCTTACGGCAAACAAATCCAAGCACTCAAAGGTGCATTGCTCGTCGTTGCAACCCCAGGTCGTTTACTGGACCTGAGCGACAGCCGTGCGATTCGCCTGGATGACGTTAAGCAACTCGTGATTGATGAAGCCGACCGCATGTTAGACATGGGTTTTGCAGATGACCTCGAGGCGATTGATGAGCGTTGCAAACAACGTACTCAAACTCTGATGTTCTCGGCTACCTTTGCACCCAAAGTGATGTCCTTGGCCACCCAATTGACCAATGATGCAAAGCGCATTGAACTGGCGCAAGCCGGTGATGTGCATTCCAACATTGAGCAAAAAATGCATTGGGCCGACAACATGGCGCACAAGCACCGTTTGTTAGAGCACCTCTTAACCGATCCTACTGTGGATCAAGCAGTAGTATTTGCAAGCACCCAAGTAGAAAGCGAAAAGATTGCCGACACCTTGCGTGCCAATGGTTACGAAGCAACTGCACTGCACGGCGCAATGCCACAAGCCGTTCGCATGCGTCGCCTCGAGTCTTTGCGCAAAGGCCACACCAAGATTTTGGTTGCTACTGACGTTGCTGCGCGCGGCATTGATGTGCCCCGCATCAGTCACGTAATTAACTTTGGTTTGCCGATGAAGCCAGAAGACTACACACACCGTATCGGTCGTACTGGTCGCGCTGGTCGTAATGGTATTGCCATTACCTTAGTTGAGCATCGCGATCGTGCCAAGATTCGGAACATCGAGCGCTTTACCCAGCAAGACATCGTTGCTTCCGTGATTCCAGGTCTTGAGCCACAAGCCAAGCCTAGCTTTGGCGGTGGTGGCGGACGTCCTGGTAGTCGCTCGGGCGGCCGTCCTGGCGCACGTACTGACTCGCGTCCTGGCAACCGTTCGGGTGGTCGTTTTGAATCCCGTTCGGGAGGCAGTCATTTTGAGTCGCGCAGTGGTGGCGATTCTCGTCCAGCGCCGCGCTTTGATTCCAAGCCAGCCGGTTTCTCAGGCGACTCCCGTCCAGCCAATCGCTTTGATTCAAAACCAGCGGGTGCACGCTCAGGCGATTCACGTCCTACCGGTCGTTTTGATTCCAAACCAGCAGGTGCTCGCTCGGGCGATTCACGCCCAACGGGTCCCCGCTTTGGCAAACCAAAAGCTGCGGGAAGCCAACGGAGATCCTTCGGCGGTAACTAAGCATGCGCCACCGCAATCGCCTCCGTTCTGTTTGGAATCGAGTCGATTCCGGTGGAATTCACCTCTCCCCGCGGCAGTGGCAGACGTGGCTTGGTGATACTGGTTCTTTAACACGCAAACTCGAAGCGGCTTTTGAAAGTCGCATCGAGGTACAGGTTTTAGCAGACTGCCTTCAAACCATCCATAGCGACGAAAGTCGCTTTTTTCATGGGCGCACCAAACGTTGCCGCGTGCGGGAAGTGCTCTTACTCATCAATCAAGAGCCGGTCGTTATTGCCCGCAGCATCATCCCGATACTCACTGCAAGCGGCAGCAATCATGCCATTCTGAAATTAGGTAAAAAGCCGCTGGGTGCTGTTTTGTTTCAGGGTCGTAACCGTAATCGTAATCGACTCAGAACTCATCGCGAGATTGCCCAATTAGATCGTCGCCACCCCTTATGGAAAAACTGTCAGCGTCGCCATCCTGAAATGCCGACCGGCGCATGGGCCAGAAGAACCCTCTATCACTTAAAGGGGCATCCCTTATTGGTTAATGAGGTTTTTTTGACTCTGCCTCCAGCCACGTCATCGCAGCGCTGACTAGAGCAGCATCACCTGAGTGGCACTCCAGTACCGTCTTAAAACCAATCTCGTTTGCGCTACGGGCAATATTGTGGTGCGGGCATAGCGCACTCGCGCCGGCCAAATAATCTTGACGGCCCTGCTGTTTTAAAACGGCACCTAAGTGCCGAACTGCTTCAGACGAAGTCAGGATCCAAAGCGCGCCATCCGTATCTGCATTGAGGACTTTCTCCCACTGCGGGCTAGACTCACTTAGCGGTATGCGCGAATACACCGCAATTGCCTCAACCTCTGCTCCAACCGATTGCAATTGATCCGCTAGCCACTCGCGGCCACCATCACCCCGAAATACCACTACGCGTCGGCCTGCCCAGCTCGGAAAGCGATTTTGAATCGCCTCCCACAGCCCTTCGGAATCCCACTGCGCAGGGTTCTCTGGCATCCAAATGGGGGTTGGCGAATTGGCTTCTCTGCCGATGCCATGGCGCTCAAGGGCATGGTAACTACTTTGACCCACCACTCCAATCGGAATGGGGCGCTGTGCGATCGACTGCCAATCGTCGCCTAGCAATCGCATGGCGCACTCAATCGCATTCGGACTTACAAACACAGCCAAGTCGGCGGTCTGCATTGCCGTGCGGATTGCAGCTGCAACATTCGGATCAGATTTGGGGACAATTGTTAAAAGCGGCAGGGCAAGAATCTGCGGTATTTGCCAATCTTGTCCAGTACGCGTGGCCGCTATGCTTTCTATTGCAGCTCGGAGCGCCCCCATTAAGGCGCTTACTTGACCACTTGGCCGAGTGACAACCAGCGTAGTGGATTTCATGATGGTTACGGCAGTAAAGCGCTAGCGCCTTGTGAAATTAAGTCTTGCGCTACCGATAGTCCCAGCGCTTCGGCATCGGCAACCGTTTTAATCGTGGCAGCAGCACTAGCCAAACAAATCTGCGTGCCATCGACGCTCGCTACAAAGGAGCGAATGCCTAACTGAGAGCCATTCCACTCACCGTGGGCTGCCAGAGGTACCTCACATGAACCACCCAGCTGCCGCGACACCATCCGCTCTGCCGAAACGGCAAGCAAGGTAGGCAGGTCATTGAGTGGCGCAAGCCAGGTCTGCATATCTGCCCGATCACTGAGAGTTTCAATCCCGAGGGCGCCCTGGCCCGCTGCTGGCGTATAGGGGTCAAGCGGCAAGAAGGCTTTAATACGACTCGCTAGGCCCAGGCGCTTTAAACCAGCGGCGGCCAAAATAATCGCCTGATACTCACCGCGGTCCAATTTACCCATGCGGGTATCTAAGTTGCCGCGCAAGGGTTGAATCTGCAGGTGGGGGAAATGCTTGCGCA
>JAIXPY010000050.1 GCA_027486025.1 Burkholderiaceae bacterium
GGATTAAATTTGATGTGGTAACTGCGACCCGATGCGGGATGAACACGACGACCACTCATGCGATCAATGATGGCATCAAAAGGGACATCAATTTCAAGTACAAAGTCGATTGGCACAGCTGCATCTTTCATAGCTTGTGCTTGGGGGATGGTGCGCGGAAAGCCATCAAACAAATAGCCATGATTGCAGTCTGATTCTTTGAGGCGGTCTTTGACTAAACCAATGATGATGTCATCAGAAACGAGGCCACCTGCATCCATAATCTTTTTTGCAGCAACGCCGAGGGGCGTACCCGCTTTTACTGCGGCACGCAACATATCGCCTGTCGAAATTTGCGGAATACCAAACTTCTCACAAATAAACTGAGCTTGTGTTCCTTTGCCGGCGCCTGGTGCACCCAATAGGATTAACCGCATTGTCATTCTCCCCTCAATTCGTCATTGTCCCGTATTTTGTAATCCTATTGACCGGAACTTTCCTAGGATTATCCCCGAGATACAAAAGCGAGCCGTACGCGCTCTAAATCCGCCTCGGTATCGACCCCGGGCGGCGGTACATCTTGAGTAATATGGACCTGAATGCGGTAGCCATGCCACAGGGCGCGCAGCTGCTCGAGTGACTCTGCCTGTTCTGGAGGAGCTGGGTCGAGGCGTGCATAAGCCTCTAAAAAGCTGGCCCGGTAGGCGTAAATCCCCAAATGCCGCAGGTATGGCGGTTTAGTTATTGCTGCATCGCGTTCAAATGGAATCACCGAGCGCGAAAAGTACATGGCCTCATTGTGGCGATTGAGTACTACCTTCACCACATTGGGATTATTGATTTCTGCTAAATCCAGGATGGGTGTCGCGACGGTTGCAATCGCGCATTGCGGGTGAGCCGCTAATGCCAGCGCGACCTGATTAATCAGCTCTGGCGGAATCAACGGTTCATCGCCTTGCACATTCACAATCAATGCATCGGCAGGTAGCTTTAACAATTGCGCTACTTCAGCAATCCGATCGGTACCGGTCGGGTGATCGGCTTGCGTTAAGAGGCACTCGATTCGGTGGGCATCGCACGCCGCCTGAATTTCCCCCGAATCAGTTGCCACAATCACGCTCTGTGCGCCAGAGCGTTTTGCCTGCTCGGCAACGCGAACTACCATGGGCTTACCAGCGATATCCGCCAGGGGTTTGCGGGGAAGGCGAGTGGATCCTAAGCGCGCCGGAATGACAACGCTAAATTCGGGGAGGGTGAGTGCGTTCAAAATCGATTGACTTACAAAGCCTGCATTTCTTCAGGTGTCAAGGTGCGTGCTTCATCCACCAGCATCACTGGAATGCCATCCCGAATTGGGTAAGCAAGCTTATCAATGCGGCAGATTAATTCATGCTGCTGCTCATCTAAGTGCAAGCCGCTTTTACACAAAGGGCAAACCAAAATACTGAGTAAACGCTTATCCATCTTTTTTCCCTCTAGGCTCGCTCTGTAAAGCATTCGGATCCGGTCTTTGGAGGATCGATTCAATCCAATCCATCAGCGCATTCGGTAGGGTGAGTTGCATCGGCACAACCCAAATACGCTGATCATCAATATGAGCGCATTTTACGGCATCCTTTTCGGTGATCAAGATGCACTTCGCATCCAGCGTATTTAGCAGGGCGACATCAATCTGCCCGTGATCCGGTAATGCAATGCCTTTCAATGGCGCAGTAGAGTGCGGAAGATGAGATTGAATACCATCAAAAAATCGCTGGGGGTTACCAATTGCAGCAATTGCAGCGATCGGCGTATTGCTGTGTTGCGCCAATACTGTTTCAAGTGACGTCACCAGGCTGGGATTGTGTAAGGGGTAAGCAAAGGCCAATGAAGGCACCAGCGTAAATGCAGGGCGGTCGGCAATGTAATGCAATCCATCGGCAACATCAGTAGGACTATTATCGCCTTGACTGCTCTCAGTGACTAAGGTGATATCACGATCCCGATCGGCAGACTCACGCAAGGGACCAGCAGGCAACAAAAATCCATTGCCTTCGCCGCGGTGATCGCGCACGATGATTTCTATATCACGGCCGCCTTCGCGCGCTGGCCAGCGGGTCAGGTCTTGGTGTTGTAAACCATCGTCGCTGATGATGACGTTGACTGCAGGATTGGCATTGAGGAGCGCCCGAATGCTCTTGCGACGCTCGGGGCAGACCCAAATGGGTACTGCGTCTTGCGTGCGCTGCGCCATAAGTACGGGCTCATCGCCAACCACGCTGGGGTCTGATTTGCTATTCACCTGCGTTGGATTGGATTGCTTGGAGTGGCTACGGCCGCCGTAGCCGCGGCTGATGATGCCCGGATAAAAACCACGGGCACGTAGCCGCTCAGCGAGCGCAATGACGATGGGGGTTTTGCCGGTGCCGCCGACACGTAGATTGCCAACAATGATGACAGGTACTGAAAACGGTTTTCCAGTTCCAATGCCGAGATCGCGCAAAGCGTTTTTGCTCGCCACAAAGAGACCAACTACTTTGGATAGTGGCCACAGAAGCCAGCTTAGGAAGCCGCGCCGCTCCCAAAAGGCGGGTGCCGAGCGACCCTGGATTGGCCCTTTAAACACGGCTAGAGGGCCACATTATTTTGTGCCTTGGCTGCTAAAGACAACGTTGGGGAGATTTGCATCGCGCGCCGCTTCCAGTGCGCGCATCACTGCCTGATGGGGCGCCTTGGCATCGGCATCAATATTCACTTGCGGACTATTTTCTAGGCTGCTCTGTGCGGATGGATTGGCGATTTTGCCAAGGGATGCGGCCAATTGGCTGCGATCAATTACCTTGCCATTGAGGGCGTAGCGACCATCGCGGCTCACGGTGATGGTGATGGATTGTGGTTTGACCGACGTATCAGAGCCGCTCGCAGTCGGCAATGTAATCGCCAGTTCGTTGTAGCGCGTAAAGGTGGTTGAAACCATGAGGAAAATTAAGACCACCAGCAATACATCAATAAATGCGATCAGATTTATTTCCGGTTCCGCCCGCGCAAAGCGATTGGCACTGCGCAAAGAGCCAAGATTAACTCGCTGCGTGTTTAAGCGTTGCGTAATCCAGCTCATGTATTTTCAGGATAGAGTTTTTTAAACAGTTGGCGTGCCAACTCTTCGCACTCACGCTGCCGTTGATCAGCCAAGGCCCGTAAGCCACGCCAACCGGCATAGGCCGGTATCGCAATTAAGAGTCCAAAGGCGGTGTTGTAGAGCGCAATCGAAATGCCGTTCGCCAACTGCTGCGGGTTACCGCCGCTACCAGTCACTATTCCTTGGCTGCCAAAAATTTCAATCATGCCAACCACGGTGCCAAACAAGCCAAGGAGCGGGGCAAGGGTTGCAATCGTGGCAAGGGCTCCAAGATAGCGCTCCAACTTAATCCAAGTGGTGTCTGCGAGTACCGCAAGTTCTTCGATCGCCTGCCCAGCGGAATGCCCCACCTGTTTTTCAGAAAGAATGGAGGCAAGGAGTGTGCCGATAACGGAGTTTTGGCGTAGATCCTGAATTAAGCCAGTTGGGGCTGCTTTGCCGCTTGCTAATCCCTCGGCTAAACCAAAAGCAACTTCTAGGTCGGCCTGTGGGGCAATGTGCCCTTGACGCAGGTACCAACTTCGCTCCATCAGAATGGCAAGGCCGACAATGGAGAGGGCTAATAGGGGCCAAATGGGCCAACCGGCAGACAGTAAGATGGTGTACATAAGATCAGTACTTTAGCTGAAATGAAATGGGCTTCTGGATGGACAGGGATTGCTAGA
>JAIXPY010000099.1 GCA_027486025.1 Burkholderiaceae bacterium
GAACCATTGCCGCATTGCTCAACTTCGCCACCATCGGAATTAAAAATACGATACCGAAAGTCAGCATCAGAGCGAGTTGCTTTTTCAATCAACAGAATTTGATCGGCCCCAATGCCAAATTGGCGATGGGCTAGCTGACGCCATTCCTCTTTAGTAATGGTGCTGAGATCCTGATCGATGCCATTGAGCACAATAAAGTCATTGCCTGCCCCATGCATTTTGGTAAAGCGCAGTGTGCGTTTTAAGTCAGTACTCAAGCGGTGTTCCGTTCCGGATGGTCAATTAATACAAGCTTGCTTCGCCAGGTGGGCGATGCTTAAAGCGTTTATGTACCCAATAGTACTCTGCAGGCCTTTCGCGAACAAGCGCTTCGATGCATTGGTTGAGGCGGGCGGCATCGTTGCTGGGATCATCGCTCGGGAAGTTTTCCAGGGGCGCACTGATGCGGCAAACATAGCCGCTGCGATTCGCATTTAAGGTAGTCGTCATCAGGCAGACCTCGGCGCCGCTCAATTGGGCCAAGCGCGATACTGAGGTAATGGTGCTAGTTTGAATGCCAAAAAAAGGAACAAACACGGAATCGCGTGGTCCCAGATCAATATCTGGGGCGATGAAGATGAAGTTCCCGGTTTGAATTTCTCGAATCAGGTCGCGCAAACGGCTTTGCCGCTCAATCGACTTACCACCAAAACGATTGCGCCACTCAATCATCTTCTGATTAAAAAACGGGTTCTTCATTTTTTGGTACAGCCCTGCGCCGCCCATCCAGCCTCGTTCTTTTGCCATCACGGAAAGGGCCATGAAGCCCCCTTCTAAGCCAACGAAATGCGGATTGATTAATAGCCTTGGTTTGCGATCACCGAGCGGGATTGCGGATTCAATTTCGACCATTGCCTGAATTTGCGCCCCAGTGCCGAGCCAGATCCGGCTACGCTCAATCACGCTGCGACCAAATAGCTTCCAGTGCTCCAGCGCAAGGGCGTTGATTTCATCGTCAGATAGAGACGGAAAGCAAAGTCGCAGATTCGTTTTGACGACGTGTGCACGCTCGTTCGGAATATGCGCTGCCAACCAGCCCAAACCATAACCAATCGGAACAATGATGGCGTAGGGCAAAAAGGCAAACAAGCGCAAGAGGCTGAGCGCTAAAAAATTAAAGATGGTTTGGGACCAGGTCATCTCAAATTCAATCTAGTGTGGTGGTGGCTCAGCCCCAAGGGGGTGTTTAAAGCGGTTGTAAGCCCAAATAAACTGCTCGGGTGCGATTAAGATTGCTGCCTCGATTGCTGCGTTGAGTTCGTTGCAAGATATCCCTGGATCTTCCGAGAAGGCATCAAGGCGACTTGCTTGCATGAGCCAGCCTTCGCCAAGCCCTTTGCGTTTGGCAGTAAACATCACTACAGGCGTATGGTGCCGATTTGCAAGGCGTGCTGGCAGGGTGGTTGTGTAAGCTGGACGCCCAAAAAAAGAAGCCCAAATGCCATCACCGCCGCTGGGCACTTGATCTGGAAGAATGCCAATGGCCTCTCCTCGTGTCAGTGCGCGGGTCATTTGACGCACCCCTTGCAGGTTTGTTGGTACAAAATGCATATTTGGATAGGCCCTGCCGCCCTCGATAACGTCGTTTAGCCAGTCTTGTCGTGCTGGCCGATACAAAATCGTGGCCGGAAAGTGCTGTGCGAGCACGCGCGGAATAATTTCAAAGCCACCGAAGTGGGGTGTGAGCATGACTAAACCATGCCCCTCATTGATCGCTTTATCCACTACCTCCCAGTTGCTAATTTCAGTCGAAGAAAGGGCTTTGCTGGGATTACGCCATATCCATAAGCTGTCAGAGAACAGCATTCCGGAGGCACAGGCCGCCGACCAAATACGTACTGGGAAGTGATTTTGCGTCGCAGCAGAAAGGTAATGTTGCTTAAAGAGGCTGCGATAGTGCTTTGATCCAACAAATGCCAGTAAACCCAGCGCACCCCCAATGACCTGCGCAAAACCTAGCGGCATCGCTGCAATGGTGTGGAGCATGAGCTTAAAAAGTAGGGTACGCACCCCATCATCATATTCAATCCCTTAAAGGATCAGGCTAATTCTGAATTTTGCCCAAATCACGAAGTTCGGATAGAATCCTCCCATCGCCGAGTTAAGACAACTTGCGGGGCGATTAAAAATTCTGCTAAAGCGTCGCCGTTGTGGTTCCTGGCACGTCGAGTTGTCCTACTGATCGTGTTAATTTTTAAAGGAAAAACGCAATGGCAAATGATTATTTCTTCACCTCAGAATCAGTTTCTGAAGGCCACCCCGATAAAGTTGCAGACCAAATCTCCGATGCGATTTTGGACGCCATTTTGGCCCAAGATCCCAAGGCTCGAGTTGCAGCAGAAACGCTTTGCAATACGGGCCTAGTTGTCCTTGCAGGCGAGATTACAACCCACGCGAACGTGGATTACATCCAAGTCGCACGTAATACCTTGCGTGAAATCGGCTATGACAACACCGCTTACGGTATTGACTACAAAGGCTGCGCCGTCTTGGTCGCGTACGACAAGCAGAGCCCAGACATTGCGCAGGGTGTGGATAAGGCCCATGACGACGGTTTAGATCAGGGCGCAGGCGATCAAGGCTTGATGTTTGGTTATGCCTGTGATGAAACTGCAGAGCTCATGCCTTTGCCGATTCACCTATCGCACCGCTTGGTTGAGCGCCAGTCCCAACTTCGCCGCGACGGCCGCTTAACGTGGTTACGCCCAGATGCAAAGTCACAAGTGACGCTGCGTTACGTAAACGGTAAGCCCGACTCAATCGACACCGTAGTCTTATCAACGCAGCACGATGAAGATATTTCCCTCGAGAAATTACGTGAAGCAGTGATTGAAGAAATCATTAAGCCTGTCTTGCCAGCCCATCTGATTAAAGGCGACATTAAGTATTTGGTCAATCCAACCGGTCGCTTTGTGATTGGTGGGCCGCAGGGCGACTGCGGATTAACCGGACGCAAAATTATTGTGGATACCTACGGCGGTGCAGCACCCCACGGCGGCGGCGCATTCTCGGGCAAGGATCCATCGAAGGTTGACCGCTCTGCAGCGTATGCGGGTCGCTACGTGGCGAAAAACGTCGTTGCGGCTGGTTTAGCAACGCGTTGCTTGATTCAGATTTCGTATGCGATTGGCGTAGCAAAGCCAACATCCGTGATGGTCAGCACCTTTGGTACCGGCAAGATTGCCGATGAAAAGATTGCGGCTTTAGTTGCAGAACACTTTGATCTGCGTCCGAAGGGTATTGTCAAAATGCTCGACTTATTGCGCCCGATTTATCGTAAAACCGCAGCGTATGGTCACTTTGGTCGTGAAGAGCCAGAATTTACCTGGGAGCAGTGCGATAAGGCACCAGCCTTACGTGCGGCAGCAGGCCTGTAAAGGCTTTCTACCCTTAGGTAGTCGTTGTTAAGCTGTATCTGGCGAAATTGATTACAATTTCGCCATACTCTCAAGGAGCGTTGCAAGGAACATTGCGAACCAATGATTCCCCAGGCTTGAGGGGGCAAGATCCGAACAGGAATTTGCTTTTTGCAACTGCGCTCGCTAACCCATGGCTCAATGGTTGGCGAGTTTTCTTGCCCCAGCATTGATCCGTCCTTAGCTGGAGCATGAATGAATACCGCATCTGATTTCAATCTAAATGATTTTGTAGCAAAACATTGCGCAATTGCCGACATCACCTTGGCTGATTTTGGCCGCAAAGAAATTGCCATTGCCGAAACCGAAATGCCAGGACTGGTTGCGATTCGCGATGAGTTCGCAGCAACTCAGCCACTGCGCGGCGCTCGCATTACGGGTTCACTGCACATGACGATTCAAACGGCAGTGCTGATTGAGACGCTCGAAGCATTGGGCGCCAAAGTACAGTGGGCGTCCTGCAATATTTTCTCAACGCAAGATCATGCTGCCGCAGCGATTGCCGCCAACGGCACTCCCGTATTTGCAATTAAGGGCGAGACCTTAGAGCAGTATTGGGATTACACCCACCGCATTTTTGAGTGGGCAGATGGCGGCTTTACCAATATGATTTTGGATGACGGCGGCGATGCAACATTACTGCTGCATTTGGGTGCAAAGGCAGAAAAAGATCAAGCAGTCTTAAGCAATCCCAGCAGCGAAGAAGAAACTATTTTGTTCTCGACCATTAAGAGCAAGCTAGCGATTGATCCAACCTGGTACTCGACTCGCTTAGCTAAGGTTGAGGGCGTTACGGAAGAGACAACAACCGGCGTGCATCGTTTGTATCAAATGTTTGCTAAAGGCGAGTTACGTTTCCCTGCAATTAATGTGAACGATTCAGTGACCAAGAGCAAGTTTGATAACTTGTATGGCTGCCGTGAGTCTTTAGTTGATGCGATTAAGCGCGCCACCGATGTGATGATTGCCGGTAAAGTCGCCGTGGTCTGCGGTTATGGTGACGTTGGTAAGGGTTCAGCACAAGCCTTGCGCGCCCTGTCTGCACAGGTTTGGGTTACAGAAGTCGATCCGATCTGCGCATTGCAGGCAGCAATGGAAGGCTATCGCGTTGTCACGATGGATTACGCAGCAGACAAAGCCGATATCTTTGTATCGGCAACCGGCAACTACCATGTGATCACGCATGATCATATGGCGCGCATGAAAGATCAAGCCATTGTTTGTAATATCGGCCACTTTGATAATGAGATTGATATTGCGGGTATTGAAAAATACCGCTGGGAAGAAATTAAACCCCAGGTCGATCACGTGATTTTCCCTGCCATGAATGGCATGCCTGAAAAGCGCCTGATTATTTTGGCAAAAGGCCGCTTAGTTAATTTGGGTTGCGGCACTGGTCACCCATCTTATGTGATGAGCTCTTCGTTTGCGAACCAAGTGATTGCGCAAATTGAATTGTGGGGCGCAGTTGGTACGAAGAAATACCCCGTCGGCGTTTATACCTTGCCAAAACACTTAGATGAAAAAGTAGCGCGCTTGCAGCTTAAGAAGCTCAATGCACAACTGACCGAGTTGAGCGATCAACAGGCCAGCTACATTGGAGTGACAAAGCAAGGCCCATATAAGCCAGAGCATTACCGTTATTAATCGCAGGTGTACTAGATAGGTCAAATGCAATGGAATTGAGCGTCGAATTTTTTCCACCAAAAACACCAGAAGGAGAAAACAAACTCCGTCTGGTGCGTGAGCGCTTTAGTGAATCACTAAGGCCGGCGTTTTACTCCGTTACATTTGGCGCTGGCGGATCAACCCAGTCTGGCACCTTGCAGGTCGTTAGTGAGATTCATGCGGCGGGTGAGTCTGTGGCGCCGCATTTATCGTGCGTTGGTAGTTCGCGTGACAGTGTGCGCGCGATGCTGCATCAGTATCGTGAACTGGGGGTTCGCCGCATCGTTGCCTTGCGTGGCGATTTGCCTTCGGGTATGGGGCAGTATGGTGAGTTCTCGCATGCCAATCAGTTAGTCGAGTTCATTCGTGCGGAGACGGGTGATTGGTTTCATATTGATGTTGCGGCCTACCCGGAGACCCATCCACAGGCAAAATCGCCCGCTTCGGATCTACAGTTTTTTGTAGAGAAAATGAAGGCCGGCGCCAATTCAGCTGTGACGCAATACTTCTTTAATTCGGATGCGTACTTTCGGTTTGTGGAGGACGCGTATGACCTAGGTGTCACTCAACCGATTATTGCGGGGATTATGCCGATCACCAATTGCAGTCAGTTATTACGCTTTTCAGATGCGTGCGGCGCTGAAGTGCCGCGCTGGATTCGCTTGCGCTTGCAATCCTTTGGCGACGATACGGCATCCATCAAATCGTTTGGTGAAGATGTTGTAACCGACTTGTGCGACCAGCTGCTGGTTACCGGTGCGCCTGGTTTGCATTTTTACGCGCTGAACCAAGCCGACGCAGTATTGGCGATTGCTGAGAACCTCAACCTAGGCTCAAATTAAGCGCTCTTAAGCGCAATCCAGATTCGGTCAGCATGGCGTCGAGTGGCTCATCATGGGCCTCTGCTTGCCACTGATTTGGGTTTAATTGCTGCCAGTCATACCCAACCCCAATACAGACGATGCTTGGCTTTGCAGGGCGTAAGCGGGCCAAGGTTCGGTCAAAATAGCCGCCGCCATAGCCCAGCCGCCAATAGTGCATTTGCAGAGGATCTCTGTGGGTATTGCTAGCCCAAGACCAACCGACGCAGGGGATCAAAATGCAGTCGGGCTCAATGGACTTCATTTGGGGATCATTTGGATTGGGCTCTGCAATGCCGTGTTGCTGGCTTACTAATGCATCTCCATCCTGCCAGGAATAAAAATCAAGCCGCTTGTCAGCGCGCATGATGGGCAGGGCTAACTGCCTGCCATGCTTTGCTTTGGCCCAGTCACTGAGGCATTGGCGTAAATCAATTTCCTGCTGAATCGGCCAATACAGTGCAATTGACTCAATCGATTGCAGCTCTGTTGTGAGTGCGAGGCCCAATGCTGCTACGACTGCTTGGTTAGCGGAAGAGGTATTAGGGTCTTGCGCGTACGCAGTGCGTTCACGTAGCAGTCGATTTCGAAGGGCTTTTAAATCAGGGTTTGGCATACGAAATAGTACCAAGCGAGAGTGCAATGAATGAAAAAACAAATAAAAGTTAGACTATAGGGATGACGCCATTTATTCGCATTAATCGCTTTTTTACAGCACTCCCGCTTCTAGGCTCTTTCAGATGGATGCTAACAGCCATCCTGATCTGCTGTGGGCTTTTCATTGTCCAGGAGAGCGTACTGGCAAAAAAACCCGCTAAACCAGCCAATACCCCACTGGAATTGACCGAGGCAGACAGAACATTCATTGAGTTGCGGGAGGCTGCCCGTAAAAATGATGCTCCGCGTGCCCAGCAGCTTGCGGCCAGTTTGCCCAACTACATCATGAGCGATTACGTCGAGTACTTCAAGATTAAGCCGCAGCTATTTGATGCCGGCGGTATGGCGCGCGCCGAGACAACGGCCGATAGCCAGGTGATGGCGTTTTTAAGTAAGTATGAGGGGACCGCCCTCGCAGATCGTATGCGCAATGATTGGTTGCTGGTATTAGGAAAGCGCAAAGACTGGCGTGCGTTTGATGCGGAATACCCCAAATTTGTATTGGACGA
>JAIXPY010000052.1 GCA_027486025.1 Burkholderiaceae bacterium
ATAGTGGAAGAAATGGTGGGCGTCGGTAAATTGGCGTTATCCATGCACTCTTAGGAATTTTTGTTAAGGTAAACATAATGCGTCAATCTGTTCAAATCTCCAAATTAAACGGCTTTCGGCCTGGTTTTATTGCCCTTTTGGCAGCTGCCAGCCTTGGTTTTAGCGCCCACAGTGTTGCTGCGGATCCTGCTGCTAAGCCGGCCAAACCCGATGCAGCGATTGGAGAGAAGTTGTATACCAATGGCGACCCACAGCGGGGCGTAATCGGCTGCGCAAGCTGCCATGGCGCTGAAGGCAAGAGTGCTGCCGGTGCATGGCCTAAGCTGGCTGGCCAGCACAGCGCCTACACCATCAAGCAGCTTAAAAACTACAAAGATGGCACACGTGCAAATGCCATTATGGCCGGTATGTCAGCTGCCTTAACAGAGCAAGACATGGCCAATATTGCTGCGTATCTCAGCAAGCAAACTGTTTCCTTGGGCGTTGCCCAGAACAAAGAGACCATTGGATTGGGTAAGCAAATATATGCGGGCGGCATTGCAGAAAAAGGCATTCCAGCTTGCGCTGCATGCCATAGTCCCAACGGTGCTGGCATCCCATCGCAATATCCTCTCCTCAGCGGACAGTGGGCGGATTATTCGGTGGCACAACTCGGTTACTTCCGCGACGGTACACGTAAAAATAACGCACAGATGACTGCGATTGCAGGCAAGATGTCGGATATTGAAATCAAAGCAGTGTCAGACTTTATGGCTGGATTGCGTTAAGCCTACTTACTGTATTAAAGACAAACCCCGCATGCTGTGCGGGGTTTTTTGTTTTAAGGCAGAGTGCGTTCACCCGCAAAAAGATCGCTGACATTTTCGCGATCACGAATCACATAGGCTTTGTCGCCATCCACCATGATCTCAGCGGGGCGAGGCCGCGTGTTGTAGTTTGAGGACATCACAAAGCCATAAGCTCCAGCAGACAGGATGGCTAAATAATCTCCCTCCGCAACCGCAAGCGCGCGATCGCGACCAAGCCAATCGCCTGACTCACACACTGGCCCCACTACATCATAGGTCTGAGGAGGGAGCTCTTTTGCTTGAATCGGCACAATTGCGTGATACGCCTCATAGAGTGCCGGGCGCATTAACTCAGTCATCGCCGCATCCACAATACAAAAATTCTTTTCAGCACCGGGTTTTAGGTACTCCACGCGCGTGAGTAAAACACCGGCATTACCAACCAAGGATCTACCCGGCTCAAGGGCCACATCCAAGTGCGCAAAGCCGCGCTTGGCAACATGATTCAGGAGGGCGTTAGTAAATTCAGTAATGTCAGGTGGCGTTTCGGCTCCGTAAGAGATGCCAAGGCCGCCACCTAAATCGAGGTGGTGAATCACAATCCCCTCTTTTTTGAGGTGAACTACCAAGTCCAATACTTTATCAACAGCATCTAAGTAGGGCGCGATGCTGGTGATTTGCGAACCAATGTGGCAATCAATTCCGACAACGTCGATGTGGGAAAAGAGCGCTGCCTCACGATAGGTTTTTAGAACCTCATGGTAAGCAATGCCAAACTTATTGTCTTTGAGTCCGGTAGAAATATACGGGTGTGTTTGTGCATCGACATCGGGATTGACGCGCAAGGAAATGGGTGCGCGGCAACCCTGCTGTGAAGCGATGCGATTGATTTGATGCAATTCCGGAATCGACTCCACATTGATGCATTTAACGCCGGCTTTCAGTGCCGCTGCAATTTCAGCGGCAGATTTGCCTACTCCAGCAAATACGAGACTCGAAGGCTCAGCACCAATGGCTAGGGCGCGGGCCAGTTCGCCGCCGCTGACCAAATCAAAACCAGCCCCCAATCTTCTCAAGCAATCCAAAACCGCTAAATTGCTATTCGCTTTCATTGCAAAGTGGATGCGGGCGCGCCGTTTCCCAGATGCATCCACGCAAGCACGATCGTAAGCCTGATAAGCCTCTGTGATTGCACGCTTACTGTAAATGTAAAGGGGCGTTCCGTATTGCTCCGCCAGGCTTGCTAAGGAAACGTCCTCGGCATACCACTGGCCGCCACGCTCTGAAAAGCCGGCTAAATGGGGTAGGGGATTAGATTGGGAGTCGGCGGTCATTGCTTTGCTGGGTTGGCGCTGGCTGGACTACTGGGCGGGTATAAAGCGCCCTTAGGCTCAGCTTGAGTTGGGGGGGTGGGAGCGGGTGGTACCGTAGGTAAATACAGTGGACCTCTAACCCCGCATCCCGTGAGGGATATTAGAAGTCCAATTCCGAGCGCTCTGATTAGAATGGCTATCATGGTTATCTTTATTACGAATGATTGAATATAGCATGCAGCAGTCTGATAACAAGCCTAGTAATTCAGCGGTGGAAGCAATTGATGACTCGCAATTTCATCAGTTGGGTGCGCACCTACTGCAGTCGATCGAGCTGGCATTAGAGGCCGCCGATGATCGCCTCGACCTTGATCTCGATGTGTCGCGCCAAGGGGGCAACGTCATTACCATTCAGTTTCGTGATCGTAGTGTGATTGTGGTTAACACCCAGCCCCCCCTTCATGAAATCTGGGTAGCCGCAAAGTGTGGCGGCTTTCATTACCGCTGGGCGGGTAGCATGACTAAACCGCTGTGGCTCGATACCAAAACAGGCCGTGAGTTACTCAGCGATTTATCCGAGTTTGCTAGTGCACAAGCAGGCCAGCCGCTAACCATCGCACTGAAATAAGTAGGACTTCGTTTTATTACGCTGCGCCAGTAGCAACGAGCGTTTCAATCACAGTATTGTTCGGTACTTGCTGAATGCGCGCAGCGCCAATCGACCCTAATGTGATGTAGCGAATTTGTCCTGCCTCTGTCTTTTTATCAACCTGCATTAATTCCATAAAGCGCTGACTACCTAGCTTTGGGGGTGCGATAGGTAAATGCATGGATGCAATGATTCGCTTAAGCCGCTCCGCATCCATTTTGCTAATTTGGCCTAAGCGGGCACTGAGATCAGCTGCCATCACCATGCCGCAGCCTACCGCCTCACCATGCAACCACTCACCATACCCAAGTCCCGATTCAATGGCATGACCAAAGGTATGACCAAAATTTAAAGTAGCCCTAATTCCTCCTTCGCGCTCATCAGCAGAAACAACGGCAGACTTAATTTCGCATGAGCGCAACACAGCGTGGGCCATGGCATCGGTATCGCATGCAAGCAGTGCGCCGGTATTGGCTTCGATCCAATCTAAGAAATCAACATCGGCAATCGCACCATGTTTAATCACCTCAGCCAGACCAGCAGAGAGCTCGCGGGGCGGCAATGTGCGGAGTGTATTTAAATCGGCAATTACGGCCACTGGCTGGTGAAAGGCGCCAATCATATTTTTCCCCAAGGGATGATTGATGCCAGTTTTGCCGCCAACCGACGAGTCAACTTGAGCTAGCAAGGTGGTAGGTACTTGTATAAAGCGAATGCCACGCATGAAGCTAGCAGCGCCAAAGCCTGCCATATCGCCCACTACGCCACCGCCGAGTGCCACGATCATGCTTTGACGATCCGCGCCATGTGCCAGCAG
>JAIXPY010000202.1 GCA_027486025.1 Burkholderiaceae bacterium
CGTTTTGTAAGGAGTGCATAAATGGCTATGCTCAATTTTGAAAAGAAATACCGCGTACGCGGTGGTACCTTAATCGGCGGAGATCTCTTTGATTTCTGGGTTGGGCCATTCTATGTTGGTTTTTTTGGCGTTACTACGATCTTTTTTACTTTCTTAGGAACGGCTCTGATCCTGTGGGGTGCTGCGCAGTCAGGCGTTTGGAACATCTGGCAAATCAATATTGCCCCTCCCGATCTCAAGTATGGCTTGGGTCCGGCGCCGATGATGGAGGGCGGATTGTGGCAAATCATCACCATCTGTGCGCTGGGCGCTTTTATATCCTGGGCACTGCGTGAAGTCGAGATTTGCCGCAAGCTCGGCATGGGGCTACACGTTCCCGCTGCCTTTAGTATGGCGATCTTTGCTTATTTCACTCTCGTGGTCATTCGCCCAGTCTTGATGGGTGCTTGGGGGCACGGTTTCCCATACGGCATCTTGAGTCATTTGGATTGGGTCTCCAATACTGGATATCAATACCTGCATTTCCATTACAACCCAGCACACATGCTAGCGGTTACCTTTTTCTTTACTACAACACTGGCCTTGTCTTTGCACGGCGCTTTGATTTTGTCTTCGACTAATCCGCAGCCTGGCCACAATGTAAAAACACCAGAGCATGAAGACACCTTCTTTAGAGACATCGTTGGTTATTCTGTGGGCACCTTAGGCATCCATCGGGTTGGATTATTTTTAGCCTTAGCAGCGGGTTTTTGGAGCGCTGTTTGTATTGTGATTAGCGGCCCATTCTGGACTAAAGGATGGCCTGAATGGTGGACATGGTGGCTTAACTTGCCCATCTGGAGCTAATAGGAGAGATCATGATTGAATATCAAAATTTATTTACCCAAACCCAAGTAACGGGCCCTGCCAGTCATGGCGTTCCTATTAATGCATACGATATGCGGGAGCGTACCAAGCCATTTGGCTTTAGCTACCTCATGGGCCTTATTGGTAATGCGCAACTCGGACCAATTTACTTAGGTCGACTCGGCCTTGCATCGCTGATGTTTGGCATGGCTGCATTCGTCATGATTGGCTTTAATATGCTGGCCCAGGTGGATTGGAATCCCATTCAGTTTGTGCGCCAACTGTTTTGGCTATCGCTGGATCCGCCCGCACCGAAGTATGGCCTGACCTTTCCGCCAATGAATGAAGGTGGCTGGTGGCTGATCGCCGGTCTCTTCACAACCATTTCGATTATGTTGTGGTGGTATCGCACCTATCGCCGTGCCATTGCACTTGGCATGGGAACCCATGTTCCTTGGGCATTTGCGGCTGCAATTTGGTTGTTCCTGGTGCTTGGCTTAATTCGCCCTGTGCTGATGGGTAGCTGGGCTGAGGCAGTCCCCTTTGGTATCTTCTCCCACCTCGACTGGACAGCTGCATTCTCGATTCGCTACGGTAATTTGTTCTACAACCCATTCCATATGCTATCGATTGTGTTTTTGTATGGCTCAGTATTGCTTTTTGCCATGCACGGCGCCACCATCTTGGCAGTCAGTCGTTTTGGCGGCGAGCGCGAGATCGAACAAATTGTGGATCGCGGCACGGCTTCTGAGCGTGCCGGCCTTTTCTGGCGCTGGACCATGGGCTTTAATGCGACGATGGAATCGATTCACCGTTGGGCTTGGTGGTTTGCAGTACTTACCCCGATTACGGGCGGCATTGGAATCTTGTTAACGGGTACCGTGGTGGATAACTGGTATCTGTGGGGTGTGAAACACGGTATTGCTCCGGCGTATCCTGCCTATTTTGAGGTGGTAGCCGATCCTGCACTCAGTGCGCCCATGGCACCTGCCGCTATTCAGGGAGCGAAATAATGAAAGCCGGACTCAATAAATTATTAATAACTTTAGGCCTCGCTTCAGCGGCACTGTTAACGGGTTGTGAGCGTCCGCCTATCGATGCTATCCAAACCGGATTTCGGGGTACCGCAATGGTGGAGATTAACAATCCCCGCACCCAAGAAAAGCTGGCAGCTGAAAATATCGCCCCTCCGGGCATCCCAGTTCCAGCCGATGGGCCTAAGGCTAGTGCGGTGTATAAGAACGTGAAGGTGTTAGGTAACCTGAGTGAGGCTCAGTTCACTACCTTTATGGTAGCCATGACATCCTGGATTGCACCAAAAGAAGGATGCGGGTATTGCCATAATGTGCAGAACTTTGCAGACGATTCGGTCTACACCAAAAATGTTGCCCGAACGATGATTCAGATGACCCAAAACATTAATTCCAATTGGAATGCTCACGTCAAGGACACTGGCGTAACCTGCTACACCTGCCATCGCGGTAATGCCATTCCAAAAGAAGTTTGGTTTGACACTGCAGAGAAGAAAAAAGGTGGCATGCTGGGTAACCGTAATGGACAGAATGCACCCTCGCCAGCAGTTGGCTACGCATCATTGCCAAACCAGCCATTTTCTAGTTATTTCTTAGCCGGAAAAGATGCTGCACGTATCACCGGGCCAACTGCCTTGCCCACTGGTCATGTGAAATCAATTCAAGAAACAGAGTCTGTATTTGCTGTGATGATCCATCAATCGAATGCCTTAGGCGTTAATTGCACTTATTGTCATAACTCCAGGGCATTTGCGGACTGGGAGCAAAGCCCACCACAGCGTGCTCAAGCATGGCATGGTATTCAGATGGTAAAGGACGTCAATAGCAATTACATTGTGCCCACTACGCCCCTCTTTCCTCCGCACCGCTTAGGGCCGGATGGGGATGTCGCAAAGGCCAATTGCGCGACCTGCCATCAGGGCGTGAATAAGCCTCTATTGGGTAAAAGTATGCTGAAAGACTATCCATACTTGGTTGGACCGCCAACTGGAAAGCCAACGGTACTAGCGCAAAAGAAGTAGGCGGGCTTGACTTTTCAAGGCCGCCAACCATGAAGGAATAGAGATGGACCAAAAGGTCGATCGTTTTAAGATACCCGAGCTGGCTGTTCTAGGCGGCGCTAAAAAGACAGGGGCTCGGGCCATTGTGATTGGCAGTGGCTTTGGCGGCTTAGCAGCAGCCATTCGACTCGCAGTAAAAGGGTATGAGGTCACGGTGCTTGAACGCCTTGATTCTCCCGGTGGACGTGCCTACGTGCATCGCCGTAATGGCTACACCTTCGATGCTGGCCCTACCATTATTACTGCCCCATTTTTACTAGAAGAATTGTGGGCCTTGTGCGGCCGTGACATGAAAGACGACATTGATCTACGTCTCATGGATCCGTTTTATCAAGTCCGTTTTGCGGATGGACGGATCTTTCATTACACCGGCGATCCAGAAAAAATGCGAGCCGAGGTGGCCAAGTTTGAACCATCCGATCTGCCCGGTTATGAGTGTTTCCTAGAAGAAGCAGAAAAATGCTACAAGTTGGGCTTTGAGGAGTTGGGTGATTTCTGCTTTCAGACCTTGGGGGATCTGGCGAAGGCCTTCCCGAGTCTAGTCAAGATGCGCGCTTGGAACAATTTATATTCCTTGGTTGCAAAACACATTAAGAATCCACAGCTGCGAGAGGTAATGAGTTTTCACCCATTGCTGATTGGTGGTAACCCTTTCTCGGTAACAGCAGTCTATTCCCTGATTAATGCGCTAGAGCGCAAATGGGGCGTGCATTCGGTCATGGGCGGTACTGGACAGTTAATTCAAGGATTGGTTAAGTTATTAAACGAGCAGGGCGTTGAGGTTCGCTATAACTCCACCGTCCGTAAAATAAACATTGAAAATAATAAAGTCACTGGCGTTACCTTAGAGAATGGTCAAGTGCTGTATTCCGATCTAGTGGTATCGAATGCCGATACCGCTTGGACCTACAAAAACTTGGTTGATGCTAAATACCGCAAAGTATGGACAGATAAAAAAGTCGATAACGGCAAGTACTCCATGAGTTTGTTCGTTTGGTACTTTGGAACCAAGAAAAAGTACCCCGAAATACCACACCATATGATGCTTCTGGGTGAGCGCTACAAGACACTGTTGGATGATATTTTTAAAAAGCATCATTTGGCAAAAGACTTTAGTTTGTATTTGCATAGGCCAACAGCAACCGATCCATCGATGGCACCGGAGGGCTGTGATACGTTTTATGTCCTCTCTCCAGTGCCCCATTTGGATAGCGGAACGGACTGGCAGGTAGTGGCAGAGTCGTATCGCCAGGCCATCGCCAATATGCTAGAAAGTACCGTGATGCCGGATTTGCAGGCCAATATCACCGAGTCATTCATGATGACGCCGCAAGACTTTAAAGACCGCCTTCTTTCCCATAAGGGCGCAGCCTTTGGTCTTGAGCCTTTACTGACGCAGAGCGCTTGGTTTAGGCCGCACAATCGTAGTGAGGATATAGCTGGTTTGTATATGGTGGGTGCCAGCACCCATCCTGGTGCTGGTATTCCAGGAGTGCTCTCTTCAGCAAAAGCGTTTGATTCTGTAATTGAGCCGGTGAGCAATGCGTATTTAAAGCAGGGTGCGTATGCAGCAACTTAATACCGTCCGCGCCATTTCCTCTGAATTTGGCTTTCAGTTGGATTTACGTACTTGCACCGAGCTCATGAAAGATGGGTCTAAATCCTTCTTTGCCGCCTCTAAAATTTTGCCCAGTAATATTCGTAGTTCGGCAACCGCTTTGTACGCCTTTTGCCGCCTATTGGATGACTTGGTAGACGATCAGAATGCCAGTGATGATGTCATCCCCCAGATTCAGGACCGACTCAGCCGGATATATCAGCAAGATCCGGTTGATGTACCTGCAGATCGCGCGCTTGCATTAGTAGTGGAGCGATTTGGCATCCCGAAGATTTTGCTGGAGGCCTTAATTGAGGGGTTTGAGTGGGATCGGGATGGCCGTCGTTATGAAACCATCGAAGATTTACAGGCTTATGGCGCTCGCGTTGCTTCTACAGTTGGGGTCATGATGACCCTCATCATGGGTGTGCGCGATCCAGTCGTGCTGCAGCGTGCTTGTGAGTTGGGTTTGGCCATGCAATTAACCAATATTGCACGCGATGTGGGTGAGGATGCCCGCAATGGTCGCCTGTATTTGCCTCGCAGCTGGATGCGTGAGGCTGGAATCGATCCCGATGCTTGGCTCAAGGATCCGGTATTCAGCGAAGCGCTTGGTAGTGTTGTCTCGCGCTTATTAAAGACTGCGGATGCCATGTATCAGCGCTCGATTGCTGGAGTTGCCGGATTGCCCCGCAATTGCCGTGCGGCTATTTCAGCAGCACGCTTAATTTATTGCGAAATCGGTCGTGAGGTTGAGCGCCGGGGTATGAATTCCATTAACCACCGTGCGGTGGTACCGTTCTCCAAAAAACTGCTGTTGATGGGCCAAGCCTTTATGGCTGGTATTTACAGCCCGAAATTAAATGCAACACTCGAACCCATTGCAGAATTGCAGTTCTTAGTAGAGGCCGTTTTACCTAACGATCCGCATGCCCATTACGAAGGCTCGATAGAGGATCGGATGATTTGGGTGATTAACTTAATGGAGCGGGTAGAGCGCCGCCGCATTCAAAACTACGATGCCTTTATGCAGCCAGAAAAGGCGGCCGCGTAATACTGCTAGACGACTAAGGCATCCCTCTTTAGGAAAACACCTTGGGTACGCGTGGCATGCGCCATGGCAGCATCAGCTGGGTGCTGGTAGCAACTAGGCGGGGCACGTTGAGTGTTTCATGCATCGACGTTACCTTTTCTCCGAGCAAACTAGACTCCAAGATAGATCGTGCATAAAAAGGCGTATCTTCTAGGAGTTGGCTAGTGCTGGCGATGGTATTGGCATCGGTGCGCATGTGGCGCTGAATGCGCCAGACGGTTTTCTTGAGGGCTTGGCGTGCTGGAGCCTCAAATGGCTCAACACTTCCATCGGACTTAAAGCGCATTGCAATCAGTCGCTCAACCCCTGATTTTTGGCGGACATCGTAAATCACCGCAGTACTGCCGTCTTTCATCGAGGCGCGCGACCAATCCCATTCGGTAAACGGTACGCTAATGGCCTCATCTCCCTCGTTTGAGTCAAAGTAGGCATGGCCCCGCCAACTCAATTTAGGGTTATGCATGTTGACCTCAACTCGAGCGGATGGCGCAATTGGACCCCAGCGGTGTTTTTCTGCGTCATCCAAAGGCGTCGTGTACTGAAACAGCTGTTCTGGATAGACTTTAATCGTGCCGGCAACCTTTTGGCCGAATGGAATGGCGCGTTCGGCAATGCTAATCGTCAAACAGTTGCCATCCCAATGCAGCGCGCTCGGTCCAATTTGGAAAGTATGCTGATCACGGTGAATCCATTTACCACCGCGCTCGGTCATAGTCCAGCGCTTATTACCGGGGCTATAGATTGCCACATTGAGCGCGCAATAGTCATTAGCATCGGCTGGCTGCGATCGATTAGCCCAGGCATAGTAGGGCGAGAACACACTACCAACAAAGGCGATGATGCTGATCCCATGCTGACCATCATCGCTCAGTGCATCAACATACCACCAGAGGTAATTGCCGGGATCTACCGCTTGGTTGAATTGCGGCGCGCCATCAGCGCTGCGACCGCCTGACGACCGGACAAAGCGGCCATCGGCACTCCCGGACCCGGATGTACGCTGCCGCCCGCCAGAAAGAGATTCTCGATTTGCGTCAGCGCATTGGAGCGCTGGAATGAGCTCATCCAGCCATGGGTTGCTTGACCATACAGCGCTCCCCCGCGACCCGGAAACAGGCGATTGAATTCCGTTGGCGATGTGCGGATACTGGAATGGCTGGATTCCTGTAGCTCCAGACCACATTGCTTGAGTAGGGTAAATGCGGTTTGCTCGCATCGGTCGATTTCCTTCTGGTTAATTTCATGATCACCAATCGCTGGGGCATTGACAAGGCACAGCAGTCGCTCTTCCTGCTCTAAGGCGGCACCGCTATCGCTTCGATCTTGAGCGCAGACATAAACGGTGGGGTGATTGGGGTAGGCCTTGTGTTGAAAGATGCTACTAAACTCGCTGGCGTAATCTTGATTGAAAAAGACGTTGTGGCGCACCAATGGAAAGCCGCTGGTTTTGACTTTCATCGACCAGGTCAATGCCGAAAGTGACCGGCTAGTCGGAATGCGGTTCGATATGGCCGATCGCAAAGCTTCTCCAAGTAAGCCTTGACGCAGGGCATTGATGTCGCCATTAAAAACAACATAGTCCGCTGGTATCTGCTCTCCGTCAGCCAGTTCAATCGATGTAATGCGGTTGTGCTGTTGATGAATTGCTTGTACCGGAGCATTGGTACGAATCCGCGCTCCCTTGCTTTCTGCCAAGCGACCGATTGCTTTCGGAATCTCCGCCATGCCGCCACGTACTGACCAAACGCCATCCATTTCAACTTGGGCAATCAGCATTAAAGTTGCCGGCGCTAAAAAAGGGGAAGAGCCGCAATAGGTAGCATAGCGACCAAACAGTTGGTGCAGGCGAGGGTCCTTAAAGTATTTGCCCAACGAGGTCCAAAGGTCACTAAAGGGTCCGATTGCCATTAGCGGCATCGATTTTGTGATGCCCAGTGACCCCATCATGCCTGCCATTGACGGCCTAGCTGATTGAATGAAGGGCTTCTCCAGTGCGTCATATACCTTCTTGGCCATCGCACAGAACTCTAAAAATGCCGTTGCTTCTGCAGGACTCGAAAATGCCGCAATGGCGTCTGCACTCTGATTGCGATCGGCAAATAAATCCAGATGGCCTTCGCCCCAGGAATGCCGCGCTAAGATGGTTAATGGATCAGTTTGTACATGTGCGGAGAATGACGCGCCACAGGCATCAAAGAGTTGCTCAAAGACCCAGCGCATCGTAAACACAGTGGGCCCAGAATCCACTAATCCAATATCGTGACCAGCCCCGACCGCTACTTGGCGAATCTTCCCACCAAGTGCCTGTTCCTTTTCAAGCAGGGTAACGTCAAAGCCTAGATGGGTAAGCTCAAGACAGGCGCATAAACCACCAATGCCACCACCAACCACCACGACGCGTTCGCTACTCATGTCCTATCCATAGCGTTTGCCCCGCCAAGTACCTTCCATTGCAGATGGCGTAAAACGGGTAAACATCGATTCTGAAAAGTAATGTTGACCATAGGCGGCCTTGATGGCGGCAAGGTGCGCACCTTGTTGCGCATAGGCATTAAGCGCCGTCTCGTTCTCCCAGATCGTAAAGGTGGCTTGCCGCAGGTATGGCGCTTCACCAAGACCAGCAGTCAAGAGTACGCCTTTAGATTGATTAATCGAGACCTCAGCAGGTTGCGCATTTTTCCAAAACGCATTGGCTTTGAAGGGCTTAATGGATGCGCGGGTTAAGGAAGCGATAGGTCCGGATACTGGAGCCTTGGCCGTAATATCCAATTGGGTATTTGCCCAGGAGCCGCGTGTACTGAATGCATTCAGCGTTACTGCAAAGAATTCGCGCGAGTGATTCAGATAAGACTGAACCAAGCTTGAATTTTCTCGGAATTGCTTGGCGTGTTGTTCGCTATCGAATAGGCAAAACAAACCTTGTTTGTGCAGGCTAGGCTTGGTACTAAAGCCCCCATCAAACCCTGAGCCCAACACTTTAAAAAACTGCAGCCCGGGAATGTTGTACAGAGAAAAACGACCAATCACATAACGGGAGAGGCCCCAGAGGAATGAATCGGGCGCAATATCAACTAACACTAATACTGCGGTTTGATTGCGCATGGTGACGTAATCTAGGAGTCGTTGTCTTCGGAGGCGCTGTTCTCAATAATGCCAAAGCGACGCATCTTAATGTAGAGGCCCTGACGGGAAAGGCCTAACAACTCTGCGGCCGAAGCGCGATTCGACATGGTGAGTTCTAAAGCCGAAATAATGCACAGCTTTTCAATGATGTCGGTGGTTTCGGTCACAATTTCCTTGAGGGGAACTTTACCAACTAGTTCAGTCAGGTGCCGTGCATTTTTCTCAATATTGCTAGGTGTAGGGCCAGCTTGTGCTACCCGCTTGGAAATGCTGCGGATGCTAAAAGCAAAGGCAGGGGGGTTATGAGAACGGACATCAACCCCTGAAATCTCAGCTTCTAAAGGCGAGCTGCCATCGTCACTGGTAATGGTAGTGGCATAGTTCTTAATTGCGCCGTGCTCACGTAATGTATTGAGAATAATTCGCAAATCAATGGTTGAGCGTCCGAGCCACTGCTCTAATGATTTGCCAATGACATATTCCGCTTGCGCAGAATGCGTCATCTGTGTAAATGCCTTATTGGAGGACAGAATTAAGCCCTGCAAATTCGTTACTACAAATGCATCGCTTGACTCTTCAATGGCTTTTAAGACCAGCGCACTTTGCTCGCCATAATTAATAGTGGCAGCGCTAATCGATAGAGGGTTTAAGTTGACCAAGTAAACGCTTTGTCTGCCTTCGCGAAGCAATGCGCTTGAAATTTCAACCTCATCTGCAGAGTTAAGTAGGTGAACTACGCGGTTTTGCTGCAAATTGCCAATCTTAAAGTCGGCAAAATAGTCCTGGATGACCTCTTGATCTGCCTTAGCAAACAAGTCGCCAATCGCCTTTCCAACCAATTTTTTGGAGTCGCCCAATAAGGTGCCGGACGCTTTATTAGCTTCCATAATTCGAAGGGTTTGGCTGTCGATCAGCAAATAGGCCTGATCGGTAATATTGAATAACTGCGAGTACCGGTTTTCAATCGCATGTAAGCGGGTGTAATCGCGCTCGATTTCTTGTTGTGCCTCTACAAGGCGTTGCTGCAAAGCTGAAATACTGCGAAGATCGCGTCCGATGGCTAAAACGGATTTTTGCTTAGGAAGGTGTACCGTGCTGAATAGAATCGGTAAGGATTTTCCATCTGGCAGCAATTGATTAATTTGCCGCCATTTCTGAGCACCCTCCGTTGTATTGGTATCCAATAGCGCATGCACTTTTGGATGGCTATCGATTGCAATCGTATCCATCCATTTTTTATTGATCAAACTGCTACTGTCTTCGATACCAATTTTTTCGGCATTTACCACTTCGCGAATGGTTCCGCTGGTGTCGAGAACAAAAACAACATCGGCAGAATAGGCAACCAAAGAGACCGCAGTCTTTATGTCTACCGCGTCTAGATTGTGATGGGAGTTATCGTTTAGAGCCATTTATTGTTTTAATTATTTAAGGCTGAAATTGAGCTGCTGACTTCGGTTGTAATGTTTAAAATTCGATTCAGTTGATGCAATGCTTCCTCAGGCGTATTGGATTTTATATCGGCCTTAATATGCCCAAAAGACAGTGCATCCGAATTATATAGCGATCCCCCGGTGAGTACGATGATTGCAGGGTTGAGCGACTTGCTGCGAATCACTTGAATGAGTTTGGGCAGTTGATCGAGTTGGTCGTAATCAGCAACGCTAACCGCAATCGCAGTAAGGGATTTACTGGCAATGGTCGTTTCAATGTAGCGCTCAGTTGGCGTACTTTCATTGAGTACATTCCATCCCGCCCAAGTAAAGTAATTCGATAAAATCAATGGCCCTAATGTATGGTGAGAGCCAGGTGCGGCTGTAACTAGAATACTATGCGTAGTCGATTCGTTCGTACGCGTTTCTTGAAATAAATGATCCAAGCTATAGATTAATTTCTGCAAACGTCCAGTAGCAATCGTGACCTCTGTAAAACTAAGGCTATCGCTAACCCATTGATCGCCAAGCTTGCGTGCAATACGCGGTATTAATTCCAAAACAATCGAATCAACGCCCATTCCCAAGTTCAATAGCTCGGCAATGTATTGCTCTGTTTTCTGCGGGCCATCGCGCGTGATCAGTGCAACAAAATTATCCGCATGATCTTCAATGGTTTGCCAGGTGAGGTGTGCGGACGAATGTGGTTTTAATTCAAGCGCGCTTGTTTCCAGAATGGTATTGAGTAGACGGTCCTCAATCCAATCCCGCTTGCCCGTTTGATTTATACGACCAATTCCCTTGACCATAGCAACCACCTTGCCAGCATCTAAGGCGGGTACATCAAGGGATGGCTGCTGGTTTTCTTTTTTTGCCAACATAACGGGCTCGTTTTAAGGTAGGTGTAAAAAAATAAACTTAGTTACAATGTAAAACAAATATTACAGTTTTGACAGAATAATGGGTAGATAAACATCATATTTAAGGGTAAACCCTTATTATATAAGGGTAAATACGGTATTTTGTAAATTAAATTAGTCGTAAAGTTTTGTTTACACATTCAATGGAAATAGCAAAGCAAAAACGTGAGTAATTTGACTAAACCCCTCTACACACCAGATCAGCGCAAACGGCGCAATGAATCCGTGTGGACTCTGGTTCAAGGCATCTTGGCTCCAACGCAATTCTTGATCTTCATTGTCAGTTTTTGTTTAGTCATTCGCTACCTCTTTACTGGCGATGGCTATGAAATTGCTACGGTATCGATCGTTATCAAAACAATTGCCTTATATCTGATCATGATTACGGGATCGATTTGGGAAAAAGTCGTGTTTGGTAAGTACCTCTTTGCCGAAAGTTTCTTTTGGGAGGATGTTTTTAGCATGCTGGTTCTGGCGCTGCATACCGCATACCTCTATTTCTTATGGAATGGCACGCTGAACGCCAACGAATTAATTTATTTGGCATTGGCTGCATACGTTGCTTACCTTATTAATGCGGCCCAGTTTCTATGGAAGCTGAGGGTGGCACGGTATGAAGGTGTGGCGGATGAAACAGTATTGGAAGAAGAGCGAAACGAGCGCAACATCAGCGGAGGAATGGCAACATGAATGCCGTTACAAGTCCCAATTTAAATGGTGCGCGCGACTCTAGTCGCGACATTCCTATTCTGAAAGAAAAAGGCCAGCGCGAGGTTTTTTGTGGCCTCACCGGCATTATCTGGCTGCATCGCAAGATACAAGATGCATTTTTTTTGGTTGTGGGCTCACGTACTTGTGCGCATTTAATTCAGTCGGCCGCGGGCGTCATGATCTTTGCGGAGCCGCGTTTTGCTACCGCCATTATTGATGACCGCGATTTAGCCGGAATTGCCGATGCCAATGATGAGTTGGATAAGGTAGTAACAAAGTTGCTGAGCCGTAGGCCCGATATCAAACTCCTCTTTCTGGTTGGCTCGTGCCCATCTGAAGTGATTAAGCTGGATTTGGCTCGCGCCTCAGAGCGCCTGGGTAAGCAGTTTGTTCAGCAATGCCGGATCTTGAGTTACTCCGGTAGCGGTATCGAAACAACCTTTACGCAGGGCGAAGATGCCTGTCTAGCTGCCTTGGTGAAAGAGTTACCAAAGACTAGCGAAGCTAGTGGTGGTTCAGCGAATGCCAATACCAATGCCAAGAATCTCGTGGTTGTCGGCTGCTTACCAGACGTTGTAGAAGATCAGTTTCGACGTGTCTTTAATGAGCTTGGCATTGATGCGGTGTCGTTCTTTCCGCCACGCCACAGCAACGACACCGTGACTGTTAATGCCAATACACGCTACTTATTAGCTCAGCCATTCCTTGCTGAAACTGGACGTTTATTTGATGAGCGCGGTGCCCAGCGCCTCGATGCGCCATTCCCATTTGGTGTTGAGGGTACAAGCCATTGGTTGGCAGCTGCCGCTAAAGAATGGGGTATCACCGACGCTGATTTTGAGCGTGTAACAGCGCCAAGAAAAGCCCGTGCAGTATCGGCATTGGAGCGTTACAAGACTATTCTCAATCAGAAGACCATCTCGTTTTTCCCCGATTCGCAGCTGGAAATTCCCTTGGCCCGTTTCTTGCACAACGAGATGGGCATGACCTTACTCGAAGTCGGAACACCCTATTTACACCGCCAGCATTTGGCACAAGAACTCGCACTCTTGCCAGACAATGTCCGCCTGGTTGAAGGACAGGACGTCGAAAAACAACTCGATCGTTGCCGGGAAGATAACCCGGATATCGTCGTGTGTGGACTTGGTTTAGCTAACCCATTGGAAGCAGAAGGCATTACCACGAAATGGTCAATTGAACTGGTTTTTAGTCCAGTACATGGCTACGAGCAAGCAGCTGATTTAGCAGAATTGTTTGCGCGTCCATTGCAACGTCGTATGAAGTTGGCGGCCTAATATGCAATTGACACTCTGGACCTACGAAGGACCGCCCCATGTGGGCGCAATGCGTATTGCTACCGCATTGAAAGATGTGCATTACGTATTGCATGCGCCTCAAGGCGATACTTATGCTGATCTACTGTTCACGATGATTGAGCGTTCTAAAAAACGCCCACCTGTGACCTATACGACCTTTCAGGCGCGTGACTTGGGTGGCGATACTGCAGAGCTCTTTAAAAATGCAACACGCGAGGCCTATGCACGCTTTAAGCCAAACGCAATGATGGTGGGAGCCTCGTGCACGGCAGAGTTGATTCAAGATGATCCTGCTGGCCTTGCGAAGGCCCTCAATTTACCCATTCCGGTGATTCCGCTGGAATTGCCGTCGTATCAGAAAAAAGAAAACTGGGGCGCGGCTGAAACCTTTTATCAGATGGTCCGCACCTTGGCAGCACCCGCCGCAAAAACACCTGCCGCCACTTTAGTAGCAGAGCGCGCAGCTGCACGTGCTGCCGGTAAAGCGCCCAGCTGCAATATTTTGGGCGCTACGGCACTCGGATTTCGGCACCGCGATGACGTGCATGAGATTCAGAAGTTACTGGGCGAGCTGGGCATTACAGTGAATGTCACAGCCCCCCTGAATGCGAGTGTTGCTGACCTCCAGCGCCTCGGTGAAGCAGACTTTAACGTGGTCCTGTACCCTGAAATCGCTGGCGTCGCTGCATCGTGGCTAACACGGACTTTTGGTCAACCTGCCACCAAAGTCATTCCAATCGGCGTCAATGCCACCACTGAATTTATTACCGAAGTGGTCGCTCTTGCAGGGCTTGATTCCAGTATCGTGGATCGTTACCAAAATAGCCGAGCACAGTGGTATTCCAAATCAGTGGACTCGACTTACTTAACCGGCAAGCGAGTCTTCATATTTGGTGATGCTACTCACGTGATTGCCGCTGCCCGGGTTGCCAGTCAAGAAATCGGCTTTGAAGTGGTTGGTCTTGGCACCTATAGTCGCGAGTTTGCCCGTGACGTACGTGAGGCTGCGGCGCTTTACGGCGTTGAGGCTTTAATTACCGATGATTATTTGGAAGTAGAGCAAAAAGCCAGCGAGCTCGCTCCCGATTTAATGCTCGGCACGCAAATGGAACGCCACATTGCCAAGCGCCTTGGCATTCCATGTGCCGTGATTTCGGCACCAATACACGTTCAAGATTTTCCAGCGCGCTACTCGCCCCAAATGGGCTTTGAGGGCGCCAACGTCTTATTTGATACCTGGATTCATCCGTTGATGATGGGCTTAGAAGAGCACCTCATCATGATGTTCCGCGAAGACTTTGAGTTTGATGCCGGCGCCGCCGCATCCCATCTCGGACATCGTGCTGCAAATCATGCACCAGCAGCGCAGGCCAAAACAGAAATACCAGCAGAACAAATCAGCGTTACCGCTAGTGCAGTAGTCGATGCCGTTGTGGGTGAAGCAGCATGGGCGCCCGACGCCATGAAAGAGCTTGGAAAAATTCCTTTCTTTGTACGTGGAAAGGCCCGTCGTAATACAGAGCGTTTTGCTATAGAGCAGGGGCTGTCGATGATCAC
>JAIXPY010000105.1 GCA_027486025.1 Burkholderiaceae bacterium
AAAGCCATTCGCGCGGGCCGAGCCCAAATTAAAGAAGCGTATGTCGTCATCCGCAGTGCAGAGCTATACCTCATCGGCGCCCACATTACCCCCTTGATTTCTGCGTCGACCCATGTGGTTACAGACCCCACCCGTACCCGCAAACTACTCCTCAATGCCGTGGAGATCCGTAAATTGATTGGCAAAGTAGAACAAAAGGGCTTCACGTTAGTCCCATTGAACCTGCATTTCTCCAAAGGCAACGTCAAATGCGAGATTGGCTTGGCTAGGGGCAAGAAGCAGCACGACAAGCGTGCCACCACGAAAGAGCGGGAGTGGGAGATTCAAAAGGCCCGAATCGCGCGGGGCGATCTCCAGTAAGCACTAAATTGGTGCATATGTGCACCAGACTGCTTCATGCATAAGCCATGCACCCTGCTGGCGCAAGGTAGCGTTGATGCATGAAAGTGCCTTTTGATGAAATGTTTAATAGCAGTGGTGAAGCGCGGCCCCATTACGCCCCCTTTCACCAGTGGCTAGGCCAACAAAGCAATGCCTTAATGGACTTAAAGCGGGCTGAAGCAGATTTAATCTTTCGGCGCGTGGGGATCACCTTTGCAGTCTACGGCGATGACCTTGGCTCGGAACGTACCATCCCATTTGACCAGGTTCCACGAATTTTTACCGCAGGCGAATGGTCCACGCTAGAGACAGGTCTTCGCCAACGTGTAAAAGCCTTGAACCGCTTCATACACGACGTCTACCATGACGAAGACATTATTCGAGCCGGCATCATTCCTGCTGAGCAAATTTTCAATAATGCGCAATACCGCCCTGAAATGCGGCATATAGAAATTCCAAGTGGCATGTATGCCCAAATCGCAGGCATTGATATTGTGCGAGCTGGCGAAGGCGAGTTCTATGTACTCGAAGATAACTTACGCGTACCTTCTGGCGTATCGTACATGGTGGAAGACCGCAAAATGATGATGCGATTATTTCCAGATTTATTTCAACGCTATCGCGTTGCCCCAGTAGAGCATTACCCCGATCTATTACTCGACTGCCTTAAGGCAGTCAAACCAGATGAAGTTAAAAAGCCTACTGTTGTTGTACTTACTCCAGGGATGTACAACTCTGCCTATTTTGAGCATACCTACCTTGCGCAACAAATGGGGGTTGAACTGGTCGAGGGCAAAGACCTGTTTGTAAAAAATGAGCAGGTCTTTATGCGCACTACCCAAGGGCCGGAACGGGTTGATGTGATCTATCGCCGTGTGGATGATGATTTTTTAGATCCGCTCACTCTACGCTCCGACTCCACTCTAGGTGTTGCTGGACTGCTATCCGCGTACCGCGCCGGCAATGTTAGCTTAGCAAATGCCATTGGGACCGGAATTGCGGACGATAAATCCATCTACCCCTATGTCCCGCAAATGATCGAATTTTACTTAAGGGAAAAGCCCATATTAAATAATGTACCAACTTATCAATGCCGAAAAGCTGAAGACCTCGCCTATACCTTGGCGCATTTAGCCGAACTGGTTGTAAAAGAAACGCATGGCGCGGGAGGCTATGGAATGCTGGTTGGTCCAGCATCGACTACCGAAGAAATTGAGCAATTTCGCACGCATTTAATTGCCAATCCGAGTAAGTACATTGCACAACCCACCTTAGCATTATCGACCTGCCCAACTTTTGTCGATGCCGGAATAGCGCCACGGCACATTGATTTGCGGCCCTTTGTGCTCTCTGGAAAAACCATCAAGATGGTTCCAGGCGGCCTTACTCGGGTTGCCCTAAAAGAAGGCTCCTTGGTGGTGAACTCATCACAAGGGGGTGGCACTAAAGATACCTGGGTGCTTGAGGAATAAGTATGCTGAGCAGAACTGCAGACTGCCTTTACTGGATGGCACGCTATACAGAGCGTGCTGAGAACACAGCGCGCATGTTGGACGTGAACCACCAAACCTCGCTTTTGCCACAACCCGAGTCATTTTTAGCACAGAGTTGGCTAAAGCTATTAACCATATCTAAGTTAGAGGACGAGTTTAATAAAAAATATAGCGTAATTAATCGCTCCAATGTTCTCGACTTTATGATTTTCGATAGCGGTAATCCGTCTAGTATTATTTCGTGTTTATTTGCTGCCCGCGAGAACGCTAGGGTCATTCGTGGTCGCATTACATCTGAGGTATGGGAAACACAAAATACAACGTGGTTGGAGTTACAGAAATGGCTTGAGCAGCGAGGCAATGATGACCCCAGCCGACTACTGGAGTGGGTCAAGTATCGCTGCCATCTATTTCGCGGCGTAATGCACGGGACCATGCTCAAAAATGAGTCCTTTTATTTTATGAATATTGGCACCCTACTTGAGCGCGCCGATAATACCGCCCGCATTTTAGAAACAAAATATGAAAACGACGATGCATTAGAAGGCCTGCGAGATAAAGAGCGCACTAGCGATGATGTAGATGGGGACTTTTTTAATTATTACCACTGGGCCGCTTTACTCAGATCTGTTTCCGCTTTTGAGATTTATCGCCAGATTTACTCCGACCAAGTCACACCCAAAAAAGTAGCTCAATTGCTCATTTTTAATCGTCAAATGCCGCGCTCCCTGATTTGCTGCGTCAATGAGCTCATACCACTAATGACGCTGGTTAAAAATCATCAAGCGAAAGAGATTGAACGCCTTCTGGGGAAATTGCAAGCCAGCCTAGATTACTCTGACATTGATGAAGTATTTGAAATCGGTCTTGAAGAATTTATTCGGGTCTTTTTAGAGCGAATCAATCGCATTGGTGATGTATTTAGCAAAACATATCTAATACCGTTAGCAGTGGCATAAGAAAAGTCGATATATATGCACTTAAAAATTCATCACCGTACTGAATACAACTACGAGCTCCCCGTTCACTATTCAATTCAAGAGCTACGAATCACCCCACCTGATGTTGCAGGTCAAAAATCCAAAAAATGGAAATTACATACCCCCATCAAGTCCATTCAAAGTTCAGATCCATTTCAGAATATCTGCAACGTTTTTGTTCAGGAGACGCCATACACCTCCATGGTAATTGAGGCTGAAGGAGAAATAGAAACAACGGATGCATTTGAGCTATTAGACTCAAGCAAGGCGGTATCCCCTTTTTATCTGCTCCAACAAACGCCATTAACATCGCCTTCAGATGCTTTACTTAACCATTTTGCAGATACTATGCCAATGGTGAATCACATTGATGCCATTCTTAAATTGGCTGAGGCGATAAAAGAGGCAATCCCATACTCCCCTGGGAAAACGCACTTTGCCACAACTGCTGCACAATCGTTTGCTATACGGGCTGGAGTCTGCCAAGACCATGCCCACATTATGCTCGGCCTGTGCCGCGCTGCAAACATCCCAGCACGGTACGTCAGTGGCTACTTTTTTGCAGAAGAGTCGCCCAATCTAGCCAGTCATGCATGGATTGATTTTTGTCTGGATATAGATGAGGGTAAGTGGATAAGTGTGGATATCACTCATGCCTGCTTAATTGACTCAAGGCATGTTCGGCTTGCTGTCGGCAGAGACTATTACTCCGCAGCCCCGATTAAAGGGGTTCGATCTGGTGGCGGCACTGAAGCCTTAAGTGCCAGCATTTCCATACATCAATTATCCTAGTAGTACTTTTTCACAATCTCCAAGGAATAATCCCTTATGACTTATTGCGTCGGCCTATGCCTAGAAGAGGGTTTAGTGTTCTTAGCCGATACCCGCACCAATGCTGGAGTTGATCAAGTTGGCACCTTTCGGAAAATGGCCTTATTTCAAAAAGAAGGAGAACGTTTTTTTACTCTCATGAGTGCAGGCAATCTTGCAATTACGCAAGCGGTTAAAGAAATTTTGCTACAGGGTAATTTACTGAATGGAAAGAATCTATGGAATGCGGGGAATACCCACGAAGCAGCTGTCGTTGTAGGTGACGCCATCAAACAGGTCTACGACCGTGACTTTAAGGCCCTGCAAAAAGCGGGCATAGACTTTAATTGCAACCTTATTTTTGGTGGGCAAGTACAAGGCGAGAAGCCCCGGCTATTTAATATTTACTCGGCCGGTAACTTTATTGAAGCGACACCAGAAAATTGTTACTTTCAGATAGGCGAGTCCAAATACGGAAAGCCGATTTTAGATCGTGTGGTGAATTTCAAAACGCCCCTCAATCTCGCTACGAAATGCGCCTTAATATCTATGGACTCAACCCTAAATAGTAATATCTCCGTTGGCCTCCCCCTTGATCTCTTGGTATATGAACGCAATCAATTTCGATCAGATAAGGTTGTCACCATTGATGAAGCCAACCCCTACTTTTCGATGATTCATCAGGTATGGGGCGAGAAGTTAAAGAACGCATTCATGGATATTCCAGAACCCAACTGGAATGGTGCGCGCCGTGGCAAGTCAATTATTGCGACCGCAAAACGATTAGGCCCCGTACCGGTTCATCGCGGTAAATCAAAAATAAGTCCAAATAAGAAGGCAAAATAAAAGGGTGGAGGTTTTGAGTTTCCTCAAATTCCATCCACTCTCTAGGGCAAATATACTGATTAGGGGTTTTTTAGAGCTGCCAGTACAGTCGTCCAATCATCTAGCTTAAATCTGACTTAGCCAGCATTTCCCAAGTTCCGACAACGCTATCGGGATTGAGAGAAATTGAGGTAATACCCTTCTTCACCAACCAACGTGCAAAGTCGGGGTGATCTGATGGGCCTTGACCGCAAATGCCGACGTACTTGTTTTGCTTTAAGCAGGCATCAATCGAACGCTCAATCATGAATTGTACGGCTGGGTCACGCTCATCAAAGTCAATTGCAAGTAGCTCCATGCCAGAGTCCCGATCTAGACCCAAGGTGAGTTGGGTCATGTCGTTGGAGCCAATCGAGAAGCCATCAAAGTACTCTAAGAATTGATCAGCCAGAATGGCATTCGACGGAATCTCGCACATCATGATTAGGCGCAGGCCGTTCTCGCCGCGCTTGAGCCCAAACTTCGCCATCATGTCAATCACCCGCTCTGCTTGTTTAATCGTGCGCACAAAGGGCACCATGATCTCGACATTGGTTAAACCCATGTCTTCACGCACCCGCTTCATGGCGGAACACTCTAGCGCAAAGGCTTCACCAAAATCGGCCGAGACATAGCGGGACGCGCCGCGGAAACCCAGCATCGGATTCTCCTCATCCGGCTCGTAACGTGAACCACCGATCAACTTTTTGTACTCGTTTGACTTAAAGTCAGATAAACGCACAATCACTGGCTTGGGATAGAACGCCGCGCCAATGGTTGCAACGCCTTCAACCAATTTATCTTCATAAAACGCGCGGGGACTCGCATAACCCCGAGCTACGCTCTCTACCGCGCGCTTTAAGTCCGGATCAATGTTCGGATACTCTAATACTGCACGTGGATGCAATCCAATGTAGTTATTGATGATGAACTCCAGGCGTGCCAAACCAACGCCTTTGTTTGGCAGTTGGCAAAAATCAAATGCCAATTGGGGATTGCCGATGTTCATCGTGATCTTGACGGGGATTTCAGGTAAATCACCGCGCGACACTTCAGTGACTTCGGTCTCAATCAAGCCATCGTAAATGTTACCTTCATCTCCCTCAGAGCAGGAGACGGTAACCATCATGCCGTCTTGTAATTTATCGGTTGCATCACCGCAACCAACCACAGCAGGAACACCAAGTTCGCGCGCAATGATTGCGGCGTGGCAAGTACGGCCACCGCGGTTCGTCACAATGGCTGAGGCCCGCTTCATTACTGGCTCCCAATTGGGATCGGTCATGTCGGCTACCAAGACATCGCCTGGCTGTACCCGATCCATCTCGCTCGGGTCACGAATGATGCGTACCGGACCGGCGCCAATCTTCTGACCAATGGCGCGACCCTTTACCAAAACAGTGGAGTTGCCTTTGAGTTTGTAACGCATCTCCACCTGCCCTGCCGCTTGACTCTTTACGGTTTCAGGGCGGGCTTGCAGAATATAAATGCGGCCATCCTTCCCATCTTTACCCCACTCGATGTCCATTGGACGACCATAGTGTTTTTCGATAATCACAGCAAACTTGGCTAACTCGGTAATGTCTGCATCTTCCAAAGAAAAGCGATTGCGCATTTCAGGAGCGACATCTACCGTGACCACGCGCTCTGCAGAACCTGCGGGCGCAAATTGCATCTGGATTAACTTAGAACCCAATGAGCGGCGAATGATGGCTTTTTTACCTTGAGCCAAGGTGGTCTTAAAGACATAAAACTCGTCTGGATTGACGGCGCCTTGCACCACTGTCTCACCCAGCCCATAACTGGACGTAATGAAAACCACATCCTCAAAACCCGATTCGGTATCCAGGGTAAACATGACACCCGCGGCACCCAAGTCGGAACGCACCATGCGCTGAATACCCGCAGAAAGGGCAACCTCAGCATGGGCAAACCCTTTATGCACTCGATAGGAAATCGCCCGATCGTTGTAGAGCGAGGCAAAGACTTCGCGAATGGTCTTGAGCACATCGTCAATGCCCTCCACATTCAGGAAGGTCTCTTGTTGACCAGCAAACGAGGCATCAGGCAAATCTTCTGCGGTTGCAGAGGAACGTACAGCAAATGAACCTTTGCCCGAATCATCCAACTTGGCAAATGCAGTGCGGATTTCTTGTTCTAAGCGAGGTTGCAGTGGGGCTGTTTCAATCCAGCCACGAATCTCTGCTCCAGCCTCAGCTAAGGCACGGACATCGTCAATGTTTAAATTGACTAAACGCTGCTGGATACGCTCGGTAAGGGTGTTGTGGGCTAAAAAGTCCCGAAATGCCAGCGAGGTTGTCGCAAAACCGGTGGGCACACGAACCCCAGCAGAAGCAAGCTGGGAAATCATTTCGCCGAGGGAGGCGTTTTTGCCACCAACCGATTCAACGTCGGTCATGCGGAGTTCTTCAAAAGGTAAAACGTAAGCGTCTTGGTGTTTTGGGTTGGACATAAATACTCTCTAAAGATAAGGAAACCGGTGCTGTAGCCGGATAAATACGGCATACTTATATAAGACCATTGTAGTGCTAGCCCCTCCATTTCCCCTCAAAAACCATGTCTAACATCACCCGTATTGTGTTTATTGTGTCTGACGGCACCGGAATCACCGCCGAGAACTTCAGCCAGTCGATTTTGGCCCAATTTGAGCTTACTTTTAAGCTCATCCGCATTCCATTTACGGATAGCGTAGAGAAAGCACTTAGTGCGGTAGAGGCCATTAATGAGGTATTTTTGCGCGATCAAGTCCAGCCGATTGTCTTCACCACCCTAGTCAATACCGAGCTCAATGGCATTGTCTCGAAAGCCCAAGGCTTGGTTCTGGATATGTTCCAGACCTTCGTTGCCCCCTTGGAACAGGCCTTAGGCGTCAAGTCGACCCACGCCATGAATCGCCTGCACCACAATGCTGATACAGCGGCCTATAAAAACCGCATTGAAGCGATTAACTACTCCTTGGCGCACGATGATGGCCAGTCTAATCAGAACTTGGCCGATGCCGATGTCATCTTGGTTGGAGTATCGCGTGTTGGTAAAACGCCGACCAGCCTCTACCTTGCCATGCAATACGGACTGAAGGCGGCCAACTACCCCCTAATTCCAGAAGATTTCGAGCGCGGTCAATTGCCTAAGGATTTAATTGCCCACCGATCCAAGATTTTTGGACTGATGATCGATCCCGAACGGCTCTCTGAGATTCGTAATGAACGTCGGCCCGGAAGTAACTACGCAAAATTAGAAAATTGCCGCTATGAAATCAACGAAGCAACATCGATGATGCGGCGTCAGTCAATACCGTGGGTTTTAACTACCAGCAAATCGATCGAAGAAATCGCTACTACAGTGCTGCAAACCATCCGCTCCGATAAAACTATCTTGGGTTAGTTTCGGCTGTTCTTTTCAGCTGCTCTTGATTGTTCCGCTACTGCTACGAACCCGCACGGTTTCAAATAAACACACCGCTGCTGCAGTGGCTACATTCAGCGATTCCACTTCCGAATGCATTGGGATCGATACGGCCTTTCCATGCATTAAAAACCCATGGCTGATGCCCTGCCCCTCGCTACCAAAAACCCAAGCAACTGGCTGACGTAACTGCCGATCCAGTGCATATAAGGAAGTTTCACCATGGGCGCTGGCTAAATAGAATGGTGCGGTAATACGCTCAATCGCCTGCTCCGTCGACCAACCCTCATGTAAGCGTAAGGTGCGATGTGCGCCCATGCCTGCCCGTAATACTTTGCTTGACCAGAGGTGGGCGCAGCCACTCATCGCAACCACGTCGACAAAACCAGCGGCAGCAGCGGTTCTCAGCATAGCTCCCACATTGCCCGCATCCTGAATGCGATCCAGTATCAGCACATCTCCGATGATTACATCCTGATTTGAGGAATTAATTCGTGCAAGGGACTCTGGTAGGGAAAGCAGACCTGCAATCTGAGGGGCATTGGCAAGCTCACTGAGTTCACCCCATAAGCCAGCATCCAGATGAATCACGCGCGTATCCGGACAAGCAGCGCAATGCTGACGAACCAGGACATCAATTTCGGGATTGGCCATGCCAATATCCGAGGTGATTAAAACACCCAAGGCAGGATCAGACTCCCAAGCCTGCACGATGTGAATACCCTCTAATAAAACCCGTCCTGAGCTGAGACGCGCTTTTTGCCCCTTCGAGCCCGTTGCCTGCAGCGCCCTTAATTCTTTAAATAAGGGATTATCGCGAGAGGAAATAAAGTCGCTCATGCAGCAACCTGATCCAGCACTGCACGCACCGGAGAAAAGCTACGGCGGTGCTCAGGGCATGCGCCCCATTGACGCAGTGCCGCTAGGTGAACGGGTGTGGGGTAACCCATGTGCTGCAAAAACCCATAGCCTGGATAGCGCGCGTGCAACGCTTCCATTTGACGGTCACGCGTGACCTTGGCCACGATCGATGCCGCAGAGATGGCCGGCTCCTTACTGTCACCCTTAACGATCGCTTCTGCTGGGATGGGTAAGTTTGGACAGCGATTGCCATCGATGAGGGCCTTATCAGGCCAGCAACCAAGGCGTGTGCACAGATCATCCACTGCCCTTTGCATTGCCAGCATGGTCGCCTGCAAAATATTGATCTGATCAATTTCGAGTGGGCTAGCTTCGCCCACACCCCAGGCCTTTGCTTTGAGTACGATTTCTGCATACAAGGCTTCGCGCCGCGCAGGTGTTAAGCGCTTCGAGTCTTTGAGCCCTGAAATCGGATTGAGTGGATCCAGCACTACTGCACCCGCGACGACTGCACCAACCAAGGGGCCTCGCCCAGCCTCATCTACGCCGCAAACCCAGATGACATCGCTCATCAGCTTATCTGACGCCCTTGGCGCGACTCCGTGATGGTTTGGGTGATCGCTTGCGCTACAAGTAAACCGGTTGGCTTACGTAAAGTCTCATGCAGTATAGAAAAGCGCTCTTTTAAGCGCGCCGCCTCCAGTGGCTTATCCAGCCAGTGTAAAACGGCCTGAGTCAGCTTTTCTGGCGTTGCATCGTCTTGCAGTAATTCAGGAACGACAAACTCGCCAGCCAAGATATTAGGCAAACCAACATAAGGCAAGTAACCCTGACGCTTCATGATTTGCGCAGTAAGCCAGGGCACCTTATACGAAATCACCATCGGTTTTTTCCAAAGCGCCGCCTGTAGGGTTGCGGTACCGCTGGCAATCAACACTACATCCGCCGCCTCTAAGATCGTATCGGCGTTTCCGTCAATCAAATGAATCTGGATATCCGGGTACTGCACACGCGCCTGTACGGCAAGGCTTTCCAAAGCGGGATGTAAACGGGGTGTTGCAACTGGAATGACAAACTGGAGGGGCTGTCCTTGCAAGCGGTTGGCAATTAAACCCATCGCCTCAAAAAAAACAGGGGCAATGAATTCAATTTCAGAACCGCGGCTACCGGGTAAAACAGCAATTACAAGCCCATCTAAATCAGCTCGCCCTATTCCTGCATTTTTTAGCTCAGGAAGCGAACATAATCGATCGCGCGCACTCTTGGGGTCGACTTCCATCGGGATGGTGCTGGCCAATGGATGACCAACATAGCTTGCGGCAATCCCGGCTCGCGCATAGATCTCGGTTTCAAATGGAAAAATGCAGAGCATGCGATCCACTGCTTGCTTAATTTTTTTAATCCTGCCGCCACGCCAGGCCCAAATCGATGGCGACACAAAATGCACCGTCGGTATGCCATTGGCACGCAGCTTAAGCTCCACACCTAAATTAAAATCCGGCGCATCAATACCTAGAAATACATCGGGACGCTCTACCTGAATTAAGGTATTTAGAAGGTCTTTACGGAGACGCAAAATAGCGGGGAGCTGAGTCAAGGCCTCAACGTAGCCGCGTACACTCAGCGTCTCCATTGGCCAGCGCGAATCAAATCCTTCCGCCTGCATTAATGGTCCGCCCACGCCATAAGCAGAAAGACTAGCCATCTCGGGTATCTGATTAAGCGCATGCAACACCGGTGCAGCCAATAAATCACCCGAAGGCTCACCGGCAACGCAGGCTAACTTAGGCAATGCAATCCTAGCGAATAATGCCGCGGGTCGACGCAGCGATAAAGTCATGAAACTCGGTTAATTTTTGAGCTGTGGCTGCATCGCCACTACTCTCCTGAACCATTTTTTGAAGCGCCACTTTGGCTTCTTCAAAACTCAGGCCATCTTTGTACAGCACTTTGTATGCTTGCCGCAACGCTGCAATGGTTTCCGGCGAAAATCCACGCCGCTTGAGACCCTCGACATTAATTCCGTGAGGCGATGCTTTATCACCCGCCGCAATCACAAAGGGCGGGATGTCTTGCACCAAGGCCGAAGCGCCGCCGAGCATTGCATGCTGGCCAATGCGAACAAATTGATGTACGCCCGACATGCCGCCCATAATCGCCCAGTCATGCACATGTACATGGCCAGCAATTTGCGCATTGCTTGAAAAAATCGTGTTGTTACCAATCTTGCAATCGTGTGCAATGTGCACATACGCCATGATCCAATTGTCGTTACCCAGCTGCGTAATGCCATCATCTTGAGCCGTACCAGTATGAATCGTAGTGAACTCGCGAATGGTATTGCGATCGCCGATCTGCAGGCGGGTTGGTTCACCGCGGTATTTCATGTCTTGTGGCGCGCCACCGATGGCAGCAAAATGGGCAATGGTATTTTCAATACCCAAAGTCGTGTGGCCTTCGATCACGGTATGCGAACCAATTTTGCTGCCTGCGCCAATTTGCACGTGGGGGCCGATGACGGAATAAGGCCCTACCTCCACATCACTGGCTAACTGGGCTTTGCTATCAACAATCGCAGTGGCGTGAATTCGGTTCATTACACACCCTTAGTCCGAACGGCACAGGTAATGTTCGCCTCTGCTGCCAGCTCATCATTCACCGTTGCCTTGACTTGAAATTTATAGATGCCGGCTTTTTCACGCTCGAGGATGGCCGTCATAATCAGTTGATCGCCTGGCAATACTGGCTTTTTGAAGCGGGCGCCATCGATACCGGCAAAATAATAAATCGCATTTTCTGCCTTCGCTTCTGAGAAAGTGAGCAATGCCGCAGTTTGGGCCAAGGCCTCAATAATCAATACACCCGGCATCACCGGAAAGTCTGGAAAATGCCCCTGAAAGAAAGGCTCATTCATCGTGACATTTTTTAATGCCTTAATGCTCACGCGTGGCGTTATCTCCAAAACACGATCGACCAGTAAAAAGGGATACCGGTGCGGAAGCAGCTTCAGAATCTGATTAATGTCGATGGAAATGGCGTTACTCATAAATGCAATCCAATAAAAAAGGCTAAATTAAATGACGAACAAACTAGCAGACCAAGATGGCCTAATCCAATTTGGTCTTCGTGTTCTCTAAATGGCGTAAGCGTTGCCGTATTTTATCTAGACCGCGCGCAATTGCGGAGTTTTTCTCCCAGGCGGCATGGGGCATGGATGGGTACACACCCGTAAAGTGCTGCCCCGGCTCGGTAATGGATCGAATAATGGAAGTTCCACCCGAAACAGTCGTTCGGTCCGCAATGGTTAAATGGCCCGCAAAATTGGCGTAGCCGCCAATCACGCAATAGTTGCCAATGGTAGTGCTCCCAGAGATACCGGCACACCCTGCAATCACGGTACATTTGCCGATCACTGCATTGTGGCCAATTTGAACTTGATTGTCGATTTTGCAGCCGGAGCCAATCACCGTATTACTCATTGCGCCCCGGTCGATGGTGGTAGATGCGCCAATTTCCACATCATCCTCAATGAGCACTGCGCCCGTCTGTGGAATCTTGACCCATTCGCCGCCACTCGCATTAAAGTCGGGCGCAAAACCAAAGCCATCGGCACCAATCACAGCCCCGCTGTGAATAATGCAGCGCTGTCCGATGTCACAATCGGCATAAATCGACACCGATGGGTAAATAAGACTGTCGTCACCGATTCGCACACCCGCAGCCACCGTTGTATTGGCCATGATCGAAACCCGCTCACCCAGCACCACCCCTTTCGCAATATGCACGAAGGGACCAATATGGCAGGATGCGGGAACCGTTGCAGTCGGGTCAATGGCAGCCTGAGGATGAACGCCGGGCTGACGCTGATTCGGCTTTTGCGCTGCAAAATACTGCGCCATACGCGCAAAGGTAGCGTAAGGATTGCGCGACAAAAAATAAACTCGGGCCGCTTTAGATGGGGCAGCATTCGCTTGCAGATAGTCCAAGTCAGACTGTCCAACAATCAATGCACCGGCAGCACTATGAATTGCCTGCTGGCGGTATAAAGGATTGGATAAGAAAGAGATTTGCTGGGCTGTGGCTCGTTCGAGCGGCGCTAAAGAGTCCAGCAATACGGCACCATCACCCACCAAGCTGGCTTGAAATTGATTGGCCAGCTCGATGGCAGTGGGCATAACTTACTTCAGGTTATTGAGGGCCTTGATGACATCGTCAGTAATATCGGCACGAGGACTAACGTAAGCCGCCTCTTGTACGATGACGTCAATTTTGCGCTGCTCAGCAATTTGTTTTAGAACGACGTTGGCGCGCTCTGCAATCTTGGCGCGCTCTTCAAACGTGCGCTGATTCAAATCTTCTGTAAATTCACGTTGCTTGCGCTGCAATTCACGGTCTTGATCAGCCAACTCGCGCTGACGGCGAATGCGCTCTGCTTCAGACATTACTGCTGCGTCACGATCGAGCTTTTCAGCAGCCAATTTAATTTTTTGTGCGCTGTCACGCAACTCATTTTGGCGCTTGGTAAATTCATTCTGCAAACGCGTCTGCATGGCTTTGGCCAAATTAGACTCGTTGAAGACCTTTTCTGAATTCACTACCGCAACGCGATTTCCAACATCCTGAGCCATCACTGGCGCAAGCATGCCAGCAGAAATAAGGGCAACCAAACTGCGCTTGGCCCACTGAATGGAGTTTTGATGCTTCATAAATCGTTCCTTACAATTAAAACGCAGTACCTACCTGGAACTGCAAACG
>JAIXPY010000001.1 GCA_027486025.1 Burkholderiaceae bacterium
CAACGCGCTGACATGATTTTAAACACAAAAAATAATAAAAATAAAGTTGTTTGAACTATTTCTACTACGCACTCGAATTAGGATTGATCCAAAACAAGTAAATCAATCACAAAGTACTCCGTTTCCCCGAAACAGCTGGTTGGCAGGCCGATGTGCTGTTCATATTTTAGCGCCACTTTTTTTCCTAAGTTGGCGTTTATTTTTTGCGCCACAGCATCGTCACGTACCGAAAAAAAGAATTTTTCCGACATGGTTCCCGGCATCGATACCATTGCTAGCTCGCCCTCCCAGGTCTTGCAAAAATAGCCCCTGCTCGAGAATTTCTGTACATAACCGGCACGCTCTCCGTCGGCATAACTCCAACTCAGCATCACCCAGGTATAGGCTGAAATGAGCGTAAGTCCAAGTAATATAAGGGCTATTAGGCTTTTAACAAATCCATTCATTGCTTTTTCTCGATCGCATTTTGCGTTAAATCAGCGCTCCATGGCAGCGCTATTAGTGTTGCAATGCATTACCGCATTGCTCAAAATTAATGGTCATCTTATGCCCATCTCAATCTATCATAACGCTGTCAGCATGCAAACAGGCTATTTGTATTGGGTGTCAATATTGGGCGCATGCACAACCTATTTTGTAAGAGACTTGCTATGTTCCGTTTTCTACTCGCTTCCATTAGTCTAATTTTTTATACGCAAACCGCTGCCGCTACTGGGGAAAATACTTATAAGCAAGTGTGTGCTGTTTGCCATCAAAGTGGGGTTGCTGGTGCACCAAAGGTGGGCGATAAAGCCAAATGGGCTCCTTTAATCAAAGAAGGCCAAGCCCAATTAACTGCGCATGGTTATGTTGGTGTTCGAGGAATGCCCGCAAAAGGAGGTAAAGCGGATCTCAGTGTTGCTGATTTTTCTGCCTCAGTTGTGTATATGGTGAACCAGTCTGGTGGTAGCTGGCAAAATCCGGATGCGAAAATGCTCGAACGCATTAACGCAGAAATTATCAAGCGGGAGGGCGCCAAGAAAAAATAAGGGTGGTCTGCGCTTGCTAGCAGTACTGCCTTATTTAAACTCGGCCTCCATGAGTCGGCGAATTCGTATAGCGGAGTGAGTGGCGTCGTAATCCACATCATTCCAGGTCACGATCTGTCCGGCTCGAATACTGTTTCTTAATGTCAGGCGATGTGCCAAGCCAATTGGCAATGCACTGATGCTCAAGGATTCCGCAGCCGGCATTAACTTTCCATAAACGGTAAAGCCACCTTCCCCATCCAGCACCTCGCCTGCCTTTAAATCGCGCTTAGCGCAAGCAAGCACGTCGCCCACAAAAGCACCCGTTGCGCCCGTTGCCTCCTGACGCAGGGCCACACTCGCTACCGAGATTCCCAATTCAAGACCAATCAAGTGGTATGGCTTATACATGGCGGCATACCATCCAGAAGCATCTGTCTTTAAGCCGTACTGAAGAAAACAATCTCTGACATAGCTACTCGGCGCATGAAAGACCGCATACACTCCCCAGCGTAAATCACGGAAGACCGGACGGCCATCGCGCTCGACGGACGACACTACTTCAACCATGCCCTTGCGGGGTAGCAGACCACCATCTTCTGTGGGCTTTAGTAGTGCCGGTAAATCATCAACGCCACATGCCGGAAAGCCTAATCCATCGTCAGGCACCTGCAGATCGCAGGCATTCGCAACCGCGGCCATTTCCAGCGCTGACTTGGTGCCGTCCAAAAACGAGTTGAACATTTGCGCGTTAAAGTCACCGCCCGCAACTTGTTCTTCACTAAACCCATAATGTCCCCACACGGTTTTGGGGGTCGATGCATGGTACGCCGGGAGGTATTTTGTGCCCTTACCCGCACACACTACTTCTAGGCCAATGGTGCGGGCCCAATCGACCATCTCTGCAATTAAAGCAGGCTGATCGCCCGAGGCCATGGAATAGATAACGCCAGCCTCGGCCGCTCGCTTTGCCAAATACGGACCTGCCAATACATCGGCTTCGACATTCACCATGATGATGTGCTTGCCATGCTCAATGCAGCGTAGAGCATGCTCGATTCCAGCAGTAGGCACCCCCGTTGCCTCAATCACCAACTCAATGGCATTGTCATCAATCAATGCACTAGCATCGCGGGTTATATAGGTAGTGCCTTTGCGTACCGCCTCATCAACCGAAGCCGCGCCAAACTGATCATCCTGCCAGCCTACGCGCCGCAAAGCGGACTGCGCGCGATCGGGCAATAAGTCAGCAATTCCGACCAAATGAATGCCTGGTGTCCGGGGTATTTGCGATAAATACATCGATCCAAACTTGCCCGCGCCGATCAATGCAATACGGATTGGCTTTGAATCATGGGCCCTTTGTTGTAATTTTTTATACAAAGACATAAAAACTCCGATTGAGATCGCTATTTATGCTGCAAGAAAGCTGTTCGCTCACTTAAAATGGGGAATAGTTGATTTTGCCTTGTTTCGAACGGCACTTCATTTTTATTGAAAGTAATTATTGCTGTTATGGAAATTCGCCACGCCATTCTGTTGATCTTTGTGAGCTCTGCCGTCTATGTGTATTTTAGGGGCCGCGTTCGCTTTAGCGTCATGCGCTCACTCACGGATTATGTTGTTCTATTAGCGCCAGTCAATTCCCTGCTCTATCTGTTTTCCAAAGTGAAGGCAGGTGCGTACATTCCTGTGACGGAGTTTCCTGAATTAAAAAAATTACAAGATAACTGGGAAGTAATTCGTGCTGAGGCACTGGCCTTAAATGAGGGCGGCTCGATCGCAGCCGCAACCGGCTATAACGATATTGGCTTTAACTCTTTTTTTCGAACCGGCTGGAAACGCTTTCATCTGTACTGGTACGGCAAAGATTTAGCCTCTGCTGAAGCAGCCTGCCCTAAAACGGTAGCCCTACTCAAGTCCATCCCGTCGGTTAAAGCGGCGATGTTTGCCTCACTGCCGCCCGAAGCAACCTTGGTACGGCATCGCGATCCCTATGCTGGCTCACTGCGTTATCACTTGGGATTAGTAACGCCCAATAACCCAGACTGTTTTATTGATGTTGATGGCGAACGCTACTACTGGAAAGATGGTGAAGCGGTGATGTTTGATGAAACGTACATTCATTACGCCGCCAACAAAACCGATCACCAGCGCATCGTTCTATTCTGCGATATCGAACGTCCCGTGTACACCAAGGTAGTGCAGGCATTTAATCGTTGGTTTGGCAAGCACGTAATGAGTGCCGCTGCATCGAAAAACGTTGACTCGGAGCAAGTCGGCTTTGTGAATGTTCTATTTGCGTATGTTTACCATTTGCGCAGCAAAGCAAAGCAACTCAAAGCCAAGCAACGCACCGTTTATTACATCGGGAAATGGGTGCTAATTCTGGGTATTCTTTGGCTGCTCTTTTGGTAAATGCCTAGGGCTTAAGACTTTCCAATACGTGTTCCATCGAAATCGGTGCCCACAACTCAATGCGCTTTACTTTGCTAGCTTGGCCGGAGATAAGGTGAATCTGCCGCTGCGGAATGCGCAGCTGCTTTGATAACCACTGCAGCAAAGCTTCATTTGCGCGGTTATCCATGGCAGGCTGCTGCAGGGATATCTTTAAATGGCCATCGTGCGTGCCCACAATTTTGCTCACTTTGGCACCAGGCTGGCAATAAATACTCAGCTCTATTCCAATATCCGTTTGTTTTAACCAGTGTGGCGTCATCAATGTACTTTAAAATCAAATCATGACTATACCCAATTCTGCCAATGTGCTGGAACACCTTTTTGCAAAGAATCGGGAATGGGCCAGCTCCATGATCGAAGCGGATCCGGATTTTTTTACACGCCTAGTGTCACAACAGGCCCCGGATTTTTTGTGGATTGGCTGCGCTGACAGTCGCGTACCTGCGAATGCCATCGTTGGCCTTTTGCCTGGAGAACTTTTTGTTCATCGCAATATCGCCAATGTCGTGGTCCACACCGACCTAAATTGCCTTTCTGTTTTGCAATTTGCCATCGATCTTCTCAAGGTAAAGCACGTGATCGTCTGTGGTCACTATGGCTGCTCTGGGGTACATGCCGCTCTCGGCGACAAACGTGTAGGCCTGGCTGACAATTGGCTCAGGCATGTGAAAGATGTGCATCAAAAACATGAGCGCTATCTCGGTGAGGCATTACCTAAACACGTACGCCAAGATCGCCTATGCGAACTGAATGTCATTGAACAAGTTACTAACGTATGTGAAACAACCATCGTCCAAGATGCTTGGTCACGGGGGCAAGACCTCACCATACATGGCTGGGTATACCGCTTAGAAGATGGCGGACTCCATGATCTCGGCATGACCGTTGGGCCAAGCGATGATGTTAAATCGCTCACTGGCCAAAGCCTACTTCGGTATAACAAAGCCAGTCTTGATTAAAGCGGCGTTAAATTATGTCGGCGTAGCCTTTTTGCTGCTCCTATCGGCCTTGCCTTATCGCCTTGTGGTGCTGTTTGGCTATGGGCTGGGCACGGTAGCGGCGCGCATCCCCGGAAAACGCAATCGGGTAGTTAAAACGAATTTACGACTGTGCTTTCCACAGCTCAGTCATTCCGAAATCAATGCAATCGCGAACGAGCACTGGAAACTATTGGGTCGCAGTATTGCTGAGCGGGGAATAATTTGGCTAGGCAGTGCGCAAGCCGTATCCAACATGATTGAGGTTCGCTCTGCAGTCGACTTGAGCGACAAAAAGCCCCGCATTCTAGTTAATATGCACTTTACGGGTATCGAAGGCAGCATTGTGATTAGCGCCCTTGCAGAGAAGCGGGGTTGGCCGCGAACGTCTGGACTCTATCAGCGCATGAAGAATTCTTTTTTTAATGAGCGCATCATTCGATGGCGAAATCGATTCGGCGGCAATGCCATTGATCGCCAAGGCAATTTGCTCCCGTTGATTCGTGAAATTCGCAAAGGTAATCTAATCATCATTGCACCGGATTTAGATCTTGGCCTCAAGGATTCCGTGTTTGTGCCTTTTTTTGACATTCCAACGAACACCATTACGGCCGTATCGCGCCTAGCCTTAATTTCTCAAGCAGAAGTGTGCATGATGGTTACCACTTTATTGCCAGACCGCTCACGCTATTCCTGCGTTATTAGCAAGCCCATTGACGGCTTTCCAAGCAATGATCCTGTTGCGGATACAGCAAGACTAAACGCAATCTACGAAGCCGAGATCCGCCAGCATATTGCGGAGTATTACTGGGTGCATAAGCGCTTTAAAAATCGCCCAGACGGTCAAGCTAATCCCTACTAGGTCAGGCTTGCGCAAGCTGGATTTAACTTCCTTGCCGGCGATTGACCAAATAAATACCCAGCGCAATTGAAACGAAAGCAGCGATCAAGCCGCTATTGATTGGATCACCTGCGAGAAAAAATCCAAAGAGCAGTCCAAACATCGGCGTGAGAAAACTAAACGCAGATACTTTGGTTGCAAGGTAGTGGCGTAAAAGCCAAAACCAAAACAAATAACTAGCGGCTGCAATGATCACGGACTGGAGAAATAAGGAGGCCATTGCTTTGATCGAAAACGTATCGGGTAATGGAATGCCATATGCAAAGCAAAGCGCAATTAAGGCAATCGATGAAAAAAATAACTGGAAGAACAGAGTGCGCTCTGGCTGAATTTGCCCAAGCGCAGTAGTACGCACCACAATGGTTGTAAATGCCCATGCCGTAGCAGCGCCAATGACGGCAATATCACCCGGCAAGAAGTGGGTAGCGCCACTCGAAAATCCATCCTGAAAAGCGAAGGCTAGGCCGCCAAACGCAATGAGTAAGCCACTCGACTGCACCCAATTCAGGCGCTCTGCCGGTATAAAGATGGGCAACACTAAGGCCACAATAAATGGGGCTAAATACAAAAAGGTGATGGCGCGTGATGTATTGGTGTACTCGAGGGCTGAATACAGCAATACAAACTCGGCAAAAAATAGGAGGCCAGCAATCATGCCTGGCATGAGTGTACGGTCCGACTGAAACGGTCGAATCCCTTTAAACATCATCCAAACCCACACGCATGCGCTAGCAATAATCGAGCGAATGGTTAATTGCATCAGCAGAGGCACTTCGTCTGCTATCGCCTGAATGGCAATCTGTTGATAGCCCCATATCAAGCAACACCCTGTTATCAGGATAATCGCCGGCCAATCCAAGCTCGGCTTACGATCATCGACCGGTTTTATTGCATCTAACTGCGGTTTTGGCTCTTTTTGGGGTGCATTCATTCTGAATTCAGTTTAGCAAGGCGCTGTGTAATTCATAATAGCGTGATGGAACAATTTCGTGTCTCTAAGCTGCTTTCTGAACTCGGCCTGTGCTCGCGGCGCGAGGCTGACTCTTACATAGAACAAGGTCTCGTTACCGTGGATGGCAAGGTCGTGTCTGAACTCGGCTCACGCGCATACCGTAGCCAAAAAATTGAATTGCGCTTAGACGCCCAAAAACAGCAGGCTGCTCGCGTCACCGTCATCCTCAATAAACCCGTTGGCTTTATCTCTCACCGGGATGATGATCAAGAGTATCAACCAGCAGCATCGCTGATTACCCCCGAAAACTTTTATGCTGGTGACTCTAAACACACTGGGCGCTTTAATACCAAAGGTTTAGCGCCTGCAGGTCGACTCGATATCGACTCTACTGGCATGCTGGTCTTAACCCAGGATGGGCGCATAGCCAAGCTCTTGATTGGTGAAAACAGCCCCATTGAAAAAGAGTATTTGGTACGGGTTGAAGGCAAGCTCTCGTTTGATGATCTGGACTTGCTTCGTCATGGACTCATCCTCGACGATCAAGAGCTCAAACCTGCTAAGGTCAGTTGGCAAAACGAAGATCAGTTGCGTTTTGTATTGCGTGAGGGCCGCAAGCGCCAAATCCGCAGAATGTGCGAACTGGTTGGCCTTCGGGTCTTAGGCTTAAAACGCGTACGCATGGGCCGGATTTCCTTGGGTCCGCTACCTGCTGGTCAGTGGCGATTTTTACGTCCAGAAGAGCGCTTCTAACGGAGTCTGCAAACACCGCCCCTTATAATTGCATCAGAATTTAGACCTTAAGTAGAACAACCATCGATCCGCAGCAGTCCCAATCCCCAGGCCAAGAAGTCCTTCGTCGCCGTAGCTTTGCCATCATCTCCCATCCTGATGCTGGTAAAACGACGCTGACCGAAAAGCTATTGTTGTACGCGGGGGCAATCCAAATTGCCGGTAGCGTCAAGGCCCGCAAGGCCAGTCGCCACGCAACCTCGGACTGGATGGAAATCGAAAAGCAGCGCGGCATCTCGGTTGCCAGCTCCGTAATGCAAATGGAATACCGCGATTGCATCATTAATTTGTTGGATACGCCGGGCCATCAAGACTTTTCTGAAGACACCTACCGTGTATTAACCGCAGTAGACTCCGCGCTCATGGTGATTGATGCTGCCAACGGCGTGGAATCACAGACCTTACGTCTCTTAGAGGTCTGCCGCGCCCGCAATACACCACTCATTACCTTCATCAACAAGATGGACCGTGAAGTCAAGCGGCCACTTGAGCTAATGGATGAAATTGAAAATGCCCTAGGAATGGAAGTAGTCCCCTTTACTTGGCCCGTGGGCATGGGCAAATCCTTTGCTGGCGTGATTGATATTGCTAAATCCAAGATGCGCCTCTTTAAAGCAGGAGAGGATCGCGTCTCCGATAGCTCTGATACCTTGATTGACATCCATGATCCAGCCCTGCAAGAACGGCTCGGCTCTGATCTAAAAGAAGCGCTGGCTGAAGTTGATTTGATTCGCAATGCCATGCCTGAATTTAATTTAGAGGCATTCTTGGCCGGCAAGCAATCTCCAGTGTTTTTTGGCTCCGCAATTAATAACTTTGGTGTACGTGAAATTCTGAACACTTTGGTTGAACTTGCGCCGCCACCAGGCTCTCGCAAAGCCATTCAGCGCGAAGTACTGCCGTCTGAGGGTAAGTTTTCTGCAGTGGTTTTTAAAATCCAGGCCAATATGGATCCTGCGCACCGTGATCGTGTTGCCTTCTTGCGGATTTGTTCGGGGCACTTTCAGCGCGGTATGCGCCTGAAGATTTGCCGCAACGGCAAAGAAGTGCGAACTAATAATGCGCTGTCTTTTCTATCGCAGCGGCGCGACATTCTGGATGAGGCTTTTCCTGGCGACATTATTGGCTTACCCAATCATGGCTTGCTGCGCTTAGGCGATACGCTGACCGAAGGTGAGCAACTTCAATTTACCGGCCTGCCTTTTTTTGCCCCAGAGATTTTTAAATTAGTTGAGTCTGCCGATCCGCTGCGCTCGAAGCAATTGCGCACGGGCCTTATGCAGCTTGGAGAAGAAGGTGCGATTCAAGTGTTTAGGCCAATGGCGGGTGGCATCATGCTACTGGGCGCATTTGGTCAATTGCAGTTTGAAGTAGTCGCCCATCGCCTAAAGAGCGAATATGGTGCTGAAGTGCGGCTATTGCCAGCCCGTTACAGCTTAGCGCGCTGGGTCAGCTCAACCGACCCCGTTGCTCTTAAAAAATTTACACAAGAAAATATTCACCGGATGGCGGAAGACGTTGTTGGTGCCGCCGTATTTTTAGCAACCCATAAATCTGAACTCGATGTTGCGCAGCAGCGCTGGGAAAGTATTGAATTTCATGCCTTGCGTGAGCATGCTGGTTTGATCTATCAATCGGAGCTTGCCGGCTAGCTAGGGTCTACAGTCAAAGATGGTGACTACGCCGCTATCCGTTTCTCGGTAAATTGCTTTTTTACCGTACTGCATGCAGTAGGCCTGCGCTTTACTTTGCAAATCTGCACGCGACTCATTGGTAGAGTTTAGAAACGTCACCTTATTGGAATCCGACGCATCGGTATAGATGGTTGCGCATGCCGATAATTGAAGACCAATCAGCAGCGCCATCCCAAGATTCAGAAAACGCCGCACCGTGCTCATACTAATTGCTGAGATTCGCATCGGGTGCGGCACGCGCACTTTATGCCAGCGCTTCTTTTTCTGCAGAGATTTCTTTGCGGCGCTCTTTGCATGCAGTAGCAATGTCTTGCAAGGCTTTGCGCGCTCGAG
>JAIXPY010000082.1 GCA_027486025.1 Burkholderiaceae bacterium
ATAATCGAAGAAGGCTTTTTTGTTATCGACGATACTCATTGATTAATTTGCTCCACTAACCTGATTATGGCAGACGTCCACAAGACCGTTTTAATTGGCCAATCGGCTGATCGCATGTATGCACTCGTCACCGACGTGGCCCGCTACCCGGAGTTTTTGCCGTGGTGCGGCGGGGTGGAGATTTATGAGCAAACCGAAACTACCCTAGACGCCAAGATTAAGATTAAGTTCAAGGGTATTGAGCAGTTCTTTCATACGCGTAATACCAACACTCGGCCTACTCAAATTGATATGACCTTTGTTGATGGCCCGTTTAAGCATTTTTCTGGCCAATGGCTCTTTATTCCCTTGCGGGAGGATGCCTGCAAAATCGACTTTAAGCTGCATTGGGAGTTCAAAAGTGCGATTTTGGATAAGGTCATTGGCCCCGTATTTAGCTACATTGCTGGCACGTTCGTCGACTGCTTTGTAAAGCGGGCCGAGGAAACCCCTTAATGGAATTGCTGATCTGCGATGCCCGCGGGGATGAGCCTCAGCTTAGGCCCTTTACCCTCAAGGTGCAGGCAGGCCTGGTGGCAACCGTCGGCGAGGCGCTGGTGCAGGCGGGACTGGCAAGCGGACCTGAGGACCCAGGATTTGCCCGTAAAGGGGCTTACGGCGTCTTTGGCAAGCGCAAGGAGTGGGACAGCCCAATTTACGATGGTGACCGCCTTGAGCTCTATGCCCCCCTACAAATTGACCCCAAGACCGTCCGGCGCAAGCGAGCCAATCAAAATCGGGACGCCCACTTAAAGTCGGTTGCTGCTAAACGCAAAGCCAGGAGGCTATAATCGGTTTTTGCGACTAGGGGTTTTGTATGCGACTCATCCAAAAAGCACTCACTTTTGATGATGTGCTTCTCGTGCCGGCGTATTCGTCTGTTCTTCCGCGTGATGCCAGTTTGGTATCGAAATTGTCTCGCGATATCTCTCTTAACACCCCCTTGGTTTCGGCCGCAATGGATACTGTTACCGAAGGGCGTTTAGCGATTGCCATGGCCAGCGAAGGTGGCATCGGAATCATCCATAAAAACTTAAAGCCAGCCGAGCAAGCCCGTGAGGTAGCCAAAGTAAAACGCTATGAATCCGGCGTGTTGCGCGATCCGATTACGATCGGCCCCGAAGTGACAGTCAGGCAGGTAATGAATTTATCCAGAGAACATGGCTTCTCTGGTTTTCCAGTACTGCAAGGCAAAACCGTGATTGGCATTATTACCAATCGCGATTTACGCTTTGAAGAAGATTTGGATGCCCCGGTGAAAGTCAAGATGACGCCGCGGGAGCGTTTAGTCACCGTGAAAGAGGGTTGCACCCTCGAAGAAGCAAAGCGCTTGATGAGTAAGCACCGCCTCGAGCGGGTCTTGGTCGTCAATGATGCTTTTGAATTACGAGGCCTCATTACAGTAAAAGATATTCTGAAGGCAACCGAGCACCCCAATGCGTGCAAAGACAGCGAAGGCAAATTGCGCGTCGGTGCTGCAGTGGGTGTTGGCGCCGATAACGATGAGCGCATCGAGTTGCTGGTTAAAGCCGGAGTCGATGTGATCGTCGTCGATACTGCCCACGGACATAGTCAAGGCGTATTAGACCGCGTGCGGTGGACGAAGAAAAACTATCCCCAAGTACAAGTCATTGGCGGCAACATTGCTACGGGTGATGCAGCACTGGCTTTAGTAGAGCATGGTGCGGATGGCGTTAAGGTAGGCATTGGTCCTGGCTCGATTTGCACAACCCGCATTGTTGCCGGTGTCGGCGTACCTCAAATTACCGCCATTGTGAATGTAGCCAACGCATTAAAAGGCACCGGTGTTCCCTTGATTGCCGATGGCGGTGTTCGCTACTCTGGAGACGTGGCAAAGGCCTTGGCTGCAGGTGCCCACTCGGTGATGATGGGCGGCATGTTCGCAGGCACCGAAGAAGCGCCTGGCGATGTATTTTTATACCAAGGCCGCTCATATAAGAGTTACCGCGGCATGGGTTCACTCGGCGCAATGACCGACGGTGCTGCAGACCGCTACTTTCAGGAAGACATTAGTGCAGCCAATGCCGAGAAGTTGGTGCCGGAAGGCATTGAGGGGCAAGTACCTTACAAAGGTAGCGTGCTCACTATCTTGCATCAGTTGACGGGCGGCATTCGCTCATCGATGGGTTACTGCGGTTGCAAATCGATTGCTGAATTGCATGAGAAGGCGAATTTTGTGGAAATCACTTCAGCAGGTGTGCGTGAATCGCACGTCCATGATGTGAAGATCACCAAGGAAGCCCCTAATTACCACATCGATTGAATGTGGATTGACTGATGCACGATAAGATTCTGATTCTGGATTTTGGCTCGCAAGTCACGCAGCTGATTGCGCGGCGGGTCCGCGAAGCAAAGGTGTATTCGGAGATTCATCCTTACGATTGCGACCCTGATTTTATTCGCCGCTTCATCCAAGAAGAGGGAGGCAAAGGCATCATCCTCTCTGGCGGCCCCAATTCAGTAACGCAGGGCGAGAGCCCACGAGCGCCGCAAATCGTATTTGAACTCGGCGTTCCCGTACTCGGCATTTGCTACGGCATGCAGACCATGGCGACTCAGTTGGGCGGCGCTGTTGCATCTGCTGAAGCGCTTGGTAAGGCCCGTGAGTTTGGTTATGCGGAAGTGCGTGCCCATGGCCATACCGAATTACTCAAAGGCATTCAGGATTTTGCAACGAGCCAAGGCCATGGCATCCTCAAGGTGTGGATGAGCCACGGCGATTCGGTAACGAACCTGCCCGATGGGTTCAAACTCATGGCGTCGACCGACTCGTGTCCGATTGCGGGCATGGCGGATGAGGCCAGGCGCTTTTATGCATTTCAGTTTCATCCAGAAGTAACCCATACCCTACAGGGTCCCGCTATATTAGATCGTTTTGTGCGCACGATTTGCGCTTGCCGTGGCGACTGGGTCATGGGCGATTACATTAGCGAAGCCGTCGCTCGTATCCAGGAGCAAGTGGGTAGTGATGAAGTGATCCTAGGCTTATCCGGTGGCGTTGACTCGAGCGTAGCTGCAGCATTAATTCACCGTGCGATTGGCAAACAATTGACCTGCGTATTTGTGGATCACGGCCTCTTGCGTCTCAATGAGGGCGCCATGGTCATGGAGATGTTTGCCCGCAATCTCGGAGTCAAAGTCATTCGGGTCGATGCCGAGCACGACTTTATGTCGAAGCTGGCTGGTGTCAGCGATCCTGAAGCCAAGCGCAAAATTATTGGCAAAGAGTTTGTCGAAGTCTTTCAGACCGAGTCGGCCAAAATTAAGAATGCGAAATGGCTTGCCCAAGGAACAATTTACCCCGATGTGATTGAATCGGCTGGCAAAGGTAAAAAGGGCGCGCATACGATTAAGAGCCATCACAATGTTGGCGGATTGCCCGATGACATGCATTTGCAATTGCTTGAGCCTTTGCGAGAGCTGTTTAAAGATGAAGTGCGTGAGCTGGGCGTTGCCCTTGGTTTACCACGTGAAATGGTCTATCGCCATCCTTTCCCAGGCCCAGGCCTGGGTGTGCGGATCTTGGGCGAAGTAAAACAAGAGTTTGCTGATTTACTGCGCCGAGCCGATGCCATTTTTATTGAAGAGCTTCGCAATACCATCGATGAAGCGAGCGGCCAATCCTGGTATGACCTCACTAGCCAAGCATTCGCTGTTTTCTTGCCTGTGAAGTCGGTTGGAGTTATGGGCGATGGACGCACCTACGAATACGTCGTTGCCTTGCGCGCCGTGCAAACCCAAGACTTTATGACTGCCCACTGGGCACATCTGCCTCATGAGTTACTCGGCACAGTATCTAATCGCATCATCAATGAAGTCCGCGGTATCAATCGTGTGGTCTTTGACATCAGTGGCAAACCCCCCTCGACGATCGAGTGGGAGTGATCGGTTTAAGGTTTGCAATTGCTTGAGCCAACGCTAAATCTCCCCGCATTACCAGCAGGTCGACACTATCGCTTTCATGCGATGAATAAGCCCTCTGGCGCTGAATGCAATATCGATTGCGATTACTGCTTTTATTTGCACAAGACCGACTTACTCAAACACGACGATCATGCGCGGATGAGTGATTCGCAGTTGGAGCAGCACATTCGGCAATATATAGAAGCGCAAACAGGTGAGCAGGTAGTCTTCTCGTGGCAGGGTGGGGAGCCTACTTTAATGGGCCTGCCTTTTTACGAGCGAGTCGTTGAGCTGCAGGCAAAGTATGCCAAGGCAGGGCAGCGGATTGAGAATGATCTGCAAACCAATGGCATTGCGCTGGACGATGAATGGGTTGCGTTTCTAAAGAAGCACGGCTTTCATGTTGGCTTATCAATCGATGGCCCTAGGGAACTGCATGACTACTACCGCAAGACCCGCAATGGCAAACCCACCTTTGACTACGTTCTGAGCGCCGCTAAAAAGCTGGCTAAGGCCGAGGTGCCTTTTGCCGCATTGTGCGTTGTTAATCGCCAAAATGCCAAACAACCCGAGGCCGTTTACCGCTTTTTGACAGAAGAGCTCGGTACTTGGCGGATTCAATTTAATCCCGCAGTAGAGCCCCGTACCTTTAAGCAAAGCGCGCCAGGCAAGATGGACTTTTCATCGGCACCAGTACAGGACTCGGAGCGAGCCAAACCAGGCCATCCCCTCTCCGTTGTTACCGACTGGTCGGTGGATCCCGATGATTACGGCCATTTTTTGTCGGTTGTATGGGATGAATGGCTTAAAAAAGACTTTGGCCGCATTCATGTCAATTTATTTGAAACCGCCATTGCCCAAGCAGCAGGATTGCCTGCGCAAACCTGTACCCAGGCTGAATTCTGTGGCAAGGGCTTAGCAGTGGAGCACGATGGTGAAGTCTATTCGTGCGACCACTTTGTTTATCCAGAATATCGCCTTGGCAATATCACAGAGAAACACTTGGGTGATATGGCCTTTTCTGTAGAACAAGAGAAGTTCGGTATGGATAAGCGTGATACCTTACCCAAGCAGTGCCGTCAGTGTGATTACCTACAGCTTTGCTGGGGTGAGTGCCCTAAAAATCGCCTGATCAAAACCAAGGACGGCGAAACGCAATTAAATTATCTGTGCTCTGGCCTGTATCGCTTCTACCAGCACATCGGGCCTGACGTGATCCGCATCCTGAAGCACTTAGGGCGCCTACCTCAGTAAAATCTTTTTCAGACCCCAGCCACTTATTTTGGCTGCGTAGCTGCGAAAATCGTGCGCCAGTCTTTTTTCATGTCCACTACAAGCCAATTGTTTTTTGGGGCTAGATCCAGTGCGGTATTGAGTTTGCCAATAGCCGATTGGCGATCGTAGGCCACTTCCCTTGCGCCATCCGTATGGTGAATAATTCCGGCTAGGCGCAGACCTGGTGCGCCAGTAGTCCACAACAGCATATCTTGATCGCCATCGGAATTGCCAAAAGCAATCACAGGCCGCCTGCCAATCTGATGCTGAATGGCGAGTGGTTTATTTGGACCATCATTAATCCACTCTAGCTCGGGCATGCCAATAATGCGGTATTGGCCATTGATCTCGACGAACTTCGATTTAATCGCGCTACCAATAATGCGCTCCGGCGGAATACCATAGGCCTGTTGTGTCCATGGCCGCATAAATTCAGTGCCACCGCCAGAGACAATGTAGTTGATATACCCATTTGACCTGAGATAAGCCAGGAGCTCGATCATGGGTTGATAGACCATCTCGGTGTATGGTCGATTACTTATCGGATGGCGTGCAGTTTTAAGCCAGTCGCTGACGATGACCTGAAATGCTTCGGTACTAAGTCCCGCATGCGTTGCTGCGATCAGCTCAAATAATCCTTTTTGCCCGCTGGCCTTAATCGCTGGCACATCATTTTCTAATACGGCTTTAAATGGTTGTTGCGTCTTCCATTGGGGGTTTTGTGGGGCCAGTGCCTTTACTCGGTCAATTGCAAAAGCAAGCTGGACATACAAGGGCTGCTCACTCCAGAGGGTGCCATCGTTATCAAATACTGCAATACGCTCTTCTGGCGGAACAAATTGCTTCGAGTTAGGCTGGGTAGTCTCTTGGACAAAACGAATGATTGCTTTTTTGCTTGGACCATCGTTCCACGCGGGTAGTGGATCTTGGGCAAGGGCGCTGCCAGAAAAGATGAGAAGCAGGCCTATAAAAAACGATTTCATGATGAGCGGGTTGATTTAACGTGATATTGAGATAAAAAAAATCTGCTAGCCAAAAGGCTAGCAGATTGTTATTGCGGTAACTAGGACGCTTACTTACTTTGCGTTTTGGTTACTGCCTCCATGGCGCGATCAAGGTTAAAGCTACCAGGCTTTTGGCGCGGTGGAAATTCTTTAAAGCTTTGCAGCCATTTGCCGACATAAGCGCCTGCCGGAGCAATCATGAACATGCGATCGAGGTACCAGCGCTGGTAACCCATAGCGTGTTCTTGTTGGGCGCGCTCAAACGGATCCATGCGAAGGTTAGTCAAGGCAGGGGCACGCAATACGGTGAATGGCTTTTGCCATACCTCGAGACCTTCTGCCTCTTGCTTCATAAAGGTTAGTTTCCAGTTGTCATAGCGCAATGCGGCAACGCTGCCATCATCCGTCCAGTAGATAAACTCGCGACGTGGCCACTCTTTTGTCTCGCCTTTGAAGGAGGGCAGTAGGTCGTAGCCATCTAAATGCACTTTATAGGATCGATTACCTGCCTTACGACCCTTAAGAAGATCTTGTTTGACGGTTTTATCACCCGTAGCGGAGAGTAAGGTAGGGAGCATATCTTCGTGTGCCGCAATATCATTGATCACTGTACCGGGCTTAATGACGCCGGGCCATTTGATCATGGCGGGTACGCGATAACCGCCTTCCCAGTTGGTATTTTTCTCGCCGCGGAACATGGTGGTGCCGCCGTCAGGCCAGGTAAATGTTTCAGCGCCGTTATCGGTGGAATACATGATGATGGTGTTTTCATCGATGCCTAGCTCTTTTAACTTGGCAAGCAAGGTACCGACGTGCCCGTCGTGTTCAACCATGCCATCGGCGTAGACGCCAAGACCGGTTTTGCCGCGGGATGCTTCTTTTAGGTGAGTAAAAATATGCATGCGGGTGGAGTTCCACCAAATAAAGAAGGGCTTATCTTCTTTTTTAGCGCGTTCCATAAAGTCCAGCGTCTTCACCATTACTTCATCGTCAATAGTCTCCATGCGCTTGCGCGTCAGGGGGCCAGTGTCATTGATTTTGCCGTCCGCAAAACTATGAATTACGCCGCGCGGGCCAAATTTCTTTTTGAACTCGGGGTTTTTGGGGTAATCGACGTTCTCGGGCTCTTCCTCTGCGTTGAGGTGATAGAGGTTGCCAAAGAACTCATCAAAGCCATGGGCGGTTGGCAGCATGTCATCGCGATCGCCCAAGTGGTTTTTGCCAAACTGACCGGTTTTATATCCACGCGCTTTCAAAAGGGTGGCTAAGGTTGGATCTTCCTTGCGCATGCCTTCCGGTGTTCCAGGTAAGCCAACTTTGGTTAGGCCTGTACGAATGGGAGACTGGCCGGTAATAAATGCAGCGCGACCAGCAGTACTACTTTGCTGACCATACCAGTCTGTAAACAAGGCGCCTTGTTTGGCAATGCTATCGATGTTCGGTGTTTTGTAACCCATCATGCCCTGGTTGTAGGCGCTGATGTTGAACTGGCCAATATCATCGCCCCACAATATGAGGATATTGGGCGCTTTTTGCGCCAAGGCATTGGATGAGAGCAAGGCGCCGGCCGTCATGGCGAGCGCAAGGGAGGTTTTTTTGAGTTTTAAGGACATGGCTATTTTTGGATGACGTGCAAATTGGTAACCACCTTATTTGAATACAAAGCTCACCATTTATATATTAGCTTTAGGGATAATAAGGTGCTGCAATCTGAGCTCTAAACTACCCAATCCTAACTATCGGGGGCATTGGCTAAAAATACAAGCTACTTGCGTGGTTCCCAATGCTCCTTTGCCCGTTCATTAGGTGCACTTGCATTCCTATTTGGTTTGGATTTTCACTTGGCACCCTTAGGCTAAGGCGTTGATTTTTATCAGAATTAGCCTGTTACAATGGGTTCAATACAGCCGTAAATGGATGAAGCTCCTGCCGACAGGTACTTGAAAACCAAGTGCTTGATTTAATTGGACTTCTTTAGGGTATTGCGCGGACAAGACGCCATAATCACCACGTTTTAGTGCTGCCTAACCGAGATGAGTTAAATGAAAAGGCCGTAGGATATGCAAGCAAATCGCCGCTTATTTATTGCTGCTTCTGCCATCGCCCCGGTGGGGTGCGGCATTCCCATTTCACGAGATCAAGGCATTCCAGTAGCAGCGCCAATGCCGATGCCATTAGTGCGTTTGCCACAGATTGGGCAGGAGTGGCGCTACCTTGAGCATGATTTTTTTAGCGGCCAAACCCGTGGTGTGGTGGTGGAGAAGATTAGCAGCATAGGAAAGACCATTACAGTCAGTCGCTCGGATGAGTATGGTTCGCCATTGCCCAGTGAAATTCAAGGGCCGCATGGCATGGTGATTACCGATCCCCATTGGGGCAAGGTACTGAACTTCAGTCCGGCAATTCCATTGTGGCCAGAAAAAATGAGTAGCAGCTGGAACAAAGAAGTATTTTCTAAGTACAACATAAGCGGGTATCCGCAAAATAAAAACGATTGGCAGCTCTATATGAGTGCCCATGGCTGGGAAAAAATTACCGTACCGGCGGGCGATTTTATTGCGTTACGTTTTCAAAATCTGATCAACTTTGAGAGTGACGATCCAAACATAGTGAACTGCATTCGCCGTGAAACCATTTGGTTTGCGCCGCAAATTGGGCGTTGGGTTGCGCGCGAATCATCGGGCTCCTTTCAAATACAAGGACAGATTGGCGCCGTCTTACTTGAGAATAGTACGAAGTGGGAATTACTCTCGTGGACCTGATTTAAGTCGATGTCACCCCTATCCTTGTCTCCCCTACAGCGCATTCTTAAATACACGGCATTAGTGAGTGCGCTATTGCTCACCGCGTGCTTGGGTTCGGTTGTTCACATCCCCAAGAGTCCCATTGCCGCACCTGTAACTATTCCTACAGTACGCGCTCCGGCATTAGGGCAGCAATGGGTATACGAGGTTCGCAATTACTTTAATGGCGAGTTGGTTGATGTTGTAACTGAGACCGTGGTTGAGGTTGGTCCTCGTATACGTATTGCGCGCAACGGTCAAAAACGAGGCCCATTGCCAGACGAAATTCAGGAACCCTCGGGCATGAACTTGCAGGACCCCAATTGGACGCCGCCCCAGCGCTTTATCAAAGCTGTGCCGCTTTGGCCTGAAAAGCTCGTGCCAGGTTGGTCTGGCTTTTATCGCACCCGTTATCAGGTAGTGGGCTTTCCAGACAATGATTTCTATTGGGGTCTCAATATAGATGCCAAAGCCTGGAACAAGGTGAAAACCCAAGCGGGCGAATTTAATGCCTTGCATTATGTCAATACGGCTGATTTTTTTGAAAGCGACGATTGGTTCCGCATAGCCAGTAATCGCCGCGAGAATGCGTGGTTCGCACCCGAGGTCGGGCGTTGGGTCGTGCGTGAACGTTCTGGGGAATATCTTTGGTTGGGTATGCGCGGATGGTCTGAATCTCTCAAAGAGGATTACTTCCGATGGGAGCTAGTGTCGTGGAAGTGATTGCAATCAATGTATAGCGTAAAAGAACTGTTTGCTACCTTACAAGGCGAGGGCGCGCATGCCGGCCGTGCCGCGGTTTTTTGCCGTTTTGCAGGTTGTAATTTGTGGAGTGGACGCGAAGAAGATCGCGCCAATGCCGTGTGTCAATTTTGCGATACTGACTTTGTTGGCACGGATGGCGATGGCGGCGGAAAATTTGAGACTGCTCCAGATTTGGCTGCGCAAATTGAGCTTGCTTGGCAGGCAGCGGGTGGCGCTAGCCACCATCGCTATGTCGTCTTTACTGGTGGCGAGCCTTTATTGCAATTGGATAGCGAATTAATTGATGCACTGCATGCATTGCATTTTGAAATTGCGATTGAGACCAATGGTACGCTGCCTGTACCTAAGGGAGTGGACTGGGTCTGTGTCAGTCCAAAAGCAGGTTCTGAGCTGGTGGTCTTGCAGGCCGATGAAATGAAGTTGGTGGTGCCGCAAGCGGGTCATGATGGACTGGATCAACTGCTGACGCGGTTTGAGCGAATGGACTACCGACATCGCTACATTCAACCCATGGACGGACTGCTGCGTTCAGAAAACACAGCATTAGCAGTGCGTATTTGCCAAAACAGGCCGCTCTGGCGGCTAAGCTTACAAACCCATAAATGGATCGGAATTCGATGAGTACCCCCACCCCAGCCATCACCATCACCCGTCGGCTTGAGTTTGATGCAGGGCATCGCATTCCGCATCACGAGGGCCAATGTCGCCACTTACACGGGCATCGCTATGCGATTGAATTAACCGTATCGGGTGATGTGCTTGTGACTCCTGGGGCCGCAGACGATGGCATGGTGCTTGACTTTGGAGACATCAAGCGATTAGCAAACGAACATCTGGTTAACTTATGGGATCATGCTTTTTTAGTCGCCAAAGAAGATCAGGCAGTAGTCGCATTTTTAGCCAGCATGCCCAACCACAAGACAGTGATATTGGATCGGGTGCCCACAGTCGAAAACCTCGCGCATGCTGCCTTTGCAATCTTAGAGCCTATTTTTGCCGAGGCGTTTCAAGGACGGTTGCGCTTAGCCTCCATTCGTTTATATGAAACCCCCAATTGCTGGGCGGACATCACACAGGCCTAAGTAATGCAGGCCGAACTCGATCAGCAATTCATGGCGCTAGCCATAGAGCAGGCAAACTGCGCTGCTGCAGTCGGCGAGGTGCCGGTCGGCGCCGTATTAGTGCGTAATGGGCAGGTCTTAGCAAAAGCTTTTAATCAGCCCATTGGATTGCATGATCCCAGCGCCCATGCTGAGATGCAGGTGTTGCGTGCCGCCGGCCAGGTTGAAGGTAATTACCGCTTGCCTGGAACAACGCTGTATGTCACTCTAGAGCCGTGCGCCATGTGTGCAGGAGCGATGCTGCATGCACGAGTGGGGCGTGTGGTTTATGGTGCGCCGGATCCGAAAACCGGTGCCGCCGGAAGTGCCCTGAATTTATTTGCCAACCAGCAAATCAATCACCAAACCCAGGCTGAGGGCGGTGTGTTGGCAGAGGAATGTGGCGATGTTTTAAAACGCTTTTTCAAGGAGCGCCGTTAATGCAAGTGCAGTTGATTGCCCCATCGGGCGCTAGTTTGGATGCGCGTAGCCCCCAGGCTGGCATTTCCTGGTTAATGGGGCAGGGTGTATCCGTACTGAATTCAGAATGCACACAGCGCGTTCATCAGCGTTTTTCAGGTACGGATGCAGAGCGAGTGACCGAGCTGAATGGTGTTTCTGCATTGCCGGCAAGTACAACGGTGATGGCGATGCGCGGCGGGTATGGGTTGCATCGCCTACTCGGGAGTATTGAGTGGCAGGCAATTCACAAGGCAGTAAAGAATGGTCTGCAGATTTGCGGGCACAGTGATTTCACGGCATTTCAGTTAGGCTTGCTTGCAAAAACTGGCGGCATTAGCCTCGCTGGGCCCATGCTCAATTATGATTTTGGCCGGATTGAAGATAATCAGCTTGTGGCGCCAGATCCATTTATGTGGACTCACTTTCAGCGTGCGGTTCAGGAGCGCAGCCTAAGTGCACAAGTCAATACAAGCCAGCCGCTCAGCGGCTTAGGAAGCAAAACAAGAACTAGCAGTGGCATGCTTTGGGGCGGCAATCTAACAGTCCTCACCAGTTTAATTGGCACGCCTTACATTCCTGCCGAGCAGCAGTATCAGAATGGCATTCTTTTTCTGGAGGATGTGAATGAACATCCTTACCGGATTGAGCGCATGCTCATGCAGTTGCTTGACGCTGGAATTCTAGCGAAGCAAAGTGCAATTCTGCTGGGTGGTTTTTCAGCTTACCGTTTGTATGACAACGATCGTGGCTACAGCTTGCAAGCTGCGTTTGATGCAATCCGCAGCCGTTTATCCGATTCCATTCCAATTTTGATGGATCTGCCATTTGGGCACCAGCCAAATAAATTGACATTACCCGTGGGCGCTATTGTTGAAATCGAAGCAAACGATGCCGGGTTTTCGGTGCAGGCTGATTGGTAATTCACGGCAAAAGATTACGGAGAAATGCGACTAGGCCTCGCCAGATTGCAAAGTGTAACTAGCCCCCGAATCTAAGCCCAAGGCCTTTTTCAGAATAGGCAATGCGTCTTTAAGATGATTGTGTAGGGTCCAGGGTGGATTGACGATGAACATACCGCTAGCTTGTAGGCGCCGTTCACCAGGAGCATTTTCAACCCGTAACTCAGCACGAAGCCAAGAGCGTTGGTGGGCTTTCGCAATCGTCCCCAGTCGATCGGCTAGCGCAATCGATTCACGGCGCGCAATCACGGGATACCAGATGGCATAACAGCCGGTTGCAAAGCGAGTTAGCGCTTCCTCTAGGCACGATTCAAGATTGCGATAGTCCTGCTTATCTTCATACGACGGATCAATTAAGACAAGCCCACGACGGCTCGGCGGTGGCAATAGGCCCTTGAGTCGACTAAAACCATCAGCGGAATATACATCCACTTGCTTTGCGCGATTAAGTTGATTGATATTGCTGCGCAAAATATCAATTTCATTGGGGTGTAGTTCAAATAAACGCAGGCGATCCTGTGGACGTAATAAACGCGCAAAGATAAAAGGAGAGCCTGGGTAGAGTGCAGTACTTTCTGTAGCATTCTCGATGGCAACGCAGGTCAAGTAGTCGCTGATACTTTCTGGCACGCTCGCGCTAGCGCTTGCCAGATGGTCTTGGAGGCGAACAATACCACCAGCCGATTCTTGGCTAATGGCAGCAAAGCCATCTTGCAGGTTGTACAAGCCCGCGCCGGCATGGGTATCCACAATTGATAGTGCCCCCGGCTTTTCTTGCAAGTAACGCAGTAATTGAATCGTAATTAAATGCTTCAGAATATCCGCGTGACTGCCCGCATGAAAGGCGTGCCGATAACTAAACATGCCTTAGATACGCCTGCGGGACTGCTGCTGCAAAAAGACGACAAGCGTGAGCAATACAAGCGCGATGCACGCATATTGCAATGGCATATTTAATGGGTGATCTAAAGTTTGATTCAGTAAGACATAAAGCGAGGCAAGACCGCCGATGGCAATCAGCCTTGGCCATGGACTGCGGGGCGATAGCTGTTTGTTTGGTAATAAACATGCCAACTTAGCGCCAATCAAGCCGCACCAGATGCCCAGCCCGGCGCCAACAAGCACATCGGTTAGCCAGTGGGCACCAATAGCATTGCGTGAAAGCCCAACAGCACTTGCTGCAATGAAAAGCAATATAAAGGGTTTGCGTTTTTCGGCAGGAACGATAAAAAAGTAGGCGCTAGCAATAGCAAATGCGGTGAGGGTATGGCCTGATGGCATCGCCTTATGAAACACCGCTTCGCCAATTCGGTAAAACTCGTGCTCCTGCAAGATCCCAGCCGGGCGTGGCAGGCTAAATGCATTCTTGAATACGGCGCTGACGATGGCGGCAACGCCGCCTGCAAAGATTCCTGCGCTGAGCGCGCGTGGAGCAAGGATTAATAGGGGGAATGAAAGCGCAAAGACGCCCCAACCATTGCCTAAAAATGTAATCCAGGTCCAAATCCAATCCGGAGCCAAGCGGGTGACTGCATTAATCGCAAGAAATGTACTTTGTTGTGATTCCGCAAAGTACAGCGCAGCGCCGATTCCGATAGGAATGAGGGGAATGCACCAAGCAACCCAAGATAAGCGGGCGCCCATGATTGGCTTAGCGCGCTCGATCGGCAGCGTCCAACTGGACTTCTACCTTCGCAAGAACATCGGCTACTGTAATGGCTTGCATGCAGACATTATTTTGGCACGGTGTTTTACGGTGATTGGCGGCACTGACGCAGGGTGAGCACGCCAAGTTAGCCGTAATGGCAATTGAATTGCCAATGGAGCCATACAGCGCTGGCGTCTCAGGCCCAAACAAAACGACAGTGCGCAGTGCGGTGACAGCAGAAAAGTGACCTGGCCCAGAATCATTCGTGACCATGACATCCGACAGGGTGTACAGCGCAGGCAGTTCACCAAACTTAACCTGCCCAGCGAAATTGATTGCTGCTTTTACTTCGGCAACGCATCGCACCTTCTCAACATATTCAAATTCAGCAGGTGATCCCGTAATCAAGATTAAATCAGCTGGCCAGCGTGCATGTACTGCGCGTATTAACTCCGAAAAGCGCTGCTGTGACCAGCGCCGCTGCGGCAATAGATCGCTGGCATTGGGGTTAATCAAAATGAGGCGCTGCTGGCCATGGCGGTATTGCACATCCACTTGGCGGGCCAAAGACTCGATGCGCTCTAACACCGCATTACGTACGGCAGGATCAATGACTGCCTGCGCTAACTGAATTTCATCATCGCGAATCTGAATCTTGCTAAATGGGACTTCGATTTCAGTGGCAAAGGCTGCATGAATTAAGGAAAAGAAATTCTTGGTAATGTGGATGTGTGGGTTGTAATGCACTTTGCGCGTCAGCATCGTGCCACGCCACAATCCCTCACCATGGAAGATGTGATAGCCCACGCGTCTGCGGGCGCCACACAGACCCGTAAGTAGGGCGGTAAAACGCGAGAACAGTTCCAAGTCGATGACGGTATCGATGCCACGCATACGTGCCTTGATTAAAAAAGCGATCGTATCGATAAGCAATGTTCTAAGGCTAGAGGCATCAATCGTAAAAATATTTTCAGGTTTTACTGTATTGAGCAAAGTCAGGCTGGCCTGATTGCTTTTGAAGATTAAGAAGAAAAGCTCGGCACCGCGCGCTTGCGCATTGCGCATGGCGGGGTCCACTAAGATTGCGCTACCCATTTCGGAGAGCTCAATAAAGAGAAGTTTTTGGGGTGCTTTGGGGTCGGAAGTAAAAATTCCCTTCGCGAAATCGATGAGCGCCACTACTGGGCTCATGATTGCGCACAGCGGTACACCGACCCAATGGTCGATGGCTCGCATGGTATTGACACTAATGCTCATAAATAGCTTGGTTTCAGGTTAAAAAGGGAGTGCATGGCTATTTTCGCTTGAGAAGGGCATAAGCACCAGGCAAAACGCAGAAAAGGGTCATGGCGCCATAGCTAATGGAGCCCAGTACGGTCAGTGAGGGGTTAATGCCCCACAAGGCCAGAACCGATACCAAGGTCGCCTCGCGCAGCCCCCACCCGGAAATACTAATCGGCAGCATGAGTAACAAGCTCAGGGCCGGCAAGCCAATCATGAGTGCCTCAATCGGCACTTCGGCGCCATAGGCTTTTAAACAAAAACCCAAGGCAAGAATAGTTAGAAAATGAATGCCAATACCAAATACCGCTTGCGCAATATTCATCGGCCAGGCAAAGGCCATCCGCACCCCAGGTAATGCACTGCTCATCCGAAAGCGATCCAGTAGTTTTTGCAGTAGCGCGCGTGTTGGTCCCCACGCCAATCCAATTGCCGCAATCAAAAAGGATGCAACCATGACGGCGATAACGGCATAGCCCAGCTGATTGCCCCAAGCAGCCAAGGTAGCCCCGCCTAAAATGAGGCCGATACCGCCGAGTAAATTATTTCCTGCGAGTCCCAGTAAACGATCCACGAAGGTCATTGCAAATCCCAGTCGTAAGCTAGGATCGGCTTCTCCGATACTGACTTCCTGATGCAACTCGGTGTCGAGTTTCTTCTCTTCAGAGGCGCTACTCGCTAATTCGCCGCTGGGCTTGAGGTGACTGCCGGTGATCGCACGGTAACTGTCGCCGCCTAAGGTGCTGGGAAGACCTTGATTAATAAGGCCGCCTGCAAAATACAAGGAAATGTAACCCGCAATGCTGCCCTGAAAGCCCACGCTGCGCATGAGCAAACCCCAGCGTAAGCCGCCACATAAAAATGCACCACTCAAACAGAAAAAAGCTGCCACAAACCACAGAGGTTCTATTTGTAAATCAGATGCAAATAAGGCTGCCCAGTCAATTCCACTGGTTGCCTTCCATAACAGGGCAATCGACAGCACAACCCGTATGGTTGGCCAACTGCGTTTTAGAAGGTATTTCCAGCGCGGGGACGTGCTTGCTGGGGCCGATTTTGCGCTCATAGCCGTAAGGATAAAGCAGGCGAGCGCTTAGTTCGGATCTTTTGCCATCCAGTTTTTGCACAGACTAAAGTCAAA
>JAIXPY010000109.1 GCA_027486025.1 Burkholderiaceae bacterium
AGGAGCTTGCAGCCTATTTGAATTTGTCTCCTGAGACCCTAAGTCGCCTAAAAACAAAGCACAAAGACCTATTTGTCTAGTTTTTCTATGGATTTGCCTTTGCCTCCAGCAGGCTCTAAGCCTTGTTTTTATTGGAATTAAAGGGAAATTGACGCAAGTCAATGCTGATCTACACCCCCAAGCCTAAGATGCATCCACCTAAATGCAGTTTGTTAATTTTCTGGGTTTAGGTGCATTTTTAATTGGATACACAAGACAGAAACTAAATTGCCTTGCCAACGAAGTGAAGCAATCTAACCAATATAACTTTTATGACAAACGACAATCAAAACCAAGAACTCACTGACGGATTCCATCTCGTTATCGATGCCCTGAAGGCAAATGACATTGACACTATTTATGGTTTGGTGGGCATTCCAATTACGGACTTGTGCCGCTTGGCTCAGGCTGAAGGCATGCGCTTCATTGGTTTCCGCCATGAGCAGCACGCCGGAAATGCTGCGGCGATTGCCGGTTACATGACACAAAAGCCCGGTATCTGCATGACGGTTTCTGCGCCGGGTTTCTTGAACGGTTTAACCGCCTTAGCCAATGCAACGGTGAACTGCTTCCCAATGATTCTGATTAGCGGCTCAAGTGAGCGTGAGATCGTTGACTTGCAGCAGGGCGATTACGAAGAGATGGATCAGCTCAATGCAGCCAAGCCATACGCTAAAGCCGCTTATCGTATTAATCACGCAGAAGACATTGGCATTGGTATTGCGCGCGCGATTCGTGCCGCGGTATCTGGCCGTCCAGGCGGCGTGTACTTGGACCTGCCAGCACAGCTCTTGTCACAGACTCTGTCTGTCGCTGAAGCTAAGAAATCGATCTTCAAAGTAATCGATCCAGTACCGCGTCAGATTCCAGCAGCCGATGCTGTAGCGCGTGCATTAGATGTGCTCAAGGGCGCAAAACGTCCATTGATTCTGCTGGGTAAAGGCGCTGCATATGCTCAAGCGGATGCAGACATTAAGGCCTTGATTGAAAAATCCGGCATTCCTTACTTGCCAATGTCGATGGCAAAAGGTTTGTTACCAGATGATCATCCGCAAACTGCATCCCCAGCTCGCTCATTTGTTTTGGCAGAGGCTGACACAGTTTTATTAATTGGTGCCCGCTTGAACTGGTTATTGGCTCATGGAAAGGGAAAGACTTGGGGTAAGGAGCCTAAGAAATTTATTCAGATCGATATTCAGGCAAACGAAGTTGATAGCAACGTACAAATTGCCGCGCCATTAATTGGTGACATTGGTTCTTGCGTTGGCGAGCTCTTGAAGGGTATCGCTGCTGTACCGAAGCCAAGCGCAGAGTGGATTAACGCGATCAATGAGAAAAAAGACAAGAACATGGCGAAGATGGCAGAAACACTTGCCAAAGATACTTCGCCAATGAACTTCCATAGCGCATTGCGTGTGATTCGCGATGTTGTGAAGAAAAATCCCGATATCAACCTCGTTAACGAAGGCGCTAATACGCTCGACTATTGCCGTGCGATTGTGAACATGTATAAACCGCGCAAGCGTTTTGACTCCGGTACATGGGGCATTAGGGGTATCGGCATGGGCTATTCGATTGGTGCAGCGGTGACCAGTGGTTTGCCTGTCATCGCAGTGGAAGGTGATAGCGCCTTTGGTTTCAGCGGCATGGAACTCGAGACCATTTGCCGTTATAACTTGCCAATCACTACCGTGATTTTCAATAACAATGGCGTTTACCGCGGCACTGACGTAAACCCAACCGGCGGCGCTGATGTTGCTCCAACCGTATTCGTGAAAAACGCACGCTATGACAAGATGATGGAAGCGTTTGGTGGAATCGGTTACAACGTCACCACCCCACAGGAATTAGAGAAGGCATTGACTGAGGCAATAGCCGCAGGCAAGCCAGCACTAATCAATGCTGTCATTGATGAAGCGGCAGGTACCGAAAGTGGTCGCCTGACTAATCTCAACCCAGCAAGTACTGCCACAAAGAAGTAATTGACGAGTTAAGTCATACGTAACCCTAAGGAGATTTAATATGAGCAAGCCATTAGACGGAATCCGCATTATCGATTTCACACACGTACAAGCAGGGCCTGCATGTACCCAGTTGTTGGCATGGTATGGCGCGGACGTAATCAAAGTAGAGCGTCCTGGATCTGGTGACGTAACCCGTAGCCAGTTGCGTGATATTCCGGATGCCGATGCCTTGTATTTCACGATGCTCAACGGCAATAAGCGTTCGTTGACTTTGGATACCAAGACAGCAGAAGGCAAAGAAGTGCTGGAGAAGCTAATCAAAGTATCCGACGTAATGGTTGAGAACTTTGGTCCAGGCGCTTTAGATCGCATGGGTTTCTCATGGGAACGCATCATGGAACTGAACCCACGCATGATTATGGCGTCGGTAAAGGGCTTCAGCGATGGTCACTCCTATGAAGATTTAAAAGTGTATGAGAACGTAGCGCAGTGTGCGGGTGGCGCAGCCTCTACTACCGGTTTCTGGGATGGTCCTCCAACCGTATCCGCTGCTGCTTTAGGCGATAGCAATACCGGTATGCACTTGGCGATTGGTATTTTGACCGCACTGATGCACCGTGAGAAGACTGGCCGTGGTCAGAAAGTTGCTTGCTCGATGCAAGATGCCGTATTGAACCTGTGCCGCGTAAAGTTGCGCGACCAACAGCGCCTGGATCGCGTTGGTTACCTGGAAGAGTACCCACAGTATCCCCATGGCACATTCTCGGACGTTGTACCCCGCGGCGGGAATGCCGGCGGCGGTGGTCAGCCCGGATGGGTTTTGAAGTGTAAGGGTTGGGAAACCGATCCAAACGCGTACATTTATTTCACCATCCAAGGTCATGCTTGGAAGCCAATTACAGAAGCTTTAGGTCGTCCAGAGTGGGCAACCGATCCTGCTTATATGACTGCAGAAGCACGTCAAGACAAGATTTTTGACATCTTCGCAACCATTGAAGATTGGCTCAAAGACAAGACCAAGTACGAAGCAGTAGATATCTTGCGTAAGTTTGATATTCCATGCGCCCCTGTACTGTCGATGAAAGAACTGG
>JAIXPY010000206.1 GCA_027486025.1 Burkholderiaceae bacterium
GGCTTTCCAGTGGCGTTCTCCTTGATGGCTGCTGGACTTTTCTTTGGCGTCATTGCGATCAGCCAAGGCTTTTTTGATCTCGTCTTTCTACAAGCTATACCGCAGCGTATTTTTGGTGGCGTACTAGCAAACGACTTATTGCTCGCTATTCCTTTCTTCACCTTTATGGGCGCCATTCTAGAGCGCTGCGGTCTTGCCGAAGAAATGCTCGAATCCATGAGCCAACTCTTTGGACGGATACGTGGGGGGCTAGGGTATTCGGTCATCATCGTGGGTTTTGTGCTGGGTGCGATTACCGGAACCGTCGCGGCGCAAGTGATTGCGATGGCCATGATCTCCTTACCCATCATGATCCGCTACGGCTATAACATGCGCTACGCGACTGGCGTATTAGCAGCCTCTGGCACGATTACCCAATTGGTGCCCCCCTCCCTCGTATTAATTGTGCTCGCCGATCAACTCAAAACGCAAACCGGCAGTGCCGATGTAGGCAGTATGTACTTGGGGGCCTGGGGGCCATCCTTGATTCAGATTGGGCTTTTTGCCTTGTATACCTTTGTACTCACTCGCCTGAAACCAGACTGGCTACCGGCAGCGCCACTTAATGATGTGCAAACCAATGGCTGGGTGCTGTGGAAAAAATGCCTGCTTGGCATTATTCCATCTGCCGTTTTAATCTTTTTAGTCTTGGGTACCATTTTGCTCGGCATTACCACTCCTACGGAGTCCGGCGCCATGGGGGCAATGGGGGCTCTGTTTTTGGCTTGGCTGCGGCGCGCCAAAATTGCTAATCTCAAAAAACAAATTACCGAGTCCTATCAAAACACCATGCGCTTGACCTCGATGGTGATCTTTATCTTGATCGGCTCGACCTGCTTCTCAGTGGTGTTTCAGGGAGTGGATGGCGGCGTGTGGGTGGAACACCTCTTCGCCAATATCCCCGGCGGCTGGATTGGATTTTTAATTGTGGTCAATATTTTGGTCTTTTTCTTGGCCTTCTTTTTAGACTTCTTTGAAATTGCTTTCATCATCGTCCCCTTACTAGCGCCTGTCGCTGAAAAAATGCTCGCACCGGTTTTGCTTGAGGCCATGGGTGGCAATCTGCAGGCTGCTGGCAACGCAGCCCTGGTATGGTTTGGCGTCATGCTCTGCGTCAATATGCAGACATCCTTTATGCACCCGCCTTTTGGTTTTGCCCTCTTTTATCTGCGCGGGGTTGCGCCCAAAGAGGTCAAGAGCAGTGACATCTATTGGGGCGCTCTCCCATGGGTTGGCTTGCAACTCATCATGGTTGGCCTCGTAATTGCCTTTCCGGCACTGGTCACCACGTTCTTGGATAAACCGCCGCCCGTCGCAATCAATTCAGAGTTTGACTTTACGAGCGGGCAAAGCGGAGAGGGAGATAGGGCCTTACCCAAAGCAGATGAGAATGCGCCAGTCCGCTTTGAGCTTGAAAAACCTAGCCGATAATCTTATTTTTCTAAACGCACGCAATCAACGTAGTATTCGCTGCGACCATCCACCTCAGTCTTTACTAGGCCATGGATGTCGGTCTCAAAGCCAGGAAACTGGGCATTGAAGTCACGAGCAAAGTACAGATAGTCGACGATGCGTTTATTAAAACGCTCGCCCGGAATCAGCAAAGGAATGCCCGGTGGATAGGGCGTAACCAACATCGCGGTAACGCGCCCTTCGAGCTGATCCAATGGCACGCGATCGACTTTTTTGTGCGCCATTTGCGCCCATGCATCCGAGGGCATCATCGCCGGCACCATGTCGGAGGTATACATCTCGGTCGTCATGCGCGCAACATCACGGCCTTTATAAAAAGCATGAATCTGCTGGCAAATGTCATTGAGGCCAACCCGCTCATAGCGCGGGTGCTTGGCCACAAACTCCGGCAATACTTTCCAGAGCGGTGCATTTTTATCAAAGTGATCTTTAAATTGCTGTAGCTCGGTTACCAAGGTATTCCAACGGCCCTTGGTAATGCCAATGGTGAACATGATGAAGAAGGAATACAGCCCGCATTTCTCAACAATAATGCCGTGCTCAGCCAAATACTTAGTGACGATGCTCGCAGGTATACCGGTTGTGCCAAAGTTGCCCTCAATATCAAGGCCAGGAGTAACGATGGTCGCCTTGATAGGGTCCAACATATTGAAGTCGTTCGCCAACTTACCAAAGTCATGCCAGCTGGCATTGGGCTCCAAAACCCAGTCACTGCGCTCACCAATACCGTCTTCGGCCAAATGATCGGGACCCCATACCTTAAACCACCAGTCAGCACCAAATTGCTCATCGACTTCGCGCATGGCTCTGCGGAAATCCATCGCTTCCGCAATCGACTCCTCAACTAAGGTGGTTCCGCCTGGGGCCTCCATCATCGCAGCCGAGACATCGCACGAGGCAATGATGGCGTACTGCGGGCTGGTCGAGGTGTGCATCAAATACGCTTCATTAAAGCAATCGCGATCCAATTTATGCTCATCCGCATCTTGCACCAAGACTTGCGATGCTTGCGATAAGCCTGCTAACAGTTTGTGGGTTGATTGGGTTGCGAACATCAAGCTTTTCTTAGTGCGCTTACGGTCAGCGCCGATGGCATGCATGTCTTTATAAAAGGGGTGGAAGGCCGCATGCGGCAACCATGCCTCATCGAAATGCAAGGAATCAACCTTACCATCGAGCATTTCTTTAATCATCTCGACGTTGTAGATGATGCCGTCGTAGGTACTTTGCGTGAGAGTCATCACGCGCGGTATGGCGTTCTTATCTTTGATGAAGGGGTTAGCGTCAATTTTCTTTTTGATGTTGGCCCACTCAAATTCTTCCTTCGGAATCGGGCCAATAATGCCGAGGTGGTTACGCGTTGGCATCAGGAAAATCGGAATCGCGCCCATCATCGTGATCGAATGAATCACTGATTTATGGCAATTGCGATCAACTAAAACAATGTCGCCCGGAGCAACTGTCGAATGCCAGACAATCTTGTTGGACGTAGACGTGCCATTGGTCACGAAAAACAAGTGATCGGCATTGAAAATCCGTGCGGCATTGCGTTCACTCGCCAGCACTGGGCCAGTGTGGTCGAGTAACTGGCCCAATTCTTCAACGGCATTGCATACGTCGGCGCGCAGCATGTTTTCACCAAAAAATTGATGGAACATGCGGCCCACTGGGCTTTTGAGGAAAGCAACACCGCCCGAGTGACCTGGGCAATGCCAGGAATAGGAGCCTTCGGAGGCGTAATGCGTTAGGGCACGGAAGAAGGGAGGAGCTAATGAGTCGAGGTAGACCTTTGCCTCACGGATGATGTGGCGTGCTACAAACTCTGGCGTATCTTCATTCATATGAATGAAGCCATGCAACTCACGCAAGATGTCATTGGGCATATGGCGCGAGGTACGGGTCTCGCCATACAA
>JAIXPY010000079.1 GCA_027486025.1 Burkholderiaceae bacterium
ATATCACTAAATTTGGTTGCGGGGACAGGATTTGAACCTGTGACCTTCGGGTTATGAGCCCGACGAGCTGCCAGACTGCTCCACCCCGCGTCTGAGACTCTGATTCTAGCATTTTTAAGACTTCTCTGTCGAGCTTTATTGCTGATTTGAGCTGTTTCACGCTGAATTTATCTTCCATTTCCCGGTCATTTGGACCCCCCTAAGGAGTAACATATTGCCGTGCAACACCAATTAAGGCAGTTTCATGTCCATTAGCAATCCCGAATACTCAAGCTCAACCCTGCTCAAGCCCGTTGATCTGCATAGCAGCGGTGATGGTGGTGAACACAAGAAGGGTTTAGGCGTTCTCATGCTGGCGGCAATTGGCGTGGTTTTCGGTGATATTGGTACTAGTCCCTTGTATGCCCTCAAAGAGTGCTTTGATGCCGAGCACGGTATTGCCTTTAGTCCTGAAGCCCTTTACGGCGTTATCTCCATGATGATTTGGGCTTTGATTTTGGTGGTGACCTTTAAATACGTTTTGTTCGTGATGCGCGCCGATAACAAAGGTGAGGGCGGCGTTCTATCCCTCATGGCCTTGGCGCTGCGTTCGGTTAAAAGCGGCACGAAAGAATATTTTGTGTTGATGATCCTGGGCATGCTGGGCGCATGTATGTTGATTGGTGAATCCGTCATCACGCCAGCGATTTCAGTCTTGTCTGCAGTAGAGGGCATTGAGATTGCAACACCAGCATTAAAGCAATTCATTATCCCGATTGCCGTAGTCATTCTCTTTTGCCTCTTTGTAATCCAAAAATACGGCACGGCAATGGTGGGTAATTTATTCGGACCCGTTACATTAATTTGGTTCTTGGCGATTGCCGCGCTGGGTATTTGGAATATTAGTAATGCCCCCGAAATTGCCCTGGCGTTTAATCCGATGTACGCCATTCACTTTATTGCAGACCACCCCTTAACGGCTTACATCGTGATGGGTGCGGTAGTGCTAGTAGTGACTGGAGTGGAGGCCCTATATCTAGATATGGGCCACTTTGGCCGCAACCCTGTTCGATTTGCATGGCTCTTGATTGTTTTGCCTAGCCTGCTACTCAATTATTTGGGACAGGGCGCCTTGGTGCTATCCAACCCCGAAGCCATTCGCAATCCCTTTTACATGATGGTCCCGGAATGGGCTTTGTGGCCGATGGTAGGGCTTGCCACTGCGGCAACCGTAATTGCATCGCAAGCCGTGATCTCTGGTACTTTTTCCTTAGTGAGCCAAGCTATTTCCTTGGGCTTTTTACCCCGTATGAACATTCTGCACACCTCTGATTCAGAGCGTGGGCAGATTTACATCCCGATCGTGAACTGGACCTTACTCGTGATGGTGATTGTGACCATTATCGAGTTTGGTGAGTCGGTGAACTTGGCTGCAGCGTATGGCCTCTCCGTTACCTCAACCATGCTGATTACTACCATCTTGCTCTCGATTGTGATGCGCCGTGAATGGCGTATTAATCCCGTTTTGATTGCTTTGTTAATTGTGTTTTTCTTTGCGGTCGACTTGGCTTTCTGGACCGCTACCTTGATCAAGATTAAGGATGGTGGCTGGTATCCACTGCTGATAGCTCTGGTCTGCTTTACTTGCTTGATTACTTGGTACAAGGGTCGTAAGTTACTTCGCGATAAATTGATTAGCAATTCCATTCCGATGGAAGCTTTTGTTGGTAGCCTGTTGGCGCATCCACCGCACCGTGTGGAAGGGACTGCGATCTTTTTAACTGCGCACATTGATTATGTGCCGGTAGCCATGCTTCACAACCTGAAGCACAACCGCGTAATGCATGAGCGGATATTCTTCTTAAAGTTGAGTACATGGGATGTGCCTTATGTAAATGATAACGAGCGCATCACCATGCGCGATCTGGGGGGTCAGGTGTTCTTAGTGCGTGCGGTCTATGGCTTTAAAGAAACACCGGACATCAATTCCATCCTAACCCTGCTAGAGAAACAAGAAAACCTGACATTCGATTTGATGGACACCTCTTTCTTTATTTCGAAAGACACCATCATTCCATCAGCATCCCCCGGAATGGCGTTATGGCAGGAAGGCCTCTTTTCGTGGATGATGCAAAACGCTGCAAAGCCATCGGACTTTTTCAAGATCCCAACCAATCGCTTGGTTGAGCTCGGCGCAAAGGTCGAAATTTGATTCACTCCTTTTTTCTGCGCGCCTGTCTTTCTGTTGCGATGGTAATTAGCCTCGTGCTTGGGGTGGCTGCCGCACACGCAACGCCAGCACAAGAGGCAGAGCTCGAAAAGTTAGACAAGATCGAGGCCGAGTTGAGCCTACAGCGGGAGTGGGCAGACTACCGCTGGAAAAAAGCATCTTCCGAGTGTTACCAAAAATATTTGGTGAATCGCTGCCTGAGCCAAGTGCGTGCTCAATATCGTAAGGAGATCGACCCGATTCGGGCGCAAGAGGTGGAGCTTAATACCGCACAGCGGGAGCTGCGTAAGCTACTTAAGGATGAGCGCGACGCCAAGCGTAAAGCAGAAAAAGCCGATCCTGCTAAAGCAGCAGAGCGCGCTGAAAATGTCCGCGCCTTTGAAGAGAAGCAACGAGACGCTGCAAAACGAGCAGAAGACTTAGAGGAGCGACGCAAAGATGCACCGCGTCGCGCACAAGAAAACAAAGCAGGTACCCAGTTACAGTAAAGAGCGTTATTTTGGCTAAAGCAAAAACCATTTATGTTTGTAATGCCTGCGGCGGTAGTACGCCGCGTTGGCAAGGGCAATGCCCTGCATGCCAAGCTTGGAACACGTTAGAAGAGAGTCTTTCAGAATCAACCTCGACGAATGCCCGCTTTCAGGGCTTAGCGCAGGCCGTGCCGCGTCAAAAGTTATCAGCTATCAAGGCCGAGGATATGCCGCGATTGCCAACTGGTGTAGACGAGTTTGATCGCGTCCTCGGCGGTGGTTTGGTGCCAGGTGGCGTCGTGCTCATCGGCGGCGATCCAGGCATTGGTAAATCGACCCTATTGTTGCAAGCCTTGGCAGAAATGAGTGCTGCTGGCGTCTCCGTTTTGTACAGCAGCGGCGAAGAATCGGCTGCGCAGATCGCGTTGCGAGCCAAGCGCATTGCCTTGGCTGCGCCGCAGTTGGAGGTTCTTGCTGAAATCCAACTCGAAAAGCTATTGACCACCATTGATGTTGCTCGCCCCCAAGTGGTCGTGGTGGATTCGATTCAGACGGTTTACTCGGATGCCTTAACCTCAGCACCAGGCTCGGTTGCACAGGTGCGCGAGTGTGCTGCGCAGCTCACCCGCTACGCTAAATCCACTGGCATTTGCATGCTGATGGTGGGGCACGTGACCAAAGACGGTCATCTCGCTGGTCCGCGGGTGCTGGAGCACATCGTTGATACCGTCTTGTATTTTGAGGGCGATACCCACTCGTCATTTCGTTTAGTGCGCTCGATTAAAAATCGCTTTGGCGCAGTGAACGAGCTTGGTGTATTCGCTATGACTGAAAAAGGCCTCAAGGGCGTCTCCAATCCATCAGCAATCTTTTTATCGCAGCATGCGGAGATGGTACCGGGCGCCTGCGTGCTCGTTACACAAGAAGGTAGCCGTCCCTTATTGGTTGAAATTCAAGCTTTAGTAGATACGGCGCATATTCCCAATCCAAGGCGCTTAGCAGTTGGCCTCGAGCAGCATCGCCTGGCTATGCTGCTGGCAGTATTGCATCGCCACGCTGGCATAGCCTGCTTTGATCAGGATGTATTTCTTAATGCGGTTGGTGGCGTGAAGATCTCTGAGCCGGCGGCTGACTTAGCTGTGCTCCTGGCAATTCAATCGTCGATTCGGAATCGCGCCTTACCGAAGGAGTTGATTGTCTTTGGCGAAGTCGGCTTGGCGGGAGAAATTCGTCCTTGTCCGCGTGGTCAAGAGCGTCTCAAAGAGGCCGCCAAACTCGGCTTTACGATTGCCATCATTCCGAAAGCCAATCTACCCAAGAGCAAAATCCCCGGCTTGCGGGTGATTCCGGTGGAGCGTATTGATCAGGCTATCTCTGCAGCCAACGAACTCAGTTAGGGCTTTTTATTAATGCGCTTTAGCGCAAGTCTTCTGCTTGGATCAGTAAGACTTGCTCGTTTCCCGCTGAGACGTCCATCCAAATCACCGGAATCTGTGGGAAGGCTTTGTGAAAGTGCTCTACTTCATTGCCAATTTCGAGTACTAGTGCGCCGCGCTCGCTAAGATAGTCAGGCGCATTAGCAATAATCTTTCGAATCAGATCCATACCATCTTCGCCGCCAGCTAAAGCAAGGGCTGGTTCAGCATGGTATTCAGCGGGGAGGGCGCGCATGCTGGCTGCATTGACGTAGGGCGGATTGCAAATAATCAAGTCAAAGCGGTTTTCGTCAATGGGGTCGGGCAAGGGGCTCCAAAGATCGCCATGGAACAACTCGATGTGAGAACTGAGGCCATGACGATCCAAGTTACGAGCCGCCACCGCTAAAGCAGGCGCGCTGATATCACACGCACTCACATGTATATCTGGACAAGACAGAGCCAGCAGGACGGCAAGCGAGCCATTGCCGGTACATAAATCGAGGGCACGACCATCGGCAGGCAGCCATGGCTCGAGCGCTCCTTCAGTAATCAGCTCAGCAATCCACGAGCGGGGAACAATACTCTGTTCATTGCAATAGAAGGGTACTCCCATCAGCCAGGCCTCTTCCAATATATACGCTAATGGTTTGCGCGTCTGGATGCGCTCATTGGCCACTGCCAGAGCAGCGTCGTAAAGACCTTGATCCAGCGGCGCCTGCAGTTGCTCTAGGGCATCGCTTGGACTGATCTGAAGTTGTTTGCTAATAATCCACAGCGCTTCACTTTGGGCATCGATTGCGCCGTGACCGTAGCTCAGTTTGGCTTGATCGAGGTGCTGCGTAAGCCGATCGATCGCTTGTTCTACGGTGGCGATAGTATTGCCCTGCGAATGAGGCTCTGGATCCATGGGTTTAGGCGATCAACTGCTCAAGCACGCGCTTGTAAATGTTCTTGAGCGGGACAATGTCCTCGGCGCAAACAGACTCATTCACTTTGTGACTGGTTGCATTAATGGGCCCAAACTCTACGACTTGAGAACAAATCTTGGCAATAAAGCGGCCATCGCTCGTGCCGCCCGTAGTGGAGAGTTCGGTGACAACACCGGTTTCATCTTGAATCGCTTTACGCAGCGCGCTCGCCAAGGCTTCGTCTCCGGTGATGAAGGGACTGCCCCCCAAAACCCAATCAATCGAAAATGTGAGGCCAGCTTCCGTCAGAATCGACTCGACTCGCTGACGCAATTGCTCGGGCGTACTCTCCGTTGAAAAGCGGAAGTTAAAGTCGATCGTGAGTTCGCCCGGAATGACGTTATTGGCGCCAGTACCCGCATGAATATTCGAGATCTGAAAACTCGTCGGCTGAAAGTAGCGATTGCCTTGATCCCATTCGGTACTCACTAGTGCTTGAATAGCAGGTGAGGCTAAATGAATTGGGTTTTCACCGAGGTGAGGGTAGGCAATGTGTGCCTGTATCCCTTTGACATGCAATTTGCCAGACAGGGAGCCGCGCCTGCCGTTCTTAATCATGTCACCCAATTGATTGACTGAGGTAGGTTCACCAATGACGCAGTAGTCCAGCCGTTGGCCCCGCTCTTTAAGGCGTTCGCACATGACTACCGTGCCATCGTTGGCTGGACCTTCTTCATCGCTGGTAATTAAAAAAGCAATCGTACCGGCATGCTCCGGATTGGCGATGATGAACTCTTCCGTTGCCACTACAAAACCGGCGAGGGAGGTTTTCATATCGGCTGCGCCGCGGCCATACAAATAATCGCCGCGGATGGTGGGGGTAAATGGATCACTCTCCCACTTTTCCAGAGGGCCAGTAGGAACCACATCGGTATGACCGGCAAACATCAATACTTTGCCGGCATCACCTTGAGTCCCTTTTTTGATGGCCCATAGATTGGTGACCTGAAAGTCACTCGGACCACCGACCACGCTCTCTGTATGAAAGCCCAATTCTTTTAGGCGGTCAGCGATTAAATCCTGACAGCCGCCATCGGCTGGTGTTACCGAACGGCAGGCAATCAGGGCTTTGGTTAATTCAATCGCTGCGCTCATGATTAATCGCGCAAGAGTTCGTTGATGGCGGTTTTTGCTCGGGTTTGAGCATCGACTTTCTTGACGATGATGGCGGCGTAGAGGCTGTATTTTCCATCTGCGGAGGGCAGTGACCCAGGCACCACTACTGAACCCGCAGGAACACGGCCGTAATGAATTTGACCAGTTTCCCGATCGTAAATCTTAGTGCTTTGGCCAATAAAGACGCCCATTGACAAGACGCTGTTTTCTTCAATCACGACGCCCTCGACTACCTCGGAGCGTGCGCCAATGAAGCAGTTGTCTTCAATAATGACGGGGCCAGCCTGAATAGGCTCTAAAACACCGCCAATACCAACGCCGCCGGATAGGTGCACGTTCTTGCCAATTTGAGCGCAAGAGCCAACGGTTGCCCAGGTGTCGACCATGGTGCCTTCACCGACGTATGCGCCAATATTGACGTACGAGGGCATCAAAACCGCATTCTTACCAATAAAGGAGCCGCGGCGTGCGACAGCTGGGGGCACAACCCGAAAGCCACCCTCAATGAAATCCGCTTCAGTCCAGTTCTCAAACTTGCTGGGTACTTTGTCGTAAAACTGGGTAAAGCCACCGGCTGGCATGACTTTATTGTCTTCGAGACGGAAGGACAGTAAAACCGCCTTTTTAACCCACTGGTTGACTTCCCATTGCCCAACGGAACGGCGCTCAGCAACGCGAATACGTCCACGATTGAGGCCGTCTATGACAGCGCTGACGGCATTGCGGATTTCGGTGGAAATGTCCCCTGCGGAGAGGTTTGCTCGGTTGTCCCAGGCTTGTTCGATAACGCTTTGTGGTGATTGGCTCATGCTTTTTGGATAACTATCAGATTGTTAAGGGGTTTTAGCCCTAAATGGCGAAACATCATTATATCGGCGGGGAAAATTCCGGTGTAAAGCTTTGTGAACTTGCTATCATCCTAATCACGGAATTTAC
>JAIXPY010000150.1 GCA_027486025.1 Burkholderiaceae bacterium
GCCACGATTTGGCTTTCTGTAAACCTGGATTTCTTCATAAAACCTCCTGTTGTAAATACTGCCATAAACAACAGAAAATTCCACTTCTAAAATGTTTACTTATATGGGGGTATTACAGAGAAATAGCATCTTTTTCTAGCTGTTTTCCGAATAAATCGAGGTCGTCTAAGTTACTACTTATAAAGTAATGTCTTAATAATTTCATCTTATTTTCATTGTTATGACCCTGCACAAATTGCTGTAAAAAAATAGGAATGGAGATTTGGCGATTGCTATCTGTAAGTTGGAAAGCAGAAAAACTTCTTACTTATCGTTTCCTCTGGCGTCTGCTTGACCACCCCTTAGCTAAGCTTATTCGATTTAATTAAAAATAAGTGTGCTGTAGCAAACATACGGCTCTATAAATAGTTTATGCAAGTAGGGTGGGGAATCGAATCGTATTGTGTCTATGGCGTGATTTCAGCTTTGGATCCTTGCATCCAGTCATTCCTCGGTCAGGATCAGCATTTATTTTTTATGTTGCTGCACTAAGTGCTCTTACGTACATTGAAAAGTAATTTCTTTGCTTAATATGAAGCTAGAAATTTAGACTTTAATTGCTTGGCATTTTTCAAAAATACAAGCACACAAGATTTAAATTCCTATTCCAAGAATCAATAACTAGGAGAAGTGCTATGGCGGATAATCACCAAGAAGCAAGTCGTCTTCATAAACAAGCCGCAAGTGATCATGAAGAAGCAGCAAAAAATCATGCTAAAGCAGCACAATGCCACGATAAGAATGAAGTAAGCGAAGCAAAAGATCATTCAAAAAAAGCAATGAACTGTTGTAACAGCGCTCAGAAAACATCAACTACAGCTTGTGGGTGTTCAGACAAAACGTAAATTTATTTGTTTCAGGCCTAGTTCTTTGCAAGAAAAGCATTTGAACTAGGCACGCATCACCCCAGTAAATAGCAGTTAATGCCTCTGGGTAATGCAGCTAAGTGACACAAATCTTTGTTTGGTAAGCTAAATCCAATCTAAACAAAGACTTATAAAAGGAAGTGGACGAGCCAAACCCCCGGCACTGGCAGTACTTGGGTTTGGCTGCTTCGTTCCCGACCTGACCAGGTTACCAAGCCACCATGCGAGGAGGCCCGTCCACAATCATTTTAGCCCTTGTTAGAATAGAAGCATGACAACATTGGCACTGGCCCGTTCGTGGCGCCCCAAAACCTTCCCTGAGCTCCTGGGCCAAGACCACGTCGTTAAGGCTTTGACCCACGCCCTTGACCAAGGACGCCTGCACCACGCCTGGCTCTTTACCGGAACAAGGGGGGTGGGTAAAACCACCATCGCCCGTATTCTGGCAAAAGCCCTCAATTGCATCGGGCCAGACGGCCAAGGCAAGATGACCTCCCAGCCCTGCGGTAAATGCGCCGCCTGCCTCGAGATTGATGCTGGGCGCTACGTTGACTACATCGAAATGGATGCCGCCAGTAACCGCGGCGTCGATGAAATGGCTCAGCTATTAGAGAAGGCATCCTACGCCCCCAGCAATGGTCGTTACAAGGTCTACATGATTGACGAAGTCCACATGCTGACCAACCATGCTTTTAATGCCATGCTCAAGACCTTAGAAGAGCCGCCTGAGCACGTGAAGTTCATTCTGGCGACCACCGATCCACAAAAAATACCAGTGACTATATTGTCGCGCTGCTTGCAGTTCAACCTCAAGCAAATGCCAGTGCCATTAATTGTGGAGCACTTGCAGACCGTGCTTGCTGCCGAAAAAGTCGAATCCGAAATCGGCGCACTGCGCGTATTAGCAAAAGCAGCGCAAGGCTCCATGCGCGATGCGCTCTCACTCACTGATCAAGCGATTGCGTATGCCGCTGGTACCGTAACCCAAGAATCGGTACGCAATATGCTGGGTACGCTGGATGATGCCTATTTAATCCAAGTACTCGATGCCCTAGCCAATAAGAATGGCGCAGCCCTCGTAGCAGTTGCCCAAGAAATGGGCGAGCGCAGCATGTCTTTCTCATTAGCATTGCAAGACTTGGCAAGCCTCTTACAAAAGATTGCAAGCGCCCAAGTCGTCCCCGAATCCGTTTTAGATGATTGGCCAGAAGCAGCCGAGATCCGCCGCTTAGCAACGGTCTTTACCAAAGAAGAAGCCCAGCTCTTTTATCAAATCGCCATTACTAGCCGCCCCGATTTATCGCTCGCACCCGATGAGCAGACGGGTTTCTCAATGACACTTCTGCGCATGCTGGCCTTTCGGCCGGGCAGTGCAGGCTCAGGACCCAGTCAAAGCGCAGGCAGTGTAAGCACTCCAGCCGCAGCTTCCAACGCAAACACGAGTAAGCCAGCCTCAGCTACTCCAGCTGCCGCTAAGCCAGCAGCTAATCCAACTTCAGCTAAGCCTGCAGTTAGTGCGGCTCCAGCACCTGCAGCACCTCCAGTAGCTGCACCTAAAGCAACATCAGCAGCACCCCCTGCAAGCGCTTCTAGTAGCGATCGACCCGATTGGCATAGCTTGATGCGCGCTTTGCCGGTACGTGGTCTAGTTCAGCAGTTGGCGCACCAGACTGAATTGCAAGACTGGGTGGATTCCGCGCAAGGCGTCAAAGCTACGGTAATTACCAGCTTGCCGCAGTTAGCGAGCGCCGATTGCGTCGGCCGCTTAAGTGAAGCACTGAGCGTGCACTATGGAAAAAAAGTGCAGATCGAGATTGTGGAAGGCGCCGCTCAAAAGACCGTTGCCAAAATCGATGCGCAAGTCCAGAGTGAGAAACGCCAAAATGCCGAAGAGCGGATTGCTGCCGATCCATTTGTGCAGCAACTCGAACGCGAGTTTGGCGCCAAGGTTGTGAGTGGCTCCGTAAGACCAGCCTAGAACGAATTAAGCCAAACTAACGAATCAATACTGAATAGAGGAAATACAAAATGATGAAAGGCAATATTGCTGGCCTCATGAAGCAAGCCCAGCAGATGCAAGAAAACATGAAGCGTGCGCAAGCTGAGCTGGCCAGCATGGAAGTCACTGGCCAAGCAGGCAATGGCCTGATTCAGGTGACGGTATCCGGTAAGTACGAACTCAAGCGTGTGCAAATCGCCGAAGGCGCGATGGAAGACCGCGAGATGCTGGAAGACTTGATGGTAGTAGCCTACGCCGATGCATTTAAACAAGTCGAAGCCGCCAGTGAAAAACTGATGTCAGGCGCAACGGCTGGCATGCCAATGCCCCCTGGCTTTAAGTTACCGTTTTAATGGCACGAAATGATGTTCCGCAGGATGCGCTGCAGCGTTTAGTAGAAGCACTGCGCGTACTGCCCGGCGTCGGACCCAAGTCCGCGCAGCGTATGGCTTTTTATTTACTGCAACACGATCGCAATGGCGCTGCATTACTCGCCCAGTCTTTGGGTGAAGCAGTCGATAAAGTAGGGCACTGCAGTCGCTGCAATACCTTTTCAGAAACAGTAATTTGTTCAACCTGTGCGGATGGCAGGCGCGACCCTTCGATGCTCTGCATCGTAGAGACGCCCGCCGACCAAGTGATGGTCGAGCAAACACTGAGCTTTAAAGGCAATTATTTTGTGCTGATGGGCCGCATCTCGCCGCTGGACGGCATGGGTCCGACGGAAATTCATTTTGATCGGCTCTTGGCGCGCATCGAGAACCCCGATACTGGCCTTGCCGTACGTGAAGTCGTGCTGGCCACGAATTTCACGAGCGAAGGCGAGGCTACTGCCCATTACATTGGTGAAGTTCTTAAATCCAAGGGCATCAAGGTCACCCGTATTGCCAGGGGCATCCCAGTAGGCGGTGAGCTGGAGTACGTTGATGCTGGAACTTTAGCCCGAGCTCTAATGGATCGGCGCGCAGTCGGCTAGTCCCCGTATTTATTAAATCAGCTTAGTGCATTCACCTTAGTAAATAAGTACGCTCATTCGCGTTGGTGGCATTGGTGGCATTGGTGGCATTTCTTTAAATCGCCACATGCCTATGATAGGGTTGCGGTATTCCAGATCGATTACTTCTATGTATTTTCTAAACCGTCCCATTTACGCCAGGCTGTTTCTGTGCTGCTGTATTAGCGCAGGGAGCAGTGCCTTTGCGATTGCTCCGGTCGACAGTGAGCCGGTAGTGGATAGCACGGCGCCACTGATGGGAGAGACCGAGCGCTGGAGCATTCATGGGCAGGCGACCTATATGCTGCAGCAACGCAATAACTTCAATTCTCCTTACGCTGGGCAAAATAGCTTATTGAATAAATCGGCCAGTCCCGCCGAGAGTTATTCCTTGAGCGCGACTGCGTTTATTGGTACGCGGCTGTGGCAAGGGGCAGAGGTGTACTGGAATGGCGAAATGTTCCAAGGCGCTCCATTTAATGGACAGCTGACTGGGGTTGGCGGTGTGTATAACGGCGAGCTGCAAAAAGGAGCCTACGCTCAACCCGTCTTTTACACCGCCCGGGCTTTTCTGCGGCAAACCATTGGCCTTGGCGGAGGTCAAGAACACATTGCGGGTGAGGCCAATCAATTGGCAGGCAATTTAGACAAGAACCGCGTGGTGCTGAGCTACGGCAAGATCGCTACCCTGGATTACTTTGACGACAATGCCTACAGCCACGACCCACGTACGCAGTTTCAGAATGCGTCGATCTTTTCCATGGGGGCCTATGGTTATGCTGCGGATACCAAGGGATACACCTACGGCGCTGTAGCCGAGTGGTATCAGGCCAATTACATTTTGAAGGCAGCCCGTTTGGCTCTGCCAACCATCCCCAATACAGCGCAGCTCGATTACTCTTTATCCAAAGACTATAGCAATCAGGTCGAGCTCACGCGTACCCATGCGATTGATGGACGCCCGGGCGCCGTGCGGGGTTTATTTTTTCAGCAGCGTGCTTTTATGGGTACGTATCAAAATGCCCTGAATCTTGCGCAACAAACGAGCACGACGCCGCCCAATATCACCAATGTGAGGCAAGCGGCCACGAATTCATGGGGCTATGGATTCAATTTCGATCAAGCGCTCAGTCAAGATATTGGTATTTTTGGTCGTTGGAGCTGGAACCCCGGCGCTGCAGAAACTCAGACGCTCGACATCAGCAAATCACTTTCGGGTGGGGTGAGTGTGAAGGGTGCTTCATGGTCTCGGCCCGGCGATACCCTTGGCGTTGGCTTTGCCGTGAATGGCATTTCTTCAACGCAAATTAGCTATTTGCAAGACGGCGGCATGACCACCTTTATTGGCGATGGCAAGCTCAGTTACAAGCCAGAGCAGGTGCTGGAAACCTATTACAGTGCGCAAGCCTATAAAGAGCTATTTATTTCCCTGAACTACCAGCGGATCGTCAATCCTGCTTATAACTCGGCGCGGGGCCCAGTCAATATCATCGGCGTTCGGGCGCACGTCAGTATTTAGGGTGTAATTAAGCCTTCGGCCCCTCCGTTTTTTGCCCTTCTCAGCCGGTTAAGAAGGGTTTACCCCCTATAATCAAATACCCACTTTTCATCGGGTAATAGGGGGCAAGACAGCAATTGAAGATTGTGGTAATAAATTTTAGAAGCATGCGTTCGCCTCTCGCAGCGGTACTTTTCTGTTGCGCTGCTATTTCGCTTTCGCTTTCGCATGCGCATGCGCAGGCACCAGCACTTGCGCGAGAAGCATCAGTGACCGTTGCCCCAGCAAAAAACATGCCCCCCAGTTTTATCAGTAGCCCAAGCGTCAGCTCCACCCCGAATTCCAACCCTAGCCTAAATCAAAACTCCAGCGCCAAAGCAGCTGCGCCAACTGAACTGGATTTACGTCAGCTGTGGTCAGAACTCAAACTCAATAACCCCCAGCTTGCTGCGCTGCGTGAGTCCTACTTTGCTGCCAAAGCCACCGTGCCCCAAATTGCAGCGCCTGCTAATCCACAAGTGGGCTTAGTATGGTCCGGCATGCCAGCAAACTCGCCCCTGGCATTGGGCGGTGCGAACACACCCACTTCGCAATACCCCAACGGCATTAGCAATAACAACGCCATCTCCTTTGCCCAGCCATTTCAGTTTCCGGGCAAGAAAAGCTTGGCTGCCGACATAGCCGATACCAATGCCGAAGCACTCTTAGCCCAAAGCGAATCGACTTATTTGCAATTGGGGGCGCAGTTATCTAGTTTGTATTACAGCGCCTTGGCATCGCAAAAACAGCTTTCGGTTTTAAAAGAGTCGGTCACCCGTTTGGAAATGATTAAGAACGTGGCTAAAGCTCGTTATGCCAATAATGCCGCAGCCTATGTGGAGTTTTTAAATGCCCAGGTGGCGCAAAGCGCAGCCGAAGCCGATCAATTTGCGCTCGATCGCCAATTGCAGGTAGCGATCAAGAACATCAATGCCTTAATCGGGCGCCATTCACGCGAGCAATTGCTGTTGCGGGGCGATGCCCGCCTCACGATGAATGCCGTACCCAGTTTGCTCGAGCTAGAAGACTATGCCGAAAGCAGCCATCCGCTTCTTAAGAGTTCTGCCTTGCAACTGGATGCCGCCAAAAAAGGAGTTAGCCTCGCCAAGAAAGCCTACTTGCCGGATTTTCAGGTAATTGGTTCTTCGTATACCCCGCGCGGTCCGTTTGCTGCAAATAATGGCACTTTGTTTTATCAGTTTGAGCTCGATATTGTGATTCCGCTGTATTTCTTTACCAAAGAAAAGTATGGGGTAGAGCAAGCCAGGCGCAACCAAGCCTCGCTCGAAGCCAGCAACATCGCCAGTCGCCAGCAAGTGGTATTGGCCGTCAATACGGCCTATGCCACTTACGAACAAGCCAAAAATCAGGTGCAGTTTTTGCGTGATCGCCAAGTGCCTCAGGCCGATGCCGCTTACAAGGTAGGACTAAACCAGTATGCCAATAATGGCCAAGGCTTTAATGATGTGCTGACGGCGCAATCGCAATTGCGTTTACTGGAAATTCAGTTGGCCTTGGCACAAAGTGCACTTCTGCAATCGCAAGCGACTGTTCTCGCAGCCGCCGGTAAAGAACCGTTTTAAGGACATCGCTTGAAAGATCAATTTCGCTCCGGAACAAAAAAAGCGGCAGAGCTGTTAGGCCAGCTTCAGCAGAAGCTCGGCGGGCAGTTTGCGCTTCTGCGTGAAAACCTCGCCGCCCTCTACTGGAATCGCTCACCCGAGCAACGCCAGCGTATTCGCTTGGCTGCAGTGGCCTTTGCCATTTTGTCACTCGGCATTGTGCTCGGTCGCCTGACAGACATCAATCGCGCAGTGCAAATCGATAAGTCGGATAAAACGCTTAAGGTTGAAAAAAATGGCACTCTAGAACTCAAGTTGCCGGGCGTTACCCTCAATCCCGAAATTTATGTTTTTCAGGAAGCAAAAACTACCGAAGTACCCATTGAAATTAAAGTACCAGGGCGTCTTGCATTTAATGCCGAAAAATCCAAAGTGATATCCGCGCGGGTAGCAGGGCGGGTAGAGCGCATCTTTGCCTTTGATGGCGCCGCTGTTAATCAAGGCTCACCGATTTTAGAAATGTATAGCCCCGAATTTAATTCAGCCCAGCAAGAGTATTTGCTGGCGAGTAAAACAGCAAGCATTCTGGGTAAAAATCAGGCTATGGGCGATCTGTTGCAAGACGCCAAAATGACCCAAGATGCCGCGTCCAATCGCTTGCGCAATATTGGCGTATCGGATCAGGAGATTGCGCAGCTCGGCAGTAATCAACGAACGCAGGCGAATTTGCTGATTCGCTCACCCATTCAGGGGGTTGTGATCAAGCGCAATACCGAACCAGGCGCTTTTGTGAATAGCGGCGATGTGCTGGCGAGCCTAGCCGATCCAAAAGCATTGTGGTTTTTGGGCAATGTATTTGAAAAAGACATTCGTCTTTTATCGAGTGGCCAGCAGCTGATTCTAAAAACGGAAGCCTATCCTGATCGCGAGTTTATTGCGCAAACCAATTACGTCGCTCCCAGCGTTGATCCAGAAACACGCGCATTACTGATTCGTGCCGACGTCAATAACGACGACGGTTTATTGCGCCCCGATATGTTTATGTCAGCCAAACTCTTGGTGGGCAAGGGCCTTGCCGTAGTGGTGCCGCAATCGGCGATTGTGCGCATTCGGGAGATGCGCTATGCGATTGTGCGGGCAGCGCCTGATACCTTTCGCCGGCTGCCAGTCAAAGGCTATGACTTAGACGGCAAACGCTTTGCGATTACCGACGGCCTCGGCCCTGGCTTAATGGTACTGACGGACGGGGCGGTATTACTCAACGATCGCTTTGCGAAGTTAGAAGACTGAGTTAGAAGACTACGCTAGAACACTAAGTTAGAACACGAAATGAGCCAATTTACCTCCTTCATCCGGGGCGTTTTAGAAAAACGCGTCTTGGTGATCGTCGGCTCCATCGTGCTTTTGGGCCTGGGCATTAATAGCCTGAGTAAATTACCGATACAGCCTTACCCCGGTGTTGCCCCTTTAACAATTCAAGCCATTACCCAGTGGCCGGGTAGAAGTACGACCGAGGTGGAGCAGCAAGTCACCATTCCAGTTGAAAATGCCTTGGCTGGTATTCCGGGGCTGCAGGCCTTTCGCTCGGTCTCGCTCTTTGGCTTATCGGTCGTTACCCTCAAATTCAATGACACGGCTGACCCCTTTAAGGCGCGGCAAACCTTCATTGCCAATTTAGCCAACGCCAATTTACCCGCCGGCGTTGTCTCGAGCATTAGTCCAGACTCGGATGCCACTGGCGAGATCATGCGCTACGAGGTGCACTCCGATTACGCATCCTCGGCTGAACTCAAAACCCTGCAAAACTACGAAATCTACAAAGAGCTAAAGCAAACCCGCGGGGTTGCTGACGTTTCTTCTTTTGGCGGCAAGGTACGCCAATACCAAGTGATCGTGACGCCGGAGAGCCTGCAATCGAAGGGCATTTCCATTGCTCAGTTAATTGCTGCGATTACGAGTTCCAATAGCAATATGGGCGGCGGCTTATTGCCCAGTGGCGAGCAGCAGTTTGTGGTGCGCGGTGTGGGCTTGCTGAAGAACATCGATGACATTAAGCAAGTCGTTATTACTACCAATAATGGCGTGCCGGTACGGGTAGGCGACGTAGCCACAGTACAAATTGGCAATGCACCGCGCCTCGGTTTATTTCAGTTCAATGAGAACCCCGATTCGGTTGAAGGCATTATTTATTTGCGCCGCGGTGAAAACGCCACGGAAGTATTAGCGCGGGTACGCGATACCGTTAACAACATTAATAAGCAAATTCTGCCACCCGGCATTGAAGTGCGGCCGTTTTATGATCGGCAAGTATTGCTCGACATTACCGTCGGCACGGTCAAGCACACCTTGTTCTTTGGTATTACCTTGGTTCTGGCCATTCTCTATATCTTTTTGGGTAATCTGCGCGCCGCTGCGGTGGTGGCGGCGGTGATTCCATTGGCGCTGTGTGTGGCCTTTATTCAGATGCACATTTGGAGCGTACCGGCCAATCTGATCTCCTTGGGGGCGATTGATTTTGGTGTGATTGTCGATGCCGCCGTGATTTTGACGGAGAACGTGATGCGGCATTTGGAAAAGGGCGGCAAGCGCTTAAACCAAAGCATCATTTTGGCCACTAGCGAAGTGCAGCGGGCAATGATCTATTCCACCGGCATCATCATTGTGGCTTACTCCCCGCTATTCTTTATGGGCGGGGTGGAGGGCATCATCTTTAAGCCGATGGCCTTTACGATGGGATTTGCCTTAATTGCCGCGGTAATTTTGAGCCTGACCTTTTTACCGGCGATGATCTCCTTGATCTTTGGTGAGACCATGGGACATAAGCCGCCCAGTTTTATTACTCGCTTAATTGAGGGCTATAAACCATTGCTGCGCCGCTGGATGGATCGCCCCAGAACGATTGTGGCAGTCGCGGTGTTTATTCTTGGACTCACTCTGCTGAGCGTAACCCGTTTGGGCACGGCTTTTTTACCGACCCTGGAAGAAAACAACATTTGGTTGCGGGTCACGCTCCCCAATACAGTTGATCTCGATTACTCGATTAAGGTCGCCAACCAATTGCGTGAGAATTTTATTAAGCAGCCTGAAATCGAAAAAGTGGCTGTACAAATTGGTCGGCCCGATGACGGCACTGACTCTACTGGGGTATTTAACATTGAGTTTGGTTTGTATTTGAAGTCGCCCGATAAGCTGCCAAAGGGAAGCAGTAAGAAGCAATTGATTCAGAAACTCGAAGGCGTTCTAAATCAAATCCCCGGCGCCAATTACAGCTTTTCACAATACATTCAGGACAACGTCAATGAGGCACTCTCCGGCGTGAAGGGCGAGAACTCGGTCAAAATTTACGGCGCTGATTTAGAAGTACTCGACGCCAAAGCCAAAGAAGTGCTGGAGCAAATTAAACACGTCCGCGGTGTAGCCGACGAGGGCATTCTAAAAGAGCTGGGACAGCCTACGCTCAATATTCAGATTGATCGGGAGCGCGCAGCGCGCTATGGCATTAATGTCAGTGACATTCAGACGGTGGTGGCGAACGCGATAGGCGGCGCTGCAGTAACGAACTTACTCGAAGACGAAAAGACTTTTGGGATTGCGGTGCGCCTGAGTGAAGCGAGTCGCAATGATGTATCGGATATATCGCAATTACTCGTTGATGCCCCTGGCGGAAAAAGAATACCCCTTTCCATGGTGGCCAAAATTGAACTCAGCGATGGACC
>JAIXPY010000078.1 GCA_027486025.1 Burkholderiaceae bacterium
ATAAAAACAGGTAAGGCTGGCGCTAAGGCACGTGCTCGGCTTAACTTGTCCTTTAAGGCTGCCTCCGTCGCGTCATCCCATAAGCCTAGGCAGGCTGGGGTGATTCGCCCTTGGGCGGTCACGGCAGTCGCCTCAATGATGAATAATCCTGCCCCGCTATTGAGTAGATTGCCCCAATGCATCAGGTGCCAATCCATCGCCATGCCGTCTACCGCGGAATACTGGCACATGGGCGCCACCACAATGCGGTTCGCCAGGGTTAAATCACCCTTCGGAGATGCTAGGGTATAGGGAGAAAAAAGCAGACTCATTGAAAAAACCTTTTAGTAGCAAATAGTGAGGAATACAGCTGAAAACAGACGATAGCGATAGAATAATGGGATTCTAGGTTCAATTCGGCACTTCGTAGGACTAAACACCCGATTTACCGCATAAACCAGCGTATTTGCCTTACATAAACCACTAAATCACCCAGTCCCCGTCGATCAACAAAAGGTCCTATGACAAGCAATAAACCCCCCCCATTTAACTCCAAAGACGATATTGCCCATTTCATTGGCGGCGCCCTGCACCTCCCCAGCAATAGCCGCTTTGGCGATGTCCACCATCCCGCAAGCGGCCAAGTTGCCCGGCGTGTTGCGCTTGCCAGCAAAAATGATGTCAACGAGGCTGTTGCTTCTGCCAAAGCAGCCTTTCCGGCTTGGGCGGATACCCCGCCCCTGCGCCGTGCGCGCATTCTGTTTAAGTATTTAGAGCTGCTAAACAGCCACCGCGATGAATTAGCCGCCATCATTACGGCTGAACACGGCAAGGTATTTACAGATGCCCAAGGTGAAGTAACCCGCGGCATTGAGATTGTGGAATTTGCGACCGGCATTCCAGAGTTACTCAAGGGCGACTACAGCGAGCAGGTCTCGACCGACATTGATAACTGGATCATGCGACAGCCCTTAGGTGTGGTTGCCGGCATTACGCCGTTTAACTTCCCAGTGATGGTGCCCATGTGGATGTTCCCCGTAGCGATTGCGTGCGGCAACACCTTCATTTTGAAACCCAGCCCAACCGATCCATCGGCTTCACTCTTGATGGCCAAATTACTGACTGAAGCCGGCCTACCCAAAGGCGTTTTTAACGTCGTTCAGGGCGATAAAGAAGCAGTGGATGCCTTAATTGAAAATCCAGATGTCAAGGCGATTAGCTTTGTTGGCTCGACTCCGATTGCTAATTACATCTACGAGCGCGGTGCGCACTTTGGTAAGCGCGTGCAAGCCCTCGGCGGCGCCAAAAATCACATGGTTGTCATGCCGGATGCCGATATTGATAAAGCCGTTGATGCCCTCGTTGGTGCGGCCTATGGCTCTGCAGGTGAGCGCTGCATGGCAATCTCGGTGGCGGTTTTGGTCGGCGATGCCGCTGAAAAGATCATGCCTAAACTGATTGAGCGCACCCGCTCATTGAAGATTAAAAATGGCATGGAGCTCGATGCGGAAATGGGTCCGATTGTGACCCGTGCTGCGCTCGATCGCATTACTAGCTACATCGATAAAGGCGTTGCGGCTGGCGCCAAGCTGTTAGTCGACGGACGCAATTTTTCAGTTCCCGGATCAGAAAAGGGATTTTGGTTGGGTGGCACGCTGTTTGATGGCGTTACTCCTGACATGCAAATTTACCTAGAAGAGATTTTTGGGCCAGTCCTCTCCTGTGTGCGTGTTGCCAACTTTGCTGAGGCGCTGGACTTAGTCAATGCCCATGAGTTTGGTAACGGAGTGGCCTGCTTCACCAGCGATGGCAATATTGCCCGTGAGTTTGCTCGCCGCGTTCAAGTTGGCATGGTAGGCATTAACGTACCGATTCCGGTGCCGATGGCTTGGCACGGCTTTGGTGGCTGGAAGCGCTCGCTCTTTGGTGACATGAATGCCTATGGCAAAGAAGGCGTGCGTTTTTATACCAAGCAAAAGAGCGTGATGCAGCGCTGGCCCGAAAGTATTGCGAAGGGTGCTGAGTTTGTGATGCCCACCTCTAAGTAAGCTTAGCGGTATCGGGCTACCATTTTTAGGTTTGCCTTAAATAGAAATAGCAACCCTCGGGTTGCTATTTTCTTTAGTACATTCTAGTAAGCGCTTTAGCGAGAAACTGAGTGAGGCACTAACGGTGCAGTATTTACTGCAGGGTGTTTTTTAGCAGCGGCAGCGCAGGTAAGGCCAGAATCTCAATGCCTTCTTCGCGCAATGACTCCACTTCATCTACCGTAGTACTTCCCCGTATGCTGCGCTCGGGCGACTCTTTGTAATGAATCTTGCGAGCCTCCTCTGCAAATTCAGAGCCCACGTCCTCAGAACGGTTCATTAACTCCTGCATTCCCTTTAAAAAAGCAGCCTGTACTTGCGCCTCCAACTGGCTATGGTCAGCGCGCGTCACTGCAGCAACTTCATTCTGATTTGGCTGATTTTCTGCAGAGTTTGCCTTGGCAAGTGCGCTGGAAGCCCCAGTGCTCTGCACTTGATTCTCTTTGGTGTGCGACTTGGCAATGTGGGGTGCCGATGGCATGCGCGTAATCTCAGTGCTATTGCATAGAGGGCACGCAAGCATGCCACTTGCCTGCTGTGTGAGGCAATCTTCCTCCGAAGCAAACCACCCCTCAAAGCGGTGATCAAAAGAACAGGATAGGTTATAGACTTTCATGCTGTGTAGATGGGGGCAAAACTGCTAAATTCAATACAACTTATTTTAATGGTGTTTTTAGGTCAACGATGGCGACGCTTGAGACTTGACTAAGCCGCGGCGATAGCGATCTAACCAATAGGCTGAAATCGTGGTCTTGACGTCGGTAATACCGCCCTCCTCTACCCAAGTCAGCAATTCATCTAGGGATGCGGCGAATACATCCAAAAATTCTTCGTCGTCGAGCTGACGCTGGCCTTTGCTAAGCCCCTCGGCCAAATAAATATCAATGAATTCGGTCGAATAGGAAATCACCGGATGAATGCGCCGAATGTAACTCCATTTTGTGGCAGTATAGCCAGTCTCTTCTTGAAGCTCACGCTGTGCGCAGACCAAGGGGTCCTCACCCAAATCCAGCTTACCCGCCGGAATTTCCATGCATACCCGAGCAACGGGATATCGGTACTGACGCTCCAGCAAAATGCGCCCATCGTCCAGTAACGCAACGATCGCTACCGCACCGGGATGAGTCAGATACTCTCTCACCGCCTCACCGCCATCGGGCAAACGGACGGTATCGCGTTTCATGTTTAAGAAAATACCGCCGTACAGATCACGGCTTTCGATGCACTCTTCTTTCAGATGCGCATCGCCCTGCGGTAAATCGTGCAATGATTTTTCGATCATCGAGAGTGCTCCATAAAAAAACCCAGCTAATAAGCTGGGTTAGTGGTGTTAGCCGCCAAGCAAGGTGTTTCGCATCACATCTAAACATAAGGCCATTAAAGCCCCTGGAAAGATACCCAAGGCCAAGATGGCAAGGCTATTGATGCCCAATATGCCACGGGATATGCCAGAGCCGGTAATTTCATGTTCACGTAGTGGCGCATCAAAATACATCACCTTCACCACCCGCAAATAATAAAAAGCGCCGACCAAGGATGCCATCACGGCAATGATGGCTAATGCCGTGTACTCTGCATCTACCAAAGCCTCTAGCACCGAAAGCTTTGCGGCAAAGCCAACCGTCGGCGGAATGCCAGCCAGCGAGAACATCATCACCAAGCCCATAAATGCAAACCAGGGGTGCTTTTTATTTAAGCCTTTTAGGCTATCAAGGGTCTCACAGTCGTAGCCCTTTTTTGACAGCAGCATTAACAGTCCAAAGCTACCTAAAGTAGTTAAGGTGTACGTCACTGCATAAAAGAGTGCGGCACTATAAGCATGGTCATCAAATACAGACAACATACCAAGCAGCACAAATCCCATTTGTGCAATCGCCGAATACGCCAACATGCGCTTGATATTGGTTTGCGCAATTGCCGTCACATTGCCTACCACCATCGACAATACCGCCAGCATGATGAGCATCGGCTGCCAGTCGCTAAATAACGGTAACAAGGTATTCACGAGCAAACGGAAGAGTAAAGCAAATGCAGCTAACTTAGGCGCAGCTGCAATCAGCAAGGTAACCGCAGTCGGGGCCCCTTGATAGACATCGGGTACCCACATATGAAACGGCACGACGCCTAGTTTAAACGCCAGGCCCGCCATAATGAAGACCAAACCAAAGGCCATAATCAAATGATTAATTCGGGGGTCTGCTACCGCCTTAAAAATCTCAATCAGATCCAACGAACCCGTAACGCCATAGAGCATCGACATACCGTAAAGCAAAAAGCCGGATGCCAAGGCGCCCAAAATAAAGTACTTCATGGCGGCTTCTGTGCTCTGGGCATTATCCTGCCGCATCGCTACCAATCCATAGGTTGAGAGTGCCATTAGCTCCAAGCCGAGGTAGAGGGTAAGCAAGTTTGAGCCGGAAATGAGGACGCACTGCCCCAGCAAGGCAAACAAGGCCAAAACCATAAAGTCAGGCCTAAACATGCCGCGGTCAACTAAGTATTGGCGGGAATAGATCAAGCTAATCAGCAGCGCAAAACACGAAGCCGACTTCAATAGGTTTGCCAAGGGATCGGCTTGAAATAAACCCGTCATGGCATAGATTGGCAAATCCGGTATACGCAAAGCAAATACCGTTCCGATCACCAGCAAGAGCAGTAGCGAGCCGTTGTAAACAAAGTTGGCGCCGCGCGGCGTATCGAATACCTCGCGCACCATACCATCGGCTGCGAGGGGCGTTTCTTTTACAAAAGCACTTAATACCAGCAACGAGCAGGCCGAGAGCAGTATTACGAGCTCGGGTAAAAGAACAATGAGGTCAAGGAGTTCCATATTCTTATCTCGGCTTTACAGTTTGCTAATCGCAACGTGTTCCAGCAAATGCATGACCGCTGGGTGAATGATGTCGGTAAATGGTTTTGGATAAATACCCATCCACAGCACGCAAATGGAGAGCACTGCCATCATCAAAAACTCACGGCCATTGATATCCGTTAAGGCATCGACCTCTTTATTGGCAATCGCCCCAAACAAGACGCGCTTTACCATCCATAATGAATAGGCTGCGCCAAGCAATAACGCAGTAGCTGCCAGCAAACCAATCCAGAAGTCATAATCAACTGCCGCAAGAATCACCATGAACTCCCCAACAAAGCCGGAGGTGGCAGGTAAGCCGCAGTTGGCCATCGCCATAAAGACCATAAATACAGAGAACTTCGGCATGCGGTGGATCACCCCACCGAAATCAGCGATTTGCCGGGTATGCATGCGATCGTAGAGAACTCCAATCGCCAAGAACATTGCTCCCGAAATAAAGCCATGGGAAATCATCTGAATAATGCCGCCCTCAATGCCAAGCGGGCTAAAGAGAAAAAAGCCTAAGGTCACAAAACCCATGTGCGCTACCGATGAATACGCCACCAGTTTTTTCATGTCCTTCTGAACTAAGGCAACCAGGCCTACATAGATCACGGCAACCAAGGATAGGAAAATCACAAAGGGGCCGAGGTACATGCTGGCGTCAGGCGCAATCGGCAAGGAGAAACGCAAGAAACCGTATGCACCGAGCTTGAGCATAATTGCCGCCAATACAACCGATCCGCCGGTCGGTGCCTCAACGTGCACATCGGGCAACCAGGTATGCAAAGGCCACATTGGTACTTTGACCGCAAAGGCCATAAAGAAAGCAAAGAAAATGAGGATTTGCTCAACAATATCCAGAGGCGCGTGATGCCAAGTCTGAATGTCAAAGGTATTGGTTACGTTATACAGGTAGAGCATCGCAATCAAGGTAAGGAGCGAGCCCAGCAAGGTATAGAGGAAGAACTTAAACGCGGCATAAATCCGGTTCTTACCACCCCATACACCGATGATGATGTACATCGGTATTAAAGTTGCCTCAAAGAAGACATAAAACAGCATGCCGTCGAGCGCCGAGAACACGCCAATCATCAAGCCCGACAAAATCATGAAGGACGCTAAGTATTGCGATACTTTTTCAGTGATCACTTCCCATGCAGCAACCACTACAAAGATGTTGATAAACGCGGTCAACACCACAAACCAAACTGAAATGCCATCGACACCCAGATGGTAGTTAATGTCGTAGCGCTCAATCCAGCTAAACCGTTCGACAAACTGCATCCCAGCGGTTGTTTCATCAAACTGTAAAACCAAAGGCAGGGTTGCAATGAACCCCAGTACTGCTCCGAAGAGAGCCAAGTAGCGCACCCCAGACGATGGGCGCTCAGATCCGTAGATCAAGATGATCAGACCAAAAACGATCGGGACCCAGATGGCGTAAGAAAGAATCATGACGAAAGCTTCAACTTAATAGGCAATATAAATATAGGTGTACAAGACCCAGGTCAACAAGGCAATAACGCCGAGGATCATGGCAAATGCATAGTGGTAGAGGTAGCCTGACTGCAGGCGTCGGATCAGTCCCGAGAAACGGCCAACAAGGTGGGCGCTACCATTAACAAAAAAGCCATCGATGATCTTTTCGTCGCCGCGGTGCCAAAAAATTCCGCCAAACCACAGCATGCCTTTTGCAAAGACAGTTTGATTCAATTCATCGAGGTAGTACTTGTGGTCGAGTAATTTCTTAATCGGAGCCAGTGCTTCCGATACCTTAGCGGGCAAGCTAGGTACCCACAAATAGCCGATCGCAGCAGTGAGCACGCCCAAGACGACGAGTAACAATACCGGCGTACTAAACGCATGCATCGCCATGGCAACCGGTCCATGGAATGCCTGTGCCAAATCTTTCATGACGGGATGCTTCGCAATATCAATGAAGATCGAATCACCAAAGAAGCTGCCAAAGAGCAAAGGATCAATAGTGTAAAAACCAATGATGACCGATGGTATTGCCAATAGGATGAGAGGAATGGTCACGACCAAAGGAGACTCATGCGGCTTTTGGCCTGGCGCCAAACCATGGTGCGCATGATCGTCATGGCCATGATCATCGTGTGCATGGTGGCCATGGTCTGCATGTCCAAAACGCTCTTTGCCATGGAATACATAAAAATACAGACGGAAAGAATACAAGGCCGTGACAAAGACGCTGGCCATTACCGCAAACAAAGCAAAACCGGATCCAGGAATCGTACTAGCAGCAACTGCTTCAATAATCGAATCTTTGGAATAAAAGCCCGAGAAAAATGGCGTACCAATCAAGGCCAAACTACCCAAGAGCATCATCAAGCAGGTGACGGGCATGTACTTCCATAACCCGCCCATTTTGCGCATGTCCTGTTCGTGATGCATGCCCAAAATCACACTACCCGCACCTAAGAATAAGAGCGCCTTAAAGAAAGCATGGGTCATTAAATGGAAGATGGCAATCGGATAAGCAGAAACACCCAAAGCGATTGTCATGAAACCCAATTGCGACAAGGTGGAATACGCAACTACCCGCTTGATGTCGGTTTGCACGATACCCAAGAAGCCCATGAATAAGGCGGTAATCGAGCCAATCACCAAGATAAAACTGAGTGCCACGTCCGACAGTTCAAACAGGGGCGACATGCGACTCACCATAAAAATACCGGCAGTCACCATGGTTGCAGCATGGATCAAGGCAGAAATGGGGGTTGGACCTTCCATTGAATCGGGCAGCCAGACATGTAAGGGAAACTGGGCTGATTTACCCATGGCGCCAATAAAGAGGCAAATACAGGCAACCGTCACCAGATTCCAATCGGTACCGGGCAGAGTCTGCGCAGCAAGGACGGTATTTTGGGCAAAAATCGCATCGTAGTTCATCGAGCCGGTGCCAGCCAAGAGCAAACCGATCCCCAAAATGAACCCAAAGTCGCCGACTCGGTTGACCAAGAAGGCTTTCATATTGGCAAAGACGGCGCTTTGGCGCTCGTAATAAAAACCAATTAAGAGGTAAGACACTACGCCCACTGCCTCCCAGCCAAAAAAGAGCTGCAGCAGGTTATTACTCATCACCAGCATCAGCATGGCAAAGGTAAACAAGGAGATATAGGAGAAGAATCGGTTATAGCCCTCCTCCTCGGCCATGTAGCCAATGGTGTAGATATGCACCATCAAGGAAACAAAGGTGACTACTACCATCATCACCGCACTGAGGGGGTCAATCAAGAAGCCAATATCAAAACTAAACTCGCCCAATTGCATCCAGCGATATACGGAGCCGTTAAAGTAAAAACCGTCCATTACTTGCATCAACACATTGCAAGACAAAACGAATGCAATCGTCACGCCCAAAATAGCAATGGTTTGGCAGGCGCCGCGGCTAAGCTGCTTACCTAAGAAGCCAGTACCAAAAAATCCCACCAACATGCTACCGATTAATGGCGCAAGGGGTATGGCGCAGAGTACGGGAATAGTAAGGATTAATTCCATTTTAGGTCTTTTAATCTAGCCTTTGAGGTGATCAAGCTCTTCAGCATTGATCGAATCGAATTTACGGAACAAGGCAACCAAAATAGCTAGGCCAATTGCTGCCTCGGCAGCCGCTACAGTCAAAATGAAAAACACAAACACTTGACCGGCCATATCCCCTAAGTAATAAGAGAAGGCAATGAAGTTCATATTGACGGAAAGGAGCATGAGCTCGATTGCCATCAACAAAATGATGATGTTGCGGCGATTTAAGAAAATACCGACAACACTAATCGCAAACAGGATGGCGCTCAAAACTAAAAAATGGGCAAGCGTTACGGTCATTTTGACTCTCCACCCGTATTTCCGCGCTGATCCTGCTTTGCATCCATCTCCGAATCCATCTTCACCATGCGCATACGATCAGCCGGATTCACTGCAACCTGATCGGCAATGATTTGCGATTTAGAATCCTTACGGCGACGCAGTGTCAACGCAACCGCTGCAATGATGGCAACCAATAGAATCAGTCCGGCGATTTCAAAAGCGTAGACATAATCAACAAAGACAAGGCGACCAAGAGCTTGGGTATTCGATACGCCACCCATCTCTTCCATCATCGGCTGCAAAGGCACTGTGGTGCCAATAAAGCCCCGAATCAATACGATTGATAGCTCCATCACGATGACAGCACCGATCAAAAAGGCAACCGGCAAATACTTCTTGAAATCCCGACGCAGGTGAGCCAAATCCAAATCCAGCATCATCACGACGAATAAGAATAGGACCATGACTGCGCCCACGTACACCAAAATCAGTACGAGACTTAAAAATTCTGCGCGCAGCAGCATCCACAATCCCGATGCGCAAAAGAAGGACAGCATCAAAAACAAGGCCGAGTTGACCGGATTGCGTGAAGTAATCACCTGCAGCGCAGCAAGCACCAAAATGCCGGCAAAGGCATAAAAGAAGATAGCAAAGAGGGTTGCGGGTTCGAATGTCATAGTGAATTACTTAGCGATAAGGTGCATCTGCAGCGCGGTTCGCGGCTATGTCTTTTTCATACTGGTCGCCGACTGCAAGCAACATGTCTTTGGTGAAATACAAATCGCCCCGCTTATCTCCAAAGTACTCAAAAATATTGGTTTCGACGATCGCATCAACCGGACAGGCTTCTTCACAGAAGCCGCAGAAAATGCACTTGGTTAAATCGATGTCATAGCGCGTAGTCCGGCGGGTTCCATCGTCGCGCTGATCCGATTCAATCGAGATCGCCATCGCCGGGCAAACAGCCTCGCATAACTTACAAGCGATGCAGCGCTCTTCCCCATTCGGATAACGGCGTAAGGCATGCAGGCCACGAAAGCGCGGAGACTGCGGCGTCTTTTCTTCGGGGTACTGAACCGTAAACTTCGGCTTGAAAAGGTATTTACCGGTAATTGCCATACCAGTCAAAACATCTTTCAACATTAAGCTACTTAAGAACTGATTTATCCGTTTAAACATAATCGCAACCTAGTTCCAAATATTCCATGGGGAAACAACCCAAGCGCCAACCAGCACCACCCAGAAAACAGCCAAAGGAATAAAAATCTTCCAGCCTAGGCGCATGATTTGGTCATAGCGATAACGGGGAAGCGTCGCCCGCAGCCAAATAAAGCACGACAAAATAAAGAAGGTTTTAGCAAACAGCCAAAAGAATCCGGGGATATCGCGCAGGATGGGCAAATCCACAATCGGTAACCAGCCGCCTAAAAACAGAATGGAGGTAAGCGCGGCAATCATGATCATATTGGCATATTCCGCCAAGAAGAACATGGCATATGCCATACCCGAATACTCCACCATATGGCCAGCCACAATTTCCGACTCCCCTTCCACCACGTCAAAGGGATGGCGATTGGTTTCTGCGACACCGGAGATAAAGTAAATCAAGAACATGGGCAATAAAGGCAGCCAGTTCCATGATAGGAAATTCAGGCCCATGTCAGCAAAGATGCCGGTATCTTGCAGCATCACGATTTTGCTTAGATTAAGTGAGCCAGAAATAATGAGCACGGTAACGAGCGCAAATCCCATCGCGATCTCGTACGAAATCATTTGGGCTGACGCGCGCATTGCTGCTAAGAATGGGTATTTGGAATTCGATGCCCAGCCAGCCAAGATCACGCCATATACACCGATTGACGAAATCGCAATGATGTACAAGAGGCCAGCGTTGACGTCGGCTAGGACCAAGTCCGCCTGAAATGGAATCACCGCCCAGGATGCAAATGCGGGCATGATCACCATCACTGGAGCAACTATAAACAGCACCTTGTTAGAGCGGGTCGGTGAAACAATCTCTTTGAGCAGCAACTTAATCGCATCAGCGATGGGCTGTAATAAGCCCAATGGGCCTGTGCGATTCGGGCCAAGGCGAATATGCATCCAGCCAATCAGTTTGCGCTCCCACAAGGTCATATAGGCTACCGCTGCAAACATCGGCAAGACGATCGCGACGATCTTCAGTAATGTCCACACCAGCGGCCAAAACGATCCGAGTAATTCAGATCCAAAAGCGTTTACGGTATTGAGTAGCTCTGTCATCGCGATTCCTAGACTCGGTTCACTGTGATAGGACCGAACATCGCACCGAGCGCTGCGCTAGCAGGTGTGGTTGCAGATATGCGCATGCATCCGGCAGCTAACTGGCTCTCCAACATGGCCGGCATTTGCACTGTATTGCCACCCTGTGTAACGGCTACCAAATCGCCCTCTTTCAAATTCAGTTCTGCGAAGGTCTTGGCATTTAAGCCCAGGCGATGGGAATTTTTTGCATCGCGGGTGAGTTGCAATGCGGGAGCACGGCGCACGATTGCATCGACACCATAAATGGGTAAATCCGTTACTCGCTCAAGACCATTAGCGGCTTGCTCTTGCGTCAGGCTGAGGGCTGCAGTAAATCGATTATTAAGGCGCTCGGCAATCGGTTTTGCTAAAGCCTCACCGCAAACCTCTTCCGGCGTATTGAGCAAGAAGCCATTCAGACCCAACAAACTGCCCAAGGCGCGCAACACTTTCCATGCTGGTCTTGCGTCTGCTAAGGGGCGTACCGATGGCTGTATGGTCTGCACTGTTCCTGCTGCATTGATAAAGCTACCGACGGATTCTGTGAATGGCGTAATGGGCAAGAGCACATCGGCCAAGTCCAATAGTTCGCTGCTTGCAAATGCAGTCAGCGCAATAACGGTGTCAGCCTTCGTGAGGGCTGCACGGCTTTGCTGTGGATTTGGCAAATCGGAGAGTGGCTCTACATTGAGTAAAAGGACTGCGCGAGCGCTACCGTCGAGCACAGAATCAATGCCCGCATTGGCTTTTTGCTGAACAGCTTGCAGCAGCGGTGCTGCAACGGCATTGCCACCTACTGGCAAAAATCCAAAGGTAGCGCCGGTTTGCTCGGCAATAAATTGGGCTAGTACATGCAAATTCGAGGCAGAGGGGTGAGCAATTGCAGCAGAGCCCAAGAGCACTGCTTTATTAGATCCAGATAAAAGGCTATCCGCAATGGCTTGCGCTTCTGGTGAAACCGCCCCACCCTGAATACCTGCTGGCAACTGACTCGATTTTGCTTTTGCAATTGCATTGGCTACTTCAGTTAAAACTGCTGTCCAGCGACTCGGCGCAGCAGCAATACCAAGCGCAGGCATCAACCAGTCATCTCCGCCCGCATCAATGCGAGAAACCTGGAGACCACGTTTACTGGCGGTACGCAAGCGTGCAGCAATCAATGGCTGCTCTTTACGTAAAAAACTGCCAATCACGAGTGCCCGATCCAGTTGGCTCAGATTGGCAATTGGCATACCTAGCCATGGCGCAGATGCGGCTCCGCGCATATCAGTTTGACGCAGGCGTGTCTCAACGCGATCAGATCCCATTGCACGAACTACTTTTTGCAGGAGATGCAATTCTTCCACGCTCGAGATTGGGTGAGCGATGGCTGCAAGTGCATCAGCGCCATGATCGGCCGTAATGGTTTTCAAAGAACGGGTGACGTACTCTAAAGCAGACTCCCAGTCTGTCTCAAGCCATTTGCCCTCTTGCTTGACCATCGGAACGGTCAAACGCTCTACGCTGTTCACACCTTCGTAGGCAAAACGGTCGCGGTCACTGATCCAGCATTCATTAATGGCTTCATTTTCCAGGGCCACAACTCGCATCACACGATTGGCCTTGGTTTGTACTGTGGTGTTAGTACCCAAGCTATCATGCGGGCTCAATGAACGCTTACGGCCTAGCTCCCAAGTACGTGCAGCATAACGGAATGGCTTGCTCGTCAAGGCGCCGACTGGGCAAATATCAATCATGTTGCCCGATAGCTCGGAATCAATAGTTTGGCCAGCAAATGTCGTGATCTCAGAATGCTCGCCGCGATTAACCATGCCGAGTTCCATGATTCCCGAAACTTCTTGACCAAAGCGAACGCAGCGGGTGCAATGAATGCAACGCGTCATCTCTTCCATGGAAATGAGTGGTCCCGCATTTTTATGAAACACCACACGTTTATCTTCGCTGTAGCGCGATGTGGATTTTCCGTAACCGACGGATAAATCCTGCAATTGGCACTCGCCACCTTGATCGCAAATCGGGCAATCCAGTGGGTGATTGATGAGCAAGAACTCCATGACCGAACGCTGCGCTTCGACTGCTTTTGCTGAATGCGTAAAGACCTTCATGCCTTGGGTGACTGGGGTTGCGCAGGCAGGTAATGGCTTGGGTGCTTTTTCTACCTCAACCAAGCACATGCGGCAATTGGCCGCGATCGATAATTTCTTGTGATAGCAGAAGTGAGGAATGTAGGTTCCGAGTTTATTTGCGGCGTGCATCACCATCGAACCTTGTGGAACTTCGACTGCCTTGCCGTCCAATTCGATTTCAACCATGCTCACGTCAATAAATCCTTCTCTTTTCTAGTAGCTATTAAACGTATTCAGGCACGATGCAGCGCTTGTGCTCAACGTGGTACGCAAATTCATCCATGTAGTGCTTGAGCATGCCACGTACTGGCATTGCTGCCGCGTCGCCTAAAGCACAAATGGTTCTACCCTGAATATTCGCAGCAACGTCATTCAGTAAATCCAAATCTTCTGGGCGCCCTTGTCCATGCTCAATGCGATTGACGATGCGCCACAACCAGCCGGTGCCCTCACGGCATGGGGTGCACTGTCCGCAGGACTCTTCGTGATAGAAATACGATAGGCGCAATAGCGATTTCACCATGCAACGGGTGTCATTCATCACAATCACCGCACCGGAACCCAACATCGAACCTGCTTTCGCAATGCAGTCATAGTCCATCGTTAGATCCATCATCATGGCGCCCGGAATAACCGGCGCGGATGATCCTCCTGGGATTACTGCTTTCAATGCCTTTCCTTCGCGCATACCGCCAGCGAGCTGCAAGAGCTCTGAGAACGGCGTGCCGAGTGGAACCTCGTAATTACCAGGATGCACTACATCACCCGAGACCGAGAAAATCTTCGTGCCGCCGTTATTGGGCTTGCCGAGCTGCAAATACGCCTCGCCACCAATGGCCAATATGAATGGCACAGCAGCGAAGGTTTCAGTATTGTTAATCGTGGTGGGTTTGCCATACAAACCAAAGCTCGCAGGGAATGGTGGTTTGAAACGGGGTTGGCCCTTTTTGCCTTCGAGGGACTCAAGCAGCGCAGTTTCTTCACCGCAAATGTAGGCACCCCAGCCTGGAGATGCATGCAGTTGGAAATTAAATTCTGTTCCTAGAATGCCATCGCCCAAGTAACCGGCGGCGCGGGCCTCTTCGAGCGCCTCTTCAAATCGGGTATAGACTTCCCAGATTTCACCATGGATGTAGTTATAGCCAACGCTAATGCCCATGGTGTAGGCGCCGATGATCATGCCCTCAATCAATGCATGCGGGTTATAGCGCATGATGTCACGGTCCTTGAAGGTACCGGGCTCGCCCTCATCACTATTGCAAACTAAATACTTCTGGCCCGGGAACTGACGGGGCATAAAGCTCCACTTCAGTCCAGTCGGAAAGCCTGCACCCCCACGACCACGCAAGGACGATGCTTTTAATTCGGCAATCAACGCGTCTGGTGTGACTTTATCCTTCAGAATTCGGCGTAACTGCTGATAACCACCGCGGCTTTCATAGTCTTTGAGGCCCCAGTTATCACCAGTGAGGCCAGCCAAAATTAATGGCTTGATGTGACGGCTGTGGAGACTCGTCATGCTGGCTGTCCTTTTGCCGATGCGCGCAACTCATTTAAGAGTGCGTCAATTTTTTCATTGCTCATAAAGCTACACATGGTTTTATTGTTCACCAGCATCACCGGGGAATCACCGCAGGCGCCCATGCACTCACCCTCTTTTAAGGTAAACGTACCGCAAGGCGTGGTCTCATTAAAACCAATCCCCAACTGCTGCTTTAAATGATTGGCAGCGCGCTCACCATTACTGAGTTGGCATGGCAAATTGGTGCACACCACAATTTTATGACGCCCAATCGGTTTGGTGTCATACATATTGTAAAAAGTGGCAACTTCATCCACTGCAATGGTAGTCATGCCCAGTACAGATGCAACCTCAGCAATCACCTCGGGCGAGACCCAGCCTACTTCGGTTTGCGCTGCAATTAAACATGCCATCACAGCAGATTGCTTTTGATCAGCGGGGTACTTCGCAATATTGCGCTCCATATCGGCGCGGGTCTTGGCAGATAGCTGCATAGTTGGAGTGTGTGTCATGAGTTAGTCCAGAGTGCCCAAGCGATTAGCGATCAATCTCGCCAAACACAATGTCTTGTGTGCCAATAATCGTTACCGCATCGGCAATCATGTGGCCGCGAGCCATTTCATCCAGGGATGCCAAATGCACAAAACCAGGAGCACGAATTTTTAGGCGGTATGGCTTATTGGCACCATCCGATACGGCGTAGATACCAAACTCACCCTTAGGATGCTCGACTGCAGCATAGGCCTCCCCTGCAGGAACATGAATGCCCTCGGTAAAGAGTTTGAAGTGGTGAATCAACTCTTCCATATTGGTTTTCATATCCACGCGGGCTGGTGGCGAGACCTTGTGGTTATCGCTCATCACGGGGCCAGGATTTGCGCGCAGCCAGGCAATGCATTGCTTCACGATCTCATTTGACTGACGCATCTCTTCCATACGGATCAAATACCGATCGTAGGAGTCACCATTAACACCAACCGGAATCTCAAACTTCAAGCGATCGTAGACCTCATAGGGTTGCTTCTTACGCAAATCCCACTCCACGCCAGAGCCACGCAACATAGGTCCGGTAAAGCCGAGTTGCAAAGCGCGCTCAGGCGAGACAACACCAATACCGACGAGGCGTTGCTTCCAAATGCGGTTATCCGTTAATAAATTACAGTACTCATCGACGTTGCCGGGGAAGCGTTGGGTAAACGCTTCAATGAAATCCAGCAAAGAACCGCTGCGGTCCTCATTGAGGCGCTTGAGTGCACTGCTGCTGCGGGTCTTCGACTCCGCAAACTGCGGCATACGCTCAGGCAGGTCACGATAGACGCCGCCCGGACGGTAGTAGGCTGCATGCATACGTGCGCCAGAGACCGCTTCGTACATATCAAAAATATCTTCGCGATCACGGAAGGCGTACAAGAAGACGGCCATAGCACCGACGTCCAAACCATGGCAGCCAATCCACAGTAAGTGGTTGAGTAAGCGGGTTAACTCGTCATACATCACGCGGATGTATTGCGCGCGCAGCGGCACATCAACGTTGAGTAACTTTTCAATTGCCATCACATAGGCATGCTCGTTCACCATCATCGAGACGTAATCGAGGCGATCCATGTACGGTACGCTCTGAATCCAAGTGCGGGTCTCGGCGAGTTTTTCGGTCGCGCGATGCAATAAGCCAATGTGCGGGTCAGCACGCTGAATGACTTCGCCATCGAGCTCTAAGACTAAGCGCAATACGCCGTGGGCAGCTGGATGCTGCGGACCAAAGTTCAAGGTGTAATTTTTAATCTCGGCCATGCTTAAACTGGGCCTCCGTATTGCTCTTCCCGCACTACGCGCGGTGTAACCTCGCGGGTCTCAATCGTGACCGGTTGGTAAACAACCCGCTGTAACTCAGGGTCATAGCGCATTTCCACATTCCCAGAGATCGGGAAATCCTTGCGGAAGGGATGGCCAATAAATCCATAATCGGTCAAGATGCGGCGCAGATCAGCGTGACCATCAAACAAAATACCAAAGAGGTCAAATGCTTCGCGTTCAAACCAATTTGCTGAATTCCACACCGAAGTGAGTGAGGAGACCAGAGGATAGCTATCGTCTGGTGCAAAGACCCGCAGGCGCAAACGCAAATTGTGCTTCACGGACAACAAATGGGTCACCACTGCAAAGCGGGGACCGCTATACGTGCCATCTTGGTAGTCTTGGTAATCAATACCGCATAAATCAATCAATTGCTCAAAACCAAGTGCCGGATCGTCACGCAAAATCAATGCAGACTCTAAATAGGTATCGGCGCGCAATACCACTGTTAACTCGTTCAAGGCCAAGGTGATCGACTGCACGCGTGCGCCCAAGGCGCGCTCGACGTGGGACTGCAACTGAATCAGGCGCTCTGACATTCTTATGCCTTCCGCGCAATGGTGCTAGTACGACCAATTTTGGCTTGCAGCTGAATGATGCCGTAGATCAGCGCTTCTGCAGTCGGTGGACAGCCCGGCACATAAATATCAACCGGGACGATGCGATCGCAGCCGCGCACAACAGAATAGGAGTAATGGTAATAGCCACCGCCATTGGCACACGAGCCCATGGAAATCACCCAGCGGGGCTCTGGCATTTGATCGTAAACCTTACGCAAGGCTGGAGCCATCTTGTTACAGAGCGTACCCGCCACAATCATCAGATCGGATTGCCGTGGCGAAGGACGGAAGACCACACCAAAGCGATCCAAGTCATACCGGGCTGCGCCAGCATGCATCATCTCGACTGCACAGCAGGCCAAACCAAAGGTCATTGGCCACAAGGATCCCGTGCGGGTCCAGTTAATCAACTGATCCGCTGAGGTGGTAATAAATCCTTCTTTAAGTACGCCTTCCAGTGCCATAACGATCACTCCCAGTCGAGAGCGCCCTTTTTCCAGATGTAGACGAATCCCACAATGAATACAAAGAGGAATACCACCATGGATACGTAGCCTTCCCAGCCGATGTCGCGGAGAGCAACACCCCATGGGAATAAAAAGGCTGTTTCCAGGTCAAACAAAATAAAGAGGATGGCCACCAAGTAATAGCGCACATCGAATTTCATGCGGGCATCTTCAAATGCCTCAAAGCCGCACTCGTAGGAAGAGAGTTTTTCTGCGTCAGGACGGGATGGTGCTAAGACCTTACCCAAAAACATCGGCACGATGCCGACGGCAATACCGACGAGAATGAAAAGCAAGATGGGGAAGTAATTAGCGAGGTCCAAAGCAATCCTGATGTGAAGGCAGTTTTAAGTCCTAAATTAACTCTAAAAATATCCCAATAAACACGTTTGATTATGGACTAAAAGTCAAATATTAAAATTGACTTAGAGCAAATCACTTACGAATTGGTGCCGACGGCGAGACTCGAACTCGCACAGCCTAAGCCACTACCCCCTCAAGATAGCGTGTCTACCAATTTCACCACGTCGGCATTCGTAAAACCCATCAATTCTACTGCATGAGGACTACCAGTACTTCGCTTAATTCCTACAAAAAAAGATGTCATTTCACTATTTTTTGTAGCTGTATTTTCTATTTAGGTACGGCGGGTTTCGATGGGTCTTGCGCTGGGGCTGCAGGCGGATTCGCTCCGGCTGCCGCAGGCGCAGTAGTGCCCGACAAAACGCCCGCATCAGCCGGCTTTTTATTGCCAATCCACGTAATCGCAATCGTCGCAGAGAAGAACACAAAGGCCAGTACCGCAGTAGCATGGGACAGGAAATTAGCCGATCCACTAGCACCAAAGACACTTCCAGAGGCACCCGAGCCGAAGGCAGCCCCCATATCGGCACCCTTACCTTGCTGCAATAGAACCAATAAGATGATTGCCAAGGCAGAACACACTTGCACCACCATCAACGCTGTTTTTAACCATTCCATGGTTTATCTCCAATTAAAAATTTAAGCTCGGCAAATGGCCAAGAATTCCTGCGGATCCAAAGAAGCGCCGCCAATTAATCCACCATCAATGTCAGGCATGCCAAAGAGCTCTACCGCATTATCAAACTTCACACTGCCACCATACAAAATACCAATATGCGAGGCAACGTCTGCATTGAACTCGGCCAATTGCAAACGAATCTCGCGGTGCATGTCTTGTACAATTTGAGCGCTTGCCACCTTACCGGTTCCAATCGCCCAAACGGGCTCATAAGCGAGCAAGGAATCGACTAACCGGTCCTGCAAAATGGTAATTTGCCGGGCTACCTGAGTCCGTACCACTTCAACTGCCCTGCCTGAGTTGCGCTCATCCGCCGTTTCGCCAACACAGATCACTGGCGTTAAGCCTTGATCCAATGCTTGCAGGGCTTTCTCCGCGATCAATTGATCGGATTCATTAAAGCGGTCTCTACGCTCCGAATGTCCAACTAACACGTATTTACAGCCAAACTCATGGAGCATCGCCGCACTCACCTCGCCCGTAAAAGCGCCACCGATTTCGGCGGAGACATCTTGCGCACCGAGCGCAAGCATGGCGGAAGAGCAAGCCGCAATTCTCTGGCTGCACTCAGATAAATAGGGGTATGGAGGACACAAACCAAAACGACGACCTGCTGGCATGCCTTTTTCCATTTCAGCGCAGACGGCTTCTATCCACTGACGGCAAGCGGCTTTGCTGCCGTTCATTTTCCAGTTGCCAATCACCGTTATCGGACGCATGCCTTAGCTCAGCCTATGTCAAACCGTTAAAACAATCTTGCCAACGTGCTCGCTGGATTCCATTAGGCGCTGAGCCTCGGATGCCTGATCGAGGCTATACGTTTTATAAATCACGGGCTTTAAGGCGCCTTGATTCATGATCGGCCACACCCGCTCAAACAGTTGTTTGGCAATTTCACGTTTAAAGGCAACCGGCCTTGGGCGCAAGGTGGATCCCGTGATGGTTAAACGCCGGCGCAAGATTTGTCCGGTGTTCACCTCGGATTTAGAGCCGCCCATGATGGCGATGATGACAATACGACCGTCATCGGCCAAGCAGTCAATCTCACGCTGTAAATAGGTGCCGGTAACCATGTCTAGAATGACATTGACACCCTTGCCGTCGGTGGCTTTTTTGACTTCTTCCACAAAGTCTTGGGTTTTGTAATTGATAGCCAGATCTGCGCCGAGCTCGATACAGGCTGCGCATTTTTCATCGGTTCCAGCAGTTACAAAAACACGGTGACCTAAGGCTTTCGCAATCAGAATGGCAGTCACGCCAATGCCGCTTGAGCCACCTTGCACCAACAATGATTCCCCTGGGGCAAGCTCACCGCGCATGAAGACGTTACTCCAAACGGTAAAGAATGTTTCGGGTAAAGCAGCCGCTTCCAGATCAGTAAAACCAGTAGGGTAAGGGAGGCATTGCGCAACCGGAGCAAGGCAGAGTTCAGCATAGCCACCGCCCTGTACGAGAGCGCATACTTTGTCGCCTACCTTGAGTCCAAACTGATTATCTGCATGAGCCAGATCGCCGCCAATAATTTCGCCGGCCACTTCAAGCCCAGGAATATCCGATGCACCAGCCGGAACCGGGTAATGCCCTTTGCGTTGCAATACATCAGGGCGATTAATTCCGGCCGCCAGAACTTTAATCAGAATTTCACCTGATCCTGCGCTGGGTAGAGCAGGATCTGGGCGAGTCGTAGGAATTAATACCTCAGGGGCACCAAATTCACGGATTTCAACAACACGCATCGCACAGTTCCTATTTAAATAGCGCCAATAAAAGCTTAGGCCTGTTCTTCAGTCGATGGCTCTGCGCTAGCCAAAGGAGCAATCGTGCCGCCCTCTTCTGCCATTGCTGCTTTGAGCGAGAGGCGTAAACGACCGCGCTCATCTGCAGCCAATAACTTCACGCGCACCACTTGGCCTTCCTGCAGGAAGTCTTTCACTTCCTTGACGCGCTCATTGGAAATCTCAGAGATATGCAATAGACCGTCTTTACCTGGAAGAATGTTAACCAAGGCACCAAACTCAAGCAACTTGACTACGGGGCCTTCGTAAATCTTGCCTACTTCAGCTTCCGCTGTAATGCCTTCAATGCGGGCTTTGGCTTCGGCCATGCCTTCTGCGCTTGTAGAAGCGATTGTGACTGTGCCGTCATCTTTGATATCGATGCTGCATCCAGTTTCTTTGGTCAAGGCCTGGATGGTTGCGCCGCCCTTACCAATCACTTCACGAATCTTGTCAGGGTGAATCTTGAATGACACCATGCGCGGTGCATGCTCGGACAACTCAGTGCGGATCGTGCCCATGGCCGATTGCATTTCGCTCAAGATGTGCAGGCGACCTTCTTTGGCTTGTGCCAATGCCACTTGCATGATTTCTTTGGTGATGCCTTGTACCTTAATGTCCATCTGCAGCGCAGTAATGCCGCTTGCTGTTCCGGCTACTTTAAAGTCCATATCGCCAAGGTGATCTTCGTCGCCCAAGATATCGGTCAATACTGCAAAGCGATTGCCATCCAAAATCAGGCCCATCGCTACGCCAGCAACGTGTGCTTTTACAGGTACACCAGCATCCATCAGCGCCAAGCAGCCGCCGCAAACGGAGGCCATGGATGACGAACCATTGGACTCGGTGATTTCAGAAACAACCCGAATGCTGTACGCAAAATCTTCTGGGCTTGGCAGCACCGGAATCAAAGCACGCTTCGCTAAACGACCATGGCCGATTTCACGGCGCTTAGGCGTACCAACACGACCTGTTTCGCCGGTGGCAAATGGAGGCATGTTGTAGTGGAACATGAAGCGATCGCGGTACTCGCCCTCTAAAGCATCAATGATTTGCTCGTCACGGGCAGTACCCAAAGTAGCAACCACCAAAGCCTGAGTCTCGCCACGGGTAAACAAGGCAGAGCCGTGGGTGCGTGGCAATACACCATTGCGAATTTCAATCGGACGTACGGTGCGTGTATCGCGACCATCAATCCGTGGCTCGCCATTCAAAATTTGGCTACGCACAATCTTCGCTTCGATATCAAACAAAATATTACCAACCGCTACTTCATCGACTGCGCCATCGGCAGCCATTTTTGCCATCACATCTTTCGTAATAGCTTTTAACTTATCGGAGCGTGCCTGTTTTTGGCGAAGCTGGTAAGCCTCACGCAAAGGACCATCAGCCAATGCCGTTACCTTCGCAATCAGTGGCTCGTCTTTTGGTGCAGCAGTCCAGTCCCACTCGGGCTTACCGGCGTCGCGCACTAAATCTTGAATCGCATTAATCGCAGTCTGCATTTGCTCATGGCCATACACTACAGCGCCAAGCATGATGTCTTCTGGCAATTGCTGCGCTTCCGATTCCACCATTAATACGGCAGCTTGAGTGCCGGCAACGATCAAATCCATCTGGCTAGTTAACTGCTCAGTACGGGTTGGGTTCAGCAAATACTGGCCGTCACGGTAGCCCACGCGAGCGGCGCCAACCGGGCCGTTAAATGGAATGCCGGATACCGCTAAAGCAGCCGATGCAGCAATCAACGCAGGAATATCAGCAGGTACATCGGGATTGATCGACAGTACATGAATCACAACCTGAACTTCGTTCAGAAAGCCTTCCGGAAACAAAGGACGTAGCGGACGATCGATCAAGCGAGACGTTAAAGTCTCGCCTTCGGACGGACGGCCTTCGCGGCGGAAGAATCCACCCGGGATCTTGCCGGCTGCATAGGTCTTCTCAATGTAATCCACGGTTAATGGGAAGAAGTTTTGCCCTGCTTTAGCGGAGCGTGCTGCAACTACGGTACCCATCACAACGGTGTCATCGACGTTCACAATCACAGCGCCGCCGGACTGACGTGCGATTTCGCCCGTTTCCATCGTTACCTGATGATTGCCCCATTGAAAACTTTTCACTACTTTTTTAAACATGGTCATTTTGATCTTTTCCAATTTAGTTCACACCGCATTCACATGAATGCCGGGTGCGTTTACTACTTGCGTCGCAGATAAATCAGCGCTACGACACCACTGGAGCGATTACAGATTACAAGGGATGCCATTCCAGGGAGGCACTGAACACCATATTCAGAAACTCATTGGAATGACACGATCCCCTAAACGGGCAATCTAAAAGCGCTCAAAAAATATGCCATCTACCCAAGACTGAATCACGAATGAGTCACCCTCAAGGCAAGATGGCATGGCGATACGGATACGATTTACTTACGGAGACCTAATTTCTCGATCAATGTGCGATAGCGTGCCAAATCCTTGCCTTTGAGGTAATCCAAAAGGCGGCGACGGCGTGAAACCATCTTCAACAAGCCACGACGGCTGTGATGGTCTTTAGCGTTAGCTTTGAAATGGGGGGTTAGTTCATTGATGCGGGCGGTCAGCAATGCAACCTGTACTTCTGGACTGCCCGTGTCGTTTGCGCTACGCGCGTTGTCTTTGACGATTTCCGCCGTTTTGATATC
>JAIXPY010000077.1 GCA_027486025.1 Burkholderiaceae bacterium
ATTAAATTGATGTTCTCAATCAACACCAGATTACGATCCATGGCATCGGTATCACTGGCCGCTTTTTTAGGATTGGCTTGTGCCGCGCCGACCGAGGGTGGGCTGACTGCGCCATTCGGCGCAGCAATATCACCCATCGGCCAATTGCTCTCGCCCTTTGCATTAGTTTCTAAATTCAAGACCAATCCCGATAATTGAATGCTGCTTATTTCAATCCGGCGACTCAGTAGTGGCAACAGGCTGATTTCTAGGTCTACTTTTTCTAGGCCTGCCATTTGTGGTTTCTTGGCCCAAGCCGCATTACTTAAACTCACTTGCTCTGCCGATACGGCGATTCTCGGAAAAAATCCCAAACGCACAGGCCCTGTGATTGATAGCTCACGCCCCGTTGCCTTGCGTACCTCCAGTACCAGCATCTGCGTTAACTTGGCGGGGCTAATAAGGGTACTCAGATAAGTAAGCCCAATCAACAAAGAGGCTATGAGCGCGCCAAGCGCAATCAGTGCTATTTTTAATGGTCGACTCATCTTGCTTTGCGTGTTCTTTTGCCCATATACCAATATAGCGCAATCGCCTTGGCAAGGGTGGCATTGAAAGGTATACAGTATTGGTATGAACATAACCAATCCAATCACGCACCTCCTTGGTCGATCGCTGATCGCTGCACTTTGCCTCAGTTTTAGCGCATGGGTCCCACTGTCATCGGCTCAAGCCCAATCGGGCGAGGCATCGCCTGCGCCACTCGAGGCGATTGCCTCACTGGACGTAGCTCGATACATGGGCACATGGTACGAAGTAGCCAAGTATCCTAACTGGTTTCAGAATCGCTGCATTGCGAATACCAGTGCAACGTATGCCGTACAGCCCAATGGCATGCTGCAGGTACTCAATCGTTGCCAAAAAGAAGATGGTTCCATGAGCGAAGCACTCGGCGCAGCCAAACAAGTGGGTGATGCAAACTCACCCAAATTAGAAGTCCGTTTTGCGCCAGCCTGGCTCTCCTTTCTGCCTTTTGTTTGGGGCAATTACTGGGTCATTGACTTAGACCCGCAATACCAGCTTGCAGCCGTCAGTGAGCCGAGCCGTAAATACCTGTGGGTTTTGTCGCGCAGTAAAACCGTTGAGCCCAAAGCCTACGAAGCCCTATTGCAACGTTTAAAGCAAAAAGGATTCAATCTCGATGCAATTGAGATCTCCAAACAAACGACGGCAAATCCAGTGACGCAATAAACCATGAGCACGATTACACGCATTTGTTTTGCCCGCCATGGCGAAACCGACTGGAACGCCGAACGCCGCATGCAGGGCCACATCGATATCCCACTTAATAGCCATGGACAAGTGCAGGCACAGCGCTTAGCGCAATCCTTACAACGCGCGGGTCATGCCTTTGATCACCTTTACTCCAGTGATTTGCAGCGCGCTGCCGATACTGCTAAACAGGTATCGCATGCACTGGGGCTGAGCATCACCATCGACCCCATCTTTCGGGAGCGCCATGTTGGGGTTTTACAGGGCCTGCGTTTAGACGATGCGCCGCATGCAGTACCAGAAGTATGGCAAGCACATCTGGCACGTGATATCCAGCACGACTTAGGCGGCGGCGAAAGCATTCATGCATTTTATGAACGGGCGCAGCGCGCCTTGGCTATGCTAGTGGCCGCACACCAAGGCCAAACCATTTTGGTGGTGAGCCATGGCGGAACCCTCGATATGATGTACCGCATCGCCACCAAGCAAGCATTGGATCAAGCGCGGGTGGCGATTGTTCCCAATACATCCTTAAATTGGATTGCCTACGATGGGGAGACTTGGTCTGTCGAGCGCTGGGCTGATACCGATCACCTCAGCACTTTAGCCCTGGATAACGTGGACCTTTAACTGCGGCCCACGTCTAAATTAAAGACTGCTTTACTTCGCCAGCTTCGTAATCTTGTTGCCCTGAATACCAATACCTGCCATGGCACCTTTTTGAGCGGCGATGAAGGCATAAATATCGTCTTGGGCAGTGATTGAGGTTGTCGAACTAGCTACACCTTGGTCAACCAACACAACACTTGGTCCCACCCCAATCTCAAATCCCTGAGTCGAATCTAAGGCATTTAGTGCAGACTCTTTCATAAAGAATAAGACGTAAGCAAACTGCTGCGCTCCTGCCTGTAGGCCATATGAGCCACCCGCAGTGTTGTAATAGGCTGCCGGTCTTCCGCCCCGCAGTAAAACACCATCACCATATTGGCCGCCCACAATCAAACCAGCCTTGGTTACCACTGGAAATACCAAGGTAGCAATCGCTTTCTCATTCAACTTTTTTGCATTGGCGTTACTGGCAACCAGTTGATTGAGGACGGTTCGTGCACTACGATCGAGGTCTGCCCTACTTTCGGCATGGGCGAGGCCAAAACTAAAAGCGCATGTGGCTAGCAAAAATGCAATGCTGCGTTTGATGGAAAGCGGAGTCAAGATGGCTTTGGCTACGAAGGATTTAGTGGTGAAAAAAGTGATCATGAAACGAATCGTACCTGATTTTGCTCCGCAAACGCAAGAACCGGGCACGGTCAAAAAGGAGACGCCCTTGAGGCTGACGTCGCAAAGCAACCTGTACGCTTTACCACCATCGTATTGATTGATTGGTGAGTGGGGTATGGAGTCTGGTGTCTGGTGGCTGGTGTCTGGTGTCTGGTGTCTGGTGAGCAATGCTAGAGCGATGCGTTCGCATTGCGTTCGCAATGCGAACGCATCATCCCAACTACTCTGTTTAAAAATTGCTATCTTTGCCATTTGGTCGCCAAAGCACCAGCCATCCTGGCTCTGCGCTGCAGCTGATCTGAGATTCGTTCATTTAGCTGCCTAAAATAATGGCATCTCAAGAAACACCTGATGTGCGTTGCCCCTTCAACGAAAAAAATTTCAGTTTGAGTTTATTTTCATTTGACGAATACCATTTGCGAATGAAATCACACTTGAGTCAACTCTCGCCTCAAGGAATATGTATTCAATTTGATAGCGATTTTGTCTAGTTAAGAGACTAGTGACATGCATTTAGCGTACATGAAATACATTAAATCTTCTAAAAAATAGGATTTTTAGAGGAGTATTCAGATACTTTCCCACTTAAATATCTGTAATCTCCTACACAATTTTAAGCAATAGATGACGCAAAAAATATGTCTAAATGTGGGTATTTTGCTGAACCTGGTACCAAGGATTGATCGGGGCATCACTCAACAAGCAAAAACCTGAGTCAGGATGTCCTGCCCCTAGACTACTTCCAGCTAAGATTTAACTTCTTATGAGTTGCCGCACAATCTCTCAAATAACGATTGATAAGACTTTGATAGGGAATGCCAACCTCTTCTGACACGGCCTTAAAGTAGCTAATCGAGTCTTCGTCTAAGCGAATAGTAATAGGCTTTTTAAGCATCGAAGCATATGGATTTTTACGAGCTTTTGAGAAATCATATTCTTTACGCATCTTCATCACCTTTCATAAGCTTTTGACTCTTTAGGACTTGCCTTACGAGCCAAAATAATACGAAGCACATTACCCTCTCTGGGATAACGCGGTCGCTGAATCCTTTTTTAGAAGCCTCAAAAGCGAATTAATTAAGAAAAAGATTTATCCAAGTAGATAGGTAGCAAAATCAGAAATCTTTGAGTACATGTGTAATACCCCCTAAAAAGTAGGCACTCCTAAAGCGGATTTTTCTGCTTGTTGTCGATAGTGTATCGGTGACAACTTCCCGAGTGCTGCATGAGGGCGTTCCTGGTTGTAGCTGTGGA
>JAIXPY010000025.1 GCA_027486025.1 Burkholderiaceae bacterium
GCAACCGTTAAGGGTGATGTCCATGACATTGGCAAAAACATTGTGACCGTTGTTCTTCAATGCAATAACTTTGAAGTAGTCAATATGGGTGTGATGGTGCCTTGCGCTGAGATTCTGAAAGTAGCCAAAGAGGAGAAGGCAGATATTGTCGGACTGTCTGGTTTGATTACACCCTCGCTCGAAGAAATGACTTACGTTGCCCAAGAAATGCAGCGTGATCCGTATTTCCGTGACCAGCAATTGCCTTTGATGATTGGTGGGGCGACTACATCCCGTGTCCATACTGCAGTCAAAATTGCGCCGCACTATGACGGTCCTGTCGTGTATGTTCCGGATGCGTCACGCTCCGTCTCAGTTGCATCGAGCTTACTATCGGATGAGAGTGCCAGTAAGTTTATTCAAGACTTGCGCGATGATTATGATCGCATACGCTTACAGCATGCCAATCGTAAAGTAGCGCCAACCATTTCACTTGAGGCGGCGCGGCAAAATCGAGAGAAAATCGATTGGAGTAGCTACACACCCGAGAAGCCTAAATTCATTGGCCGCCGCGTATTCAAAAACTTTGCCCTGAGTGAGATTGCAAAGTTCATTGACTGGACTCCGTTTTTTCAAACCTGGGATTTAGCGGGTAAGTTCCCGGCCATTCTCGAGGATGAGGTAGTTGGCGTTGAGGCCAAAAAAGTATTCGCTGATGCCCAGGCCCTATTAGAGAAGCTCGTAAAGGGGCAGTGGCTTCAAGCGGATGGTGTAGTCGCGTTCTATCCTGCCAACACCCTTGGCGATGACATTGTGTTGTATAGCGATGAAACGCGCGAGCATCCCCTATTTGTCTGGCATAACTTACGCCAGCAGTCCGAGCGGCCAGTGGTGGACGGAGTGAAGCGCCCGAACCGCTGCCTAGCTGACTACGTAGCGCCGCGGGATTCTGGGGTGGCGGATTACGTTGGCTGTTTTGCCGTCACTACCGGACACGGCGTTGAAAAGAAAGTCGCTGAATTTCAGGCAAAAAACGACGACTACAACGCCATCATGCTCAAGGCCTTGGCAGATCGTCTGGCCGAAGCATTTGCTGAGCTCATGCATCACCGCGTACGTACCGATCTGTGGGGTTATGCCAGCGATGAGTCTCTAACAAATGAGGCCATGATCGATGAGCAATATCAGGGTATTCGGCCGGCACCCGGTTATCCAGCCTGCCCAGCCCATGAGGTCAAGCGCGATATGTTGCGCATCGTTGGCGCTGAAGATATTGGCATGACCCTAACCGAGTCCTTTGCAATGGATCCCGCGTCCAGTGTGAGCGGATTTTATTTGGCGCACCCCAATGCGCAGTATTTCAACGTAGGTAAAGTAGCGGCCGATCAAGTCGAGGATTTGGCCAAGCGCCGCGATGAATCGATTGAAACGGTGCGCCGATCCCTATCGAGCTCGTTGGAGTAATCCCCTGCCTTTGTGCAGCAAAGGTTTGTCTTTAGACGCCCCACACGATGGGCTCATTTGCAGCCCTAGCTTGTTTGAGGAGCTCCAGAAAGGGGAAGGCCCGCTGCCCTAGGCGATCGGCAGTGGGTTTTTCTGGGTCAGAGTCTGTGGGCGTATCGGGCGCGCTACTTTTGGCTGCTACATCGGCCGTAATGGCGGATTCAAGGCGAGCAATAAACTCGGGCAAACGCTCTGTGACCAAAATGCCCCGTTTCTCTAGGGGATGTCCAAGGATGTCAAAAATACGTTGGCTCAAATCCGAGAGCATGATGACATCGGGACCTGCTTTAGAGTGAAATTGGTAGATCATGATTTAGCTTACCACCTTTAAGAAGCCCCTATTCATAATCGGCCACTACGCCTGATAAACTCACTCTTCTATGCTGTTAAATCATAAAACCCAGTTAATTGAATTGCTACGCCGCGCCTTGAGCGCGGTTGCAGATAGTCGCGGTATTGCACAGGATGCGCTGATTGAGCCGCGGCTTGAGCGACCCAAATCAGTGGACCATGGCGATGTCGCTTGCAATATTGCATTGCAAATCGCCAAAGCATGGAAGATGAATCCCCGTGAACTAGCCCAAGCCATTGTAGATTCCTTGGGGTCAGACCCGAGTTATGCAACGCTGATTACGTCGAGTGAGATTGCGGGGCCTGGATTTATTAATTTCCGCTTAAGCAATGCAGCCAAAACCGAAGTGGTTGCGGCAGTACTCGATCAGAAAAAATTATTTGGTAAGCGTGCGGTCGAAAAAGCATCAAGGGCAATGGTGGAGTTTGTTTCCGCTAACCCCACTGGCCCCTTGCACGTTGGCCATGGCCGGCAAGCAGCGCTCGGCGATGCCATTGCAAATCTGCTGGATACCCAAGGGATTGCCGTGCACCGCGAGTTTTATTACAACGATGCTGGTGTGCAGATTACGAATTTAGCGGCATCCGTGCAGGCACGCTTGAGCGGACTCAAGCCGGGTGATGCAAGCTGGCCAGAGCAGGCTTACAACGGCGATTATATTGCTGAAATTGCAGAGGCATATAAGGCCTCCCCTGAATGCAAGGGTATCGATGACTTGGCAGCAATTCAGCAGTTTGCAGTTGCTTATCTTCGCAATGAGCAGGATATCGATTTACGCACGTTTGGCGTTCAGTTTGATTGCTACTACCTCGAGTCGTCTTTGTATACCGACGGTAGTGTGGCTCAGATCGTTGCTGATTTGGGATCGGTAGGCAAAACATATGAGGCCGACGGCGCATTATGGCTTAGGACAACAGAGGATGGCGATGACAAGGATCGCGTCATGCGTAAGTCCGACGGCACATACACCTATTTTGTGCCTGATGTGGCTTACCATGCAAGCAAGTGGCAGCGGGGCTTTACTAAAGTAATTAATGTTCAAGGCAGCGACCACCACGGCACTATTGCCCGCGTACGCTCTGGTTTGCAAGGCGTTGCGCAAAAACGCGGTTGGATTATTCCGGTTGATTATCCCGACTATGTTCTGCACAAGATGGTGACGGTGATGCGGCATGGGCAAGAGGTCAAGATTTCAAAACGGGCCGGGTCTTATGTGACCGTTCGCGATTTAGTGGAGTGGTCTAGTGGCCTTACCGAGTCGATGAATGCGCAAGAGCGCGAATTGGCTTTGCAGCGCGGACGGGATGCAGTGCGCTTTTTCTTAATTTCTCGTAAAGCCGATACAGAATTTGTTTTTGATGTGGATTTGGCACTGCAACAGAATGATGAAAACCCGGTGTTCTATGTGCAATATGCCCATGCGCGCATTTGCTCTATCTTGCAGCAATGGAACGGTACCAATGCAGAGCTATTGAGCGCCAATCTGTCGCTTTTAGATAGCAAGGCTTCCGATCATTTGCTGCGCCGCCTTGCCGAGTACCCTGAGATGCTAGCGACTGCCGCAGCCGAGTTATCCCCACATGCAGTTGCGTTTTATCTGCGTGATTTAGCCGGGGATTTCCATACTTTTTACAATGCAGACCGGGTTTTAGTAGACGATGCAAACCTTAAATTAGCTCGGTTGGCTTTATTGTCGGCAAGCCGGCAAGTGATTGAAAATGGATTAGCTTTATTGGGTGTATCGGCGCCTAGAAAAATGTAAGATAAGGGAAATGATGAAAAAAACCAATCAACCTGCCGGATTTCCATTTCATCCCATTGCTCAAAGCAATAGGGAGTTTGGCGGCACTATTTTGGGTTTAGTGATTGGTTTGGCAATTGGCCTTAGTCTTGCCTTGGCAGTAGCCTTTTATATTTCTAAAACGCCGCCGCAAGAACGACCTGGAGTCAAAGCTCCCAATCTTCCTTTGTCCATTAAACCTGCTGCCCCCGCCGAGGCTGTGACCAGTGAAGAAGAAAAACCAGCCGCCCAAATAGATTTAAATAAACCCTTGCAGGGCAAGTCCCCAGCAGTCCCCAGTAGCAGCGCTGATCCAATAGCCGATATAGCGACGGGCAAATCAGCAGCAGACGCGGCGGCGAGCGCAAAGGCAGATGCGAAGACAGAAGTGATCTTTTTTGTTCAGACCGGTGCTTTTGCAAGTCAATCCGAAGCCGATGCGCAAAAAGCCAGTTTAGCCATGCAGGGCATGCAATCTCAAATTAGTGAAGGCCTCGTCGATGGAAAAGCCGTTTGGCGGGTTCGTATCGGCCCTTTTGCTAATGTCGATGACAGCGGTATTGTGCGCAGTAAGTTAACCGGCATGGGCATTAAGCCTGCCGTCATTAAGGTCAACAAATAATGAAATCATTTATGCGATTGCTGCAACTTACGCTAGGTGCTGTATTTGCCCTGAGTTGTTTCATGCCCCTTTCACATGCCCAAGGCCCTGCAAAGATAGAGCCAGGTTTTGACTACCGTATCCTGCCAGTAGCTCAGCCGCTCGATACCAAAGGCAAAGTAGAAGTTATTGAATTCTTTTGGTACGGCTGTCCACATTGTTTTGATTTCGATCCTGAAATCATGGCATGGGAAAAGCGCCAAGCGAAAGACGTGGTCTTTCGTCAAGTACCGATTGCCTTTCGTGAGGAGCTGATGCCCCACAGCCAATTATTTTATGCGCTTGAGGCCTTAGGCAAGAGTAATCTCAATTCTAAGGTGATGTTTGCCATGCATCGGGAGAATAAGCGCCTTCTCAATGAGAATGACATCGCAGACTGGGTTGCAAGCCAGGGCGTTGATCGCAATGCATTCTTGGCTGCATACCGTTCATTTGCGGTTGTTTCAAAAGCAAGGGCTGCACGGCAGATGGGTGAGGCGTATCGCATTGACGGCGTTCCGACTGTCGCGATTCAAGGAAAGTACATTACTTCACCTTCGATTGCCGGTACTCGTGCAAAAGCCATCGCAGTGATGGATCACTTAGTCGACAAAGTCAGAAAAGAAAATTACAAGTAATTAAGGCGGTGCTGCCTAGGGCGTTAAATTTTGACGAAACGCCGTAGTATCCAGAAATAAATAGGATAGGGCAGTAAGCGTAAAAACTTTAAAAATCCAGAAAACCGTTTCGGAAAATGGATATCAAACTCACCCTCCCGTATGCCATCCAAAATGTGTTTGGCTGCTTCTTCAGAGCTAATTAAGGCAGGCATTTCAAAGTCATTTTGCGCGGTAGCCTCGGTCTTTACAAAGCCCGGAGAAATCATATGCACGCCTATGCCCTGGGGTTGCAGATCATAAAAGAGGGTTTCGCAAAAATTAATCATAGCCGCTTTGCTGGGGCCATAAGCTAACGCTTTCGGTAGGCCGCTGTAGCCAGCCACGCTACCGACAATGGCGATATGACCGCTATGCCGCTCTAGCATATTTGGCAAGACCGCAGCAACGGCGCGCATCGGACCCAATACATTGGCATTGATGGTTTTCTCGGCCGACTCCATTTCAAAGTTATCGGCACGCAGCGGTATATAAATACCAGAAACAAAGAGCAATAGATCGAGCTGGCCCCATTCGCGCTTAAGGTTTTCGTAAGCCTCTTGAATTGCCTGAGGCTCGGTCACATCCAGGGGCAATATCAAACTTTGATTCGGCTTACCGTGCTGCGCAACCGCTTGAAGATTTTGCAGGCGACGACCAGAGAGTGCGACCGATGCGCCGGTTGCGAATAGCGCGATTGCGCACGCTTCCCCAATCCCGCTACTGGCACCAATCACCCATACGCGCTTTCCGGCGAAGTCCTGCATGCCAATGTGTTTCATGGGCTTAAGCTATCTCCGCTGTTGTGATCATGAACCAGGGTGAATTGCACCACATCAATATTACGCTCTGAAAAACCGGCAGCACAGTACATGAGGTAAAAATTCCAGAGTCGGACGAAGGCTTCATCAAAGCCGAGTTGGCGAACTTGATCGAGGCGTTGATTAAACGACTCATACCAAATGCACAATGTTTTTGCATAATCGCTGCCAAATGCAAATTCATCCTGAATACGTAAGCCAGCCCGCGCCGCATATTCTTTAAAGGCGGATTTGGAGGGCAACATACCGCCGGGGAAAACATACTGCTGAATAAAGTCCGTACTACTTCGGTAGCGCTCAAATAATTCTTCGGCAATCACAATGGTTTGAATACAGGCTTTACCGCCGGGCTTAAGGGAGGTTGAAATCGTCTTGAAATACTGTTCCCAATGGTTTTCACCTACCGCCTCAAACATTTCGATGGAAGCAATGCCATCAAATTGATCTTTGCAATCGCGATAGTCCTGAAACCGAATCTCAGAAATAAGGCCTTGCTGTGCAAGACGTTCTTCGGCAAATTTCTGCTGTTCTCGGGATAAAGTAAGGCCGGTTACGTGACATCTTGCTAGGGCTGCCTCTTCAATAAAGCCACCCCAGCCACAGCCAATCTCCAGAATACGTTTTCCTGGAGCAGCATCGATGGCGGACAAAATACGGCGGTACTTGTTGGATTGGGCCTGAGCCAATGGGAGCTGTAGATCACCGCTAAACCATGCGCTGGAATAGGTCATGCTGGGATCAAGCCATAAGGAATAGAAGGGATTGCCTAAGTCATAGTGGGCATGAATGTTTTTACGGCTACCCGATTTCGAATTGTTACGCATCCGGTGTTTGATGCGGTAGAACAGGGAGCCAAACCAGCTGCCATAAATTGCTTTTTCAAGGAGAGTCCGATTTCGAATCGCTATCTCTAATATGGCCTTTAAGTTCGATGTGTTCCATTGACCGCGGATGTAGCTCTCAGCAAAGCCAATGTCCCCATGCTTCAAAACGTCTTTAAAAACGGTCCAATCCAGGATATGCAAGTCAGCATGCAAATCGTCGCTGCTGGCGCCAAAGTATTCGATTCTGCCGTCTGGTAAGGTGAGCGCTAAATGTCCGGATTTAACGTTGCTCAGCAAGGCTAGAAAAGTTCTTGCTGCCAGCGGAATTGATTGGGCTGCCTGTCGATCGGCAGAGCGTGAAAAACTTAATCGCGATAGAAGGGATTGTCCAGGTCGATTCATCTACTAACTTCAAAGTCCGGCGGTTTGGGTTTGGAGTGGAACGGGACGCCTTTGGC
>JAIXPY010000003.1 GCA_027486025.1 Burkholderiaceae bacterium
CCCTTCACGGTCGAGCATAATCGCGCTCCAAATCCATTAAAATCAGTGATTTGATTATATCTATACATGAAAGCCACACAAACCTTTCTCGCGACCCTCAAGGAAGCCCCCTCTGACGCGGAGGTGGTTTCGCATCAGCTCATGGTGCGTGCTGGCTTAATTCGTAAGTTAAGTGCCGGAATTTATAACTACTTGCCACTGGGTTTAAAGGTGATTCGCAAGGTCGAAAATATCATTCGCGAAGAAATGAATCGGGCGGGTGCGATTGAGCTCCTCATGCCCATGATTCAGCCAGCAGAGCTGTGGCAAGAAACGGGTCGCTGGGAGAAGATGGGCCCTGAATTACTTCGCATTAAAGACCGACATGAGCGCGATTTTTTAATTCAGCCCACCTCCGAAGAAGTTGTGACCGATTTAGCTCGGAATGAAATCAGAAGCTATAAGCAGTTGCCAGTGAATTTCTATCAAATTCAGACCAAGTTTCGCGATGAGCGCCGCCCCCGTTTTGGCATCATGCGTGGCCGTGAGTTCAGCATGAAAGACGCCTACTCGTTTGATCGAGATACTGCCGGCCTGAAGCAGTCCTATCGGTTGATGTTCGATGCCTACACGCGTATTTTTGAGCGCATGGGCTTGGTGTTCAGGGCCGTCACCGCCGACAACGGCGCGATTGGTGGCTCAGGCAGTCAAGAGTTTCATGTGATTGCCGATACCGGTGAAGATGCCATTGTGTATTGCCCCAATTCCGATTACGCCGCTAACTTAGAGGCGGCTGAGTCACTCTCATTGATATCGGTCCGCGATGCTCCAAGCGTCGCTATGCAAAAAGTGGCAACGCCCGATCAAACCCGCTGCGATCAAGTGGCTCAGTTCTTGTCCTTGCCACTCGAGCAAACCGTGAAGACCCTTGTTTTCGCGGCGGATCAAGAGAAAGGCCCCGCAAAACTCTTCATGCTCTTGCTCCGCGGTGATCACGAGTTAAATGAAATCAAGCTCAGCAAAATTCCTGGCCTAGCTGAATCCCGTTTTGCCAGCGAGGCAGAAATCGCCGCTGCATGCAATGCAAGCCCAGGCTCCTTAGGCCCGGTAGGTGTTCGCTCCGATGTCGTTGTTATTGCTGATCGCACCGTAGCGAATATGAGTGACTTTGTTTGCGGCGCTAATGCTACTGGATTCCATTTGACGGGTGTGAACTGGGAGCGCGACTTACCCTTGCCGCAGGTTGCGGATATCCGTAATGCCGTCGCCGGTGATCCATCGCCCGATGGTAAGGGCCCTGTTGAAATTTGCCGCGGCATTGAGGTGGGCCATGTCTTTCAATTGGGTACGCGCTACTCCGAAGCAATGCGCTGCACCTATTTAGATGAGAACGGCAAAGCCCAGCCAATGGTGATGGGTTGTTATGGGATTGGCGTAACGCGTTTACTCGGCGCAGCGATTGAACAGGGCCATGATGATCGGGGCATCGTCTGGCCGATTTCTATGGCACCATTTGAGGTCGTCATTTGCCCCGTGGGTTACGACAAATCGGAGTCTGTGAAGGCAGAAGCCGATGCCTTGCACGATGCGCTCCTGGCTGCAGGCATTGATGTGGTGCTGGATAACCGGGGCGAGCGCCCAGGCGCGATGTTTGCGGACTGGGAGTTAATCGGCGTGCCATACCGTGTCGTGATTGGTGAGCGCGGACTCAAGGACGGCCAAGTCGAGTTTCAGGGCCGCACTGAAAGCGTGGCACAAAACATTCCCCTTGCAAACATTAAAGACCACGTGATCGCCGCTATTCAGGCGGCCAAACAACATATCGGTTAATGGATTAAAGGGAAAAGGTAAGGCAGCTTATTTTTTAAATAGGCCGCCAAGTCCCTTAGCCGCCCCACGCGCTGCCATCGAGCCCATCATGCGGGCCATCTTGCCGCCCTTAAATTGCTTCATCATGGTTTGCATTTGCTCAAACTGCGCGAGCATGCGGTTTACTTCTTGGACTTGAACCCCGGCGCCTGCTGCAATACGCCGTTTACGACTTGCTTTCAGCAACTCGGGTTTGCTGCGTTCTTGCGCAGTCATGCTATCGATGATGCCGCGCATGCGCTTGATTTGCAGATCCGCTTGACTCATATTGACCTTGCCGGCGTTTTGCGTCATGTGGCTAGGTAATTTATCGAGCATATTGGCCATGCCGCCCATTTGCTGCATCTGGGTAATTTGATCCCGAAAGTCGGCTAGATCAAATCCACCTTTTTGCAATTTGACGGCCAACTTCTCCGCTTTGGCAACGTCGATATTTTGATGGGCCTGTTCAACCAAGGCCAGAATATCGCCCATACCTAAAATACGGTTGGCCATGCGCTCGGCATCAAATGGTTCTAGGCCATCCATCTTCTCGGCCACGCCGATGAATTTCAGTGGCACGCCCGTAACGTGGCGTACCGATAGGGCGGCGCCGCCGCGGGAATCGCCATCGAGTTTGGTGAGCACTACGCCGCTCAAGGGTAGCGCCTCATGGAATGCCTTGGCTGTGTTGACGGCATCTTGACCTAACATCGCATCGACCACAAATAGGGTCTCAATCGGTTTGACGGCGCTGTGCAACTGCGCAATCTCCTGCATCAGTGCTTCATCAATACCTAGGCGACCCGCGGTATCGACAATCAGTATGTCAAAGTAGTGACGACGCGCCCAGTCCAATGCATTGGTGGCAATTTCCACTGGCTTTTGATTGGTATTGCTGGGAAAGCACTCCACTCCAACCAATTTACTGACTGTTTCCAATTGCTCAATCGCGGCAGGACGATAGACGTCGCAGGAGACTGTTAGAACCTTTTTCTTTTTGGTTTCGCGCAGCCATTTGGCGAGCTTGCCGACCGAGGTAGTCTTACCTGCACCTTGTAAGCCAGCCATCAAAATCACGGCAGGGGGTTGGGTGGCGAGGTTGAGTTCGCTGCTTTGAGTGCCATCACCTGCCATGACGCTGGTTAATTCGCGCTGCACCACGCCAACCAAGGCTTGTCCTGGACTGAGGCTGCCAACCACTTCCTCACCAAGGGCTTTGAATTTAACTTGCTCGAGTAGGGACTTGACAACTGGAAGCGCTACGTCCGCCTCTAGTAAGGCCAAACGAATCTCGCGCAGCATGTCTGCGGTGTTCTTTTCAGTGAGGCGAGCCTCACCGCGCATTGTTTTAACAACACGCGAAAGACGATCTGTGAGGTTCTCTAGCATTTATCGATTAGACTTTCCAAATGACAATTTTAGGTTACTCCAGCTTCGGCTGGCTTCCCTCCGCACTTTATCTGCTTTTGCTGATCACATTAAGCCTGCGGCCGCGCAACCGGCCCGAGACCAAGCCCTTCATTTTTTTGGTACAAGGCCTCATTTTCCTCATTCTATTGGTGCATGGGGCGGTCTTGCATGATTCCATTTTCACGCCCCAAGGCTTTGTCTTTGGATTTGCGCAAAACCTCTCCTTAATTGCCTGGGTTGGACTGGCTTTTTATTGGGTTCAGAGCTGGATGTTGCCGATTTCCAGCATGCGCTTAATGGCCCTTGCCTTGGCAATGATGTGCGCAATCCTGCCCGATATTTTTCCAGGTACCTTGCTCTCGGCCCGCACAGTCTCCGATACCTGGTTCAAAGGCCATTTCATTGTGGCAACCAGCGCTGTTGGTTTGTTAAGCCTTGCAGTAATGCATGCCATATTGATGAGCATTCAGGATCGGGCGTTGCGCCGTCAATTTACCTATGCTCAAGATAGCCGCATTGGCCACTGGCTCGAGTCCTTGCCACCCTTGATGGCAATGGAAAGCCTCCTCTTCAGCTTTATTTATGTCGGCTTTGCATTGCTGAGCCTGACCGTGTTTTCCGGACTCTTTTTCTCGCAGGCCCTGTTTGGTCGGCCACTCGTCTTTGATCACAAAACCATCTTTGCCTTGATCTCTTGGTTCTTGTTTGCTGGGCTGATCGTGGCGCGTTGGCGCGTGGGTTTGCGGGGCTTGGTAGCCATTCGCTGGGTCTTGGGCGCCTACGTTGCGCTCATTCTGGCTTATGTGGGAAGCCGCTTTGTGCTTGAAGTTATTTTGCAGCGAACCTAATTGTGCTGAAATGGATTTTGCTGCTGGTCGGCATCGGCTTGATTTACTTTTGGATTAAAAACAAGGGCCGTGCTGCGCAAGTAGAAAAAGCAAAAGCCCAAACTCCCCCACCAGTCATCGCCGAGTCAGAAGAAATCAGGCCCTGCCGCCATTGTGGAGTCCATTTGCCGAGCACTGAAGGGGTAATGCACGAAGACCGTTTTTACTGTTCTAGCGCGCACCGCGATGCAATTGATTCCAAGGGCTGGCTGGGCTCAGCAATATGGCGGGCCTCCCCTAATTTTGATGCGCGACCCGGTAAAGCCACGACGGACTTGGTGGTGTTGCACCACATTAGCTTGCCGCCAGGGCAATTCAGAACCCAGAACAGTACGCAATACATCGTTGATTTTTTTCAGAACCAACTGGATCCAAATGCGCACCCCTACTTTGCGGACATTGCCGAGCGGCGCGTCTCAAGCCACTTTTTGATTGCCCGCTCCGGACGCACCATTCAATTTGTGTCAACGCAGAATCGGGCTTGGCACGCGGGCGAATCCCAGTTTGAAGGGCGCACCCGTTGCAACGATTTTTCGATTGGGATTGAGCTTGAAGGCGACGGCGATACCGTTTTTGAAGAGGCTCAGTACCAGGCCTTGCAGCAGCTCATTACGCAGTTGCAATCCCAGAATCCCCATTTTCGTTTTGCCGGACACAGTGACATTGCGCCAGAACGAAAAACCGATCCCGGTATGCAGTTTGACTGGGTACGGTTTCAAAAAGACAACAGATTGCCCCTTGAAAAATTACCTTTTGGCCTGGCATCACGCTAGTTCATTTAGGCCCATTTTTAAGTATGTAAGCATTCGCTTACATTAGCTGCCAACAGCTAAAACACCCTCTGAATTTGCACCAAAATTGACCCTCATAGTACTTATAAAAATAAGGGCAAATCCTAGGTATTTTTTGTAATAAAAAGCATACGCAATTCGCAATAATTCCCTATACTTAGTGCCATAGTGCAAAAAAAACACTAGATGTAGTGTTATTTTGCCAAAAAACACAATTGCAAAATAAGGTTAAATCCTTGTTTTAAAAAGACATTTCTTACACGAACTTAAGTAAACGCAGGGGCGCTATGACATATACCAACCAATCCGCAGCAGAGACACAATTAGGGCTTCCTTCTGGCGGCAATCCCACCGCGAATATGACCCAAAACCCATCTGCTGGATTTGTATCTGGTGGCGTCGGCGGTACCCAAGCAACCCAGTTATCGGACTACAAGATCATCCGTCGAAATGGTTCCGTTGTCGCTTTTGAGCCTTCTAAAATTGCCATTGCCGTAACGAAAGCGTTTTTGGCAGTGAATGGTGGACAGGGTGCTGCCTCGGCTCGCGTGCGTGAGCAGGTCGAGCAATTAACCCATGCTGTGGTTCGTGCCTTACTGCGTAGTCGTCCCAATGGCGGCACCTTCCACATTGAGGATATTCAAGACCAAGTTGAATTAGCGCTCATGCGCAGTGGTGAGCATAACGTTGCTCGTGCTTATGTTTTGTACCGTGAAAAGCGCAATCAAGAACGCGCAAGCCAGCAAGCGGCTGCACCCGAGACGCAAACTGCAGCACAGCAAGCAGAGTCTGGCATTACTGTGCTGGATAACGGCGTAAGCAAGCCTCTCGATATGGTTGCCTTGCGTACGGTGATTCAGGCGGCATGCGAAGGTTTAGGCAATGCAATTGATGCCACCCCAATCATTACTGAAACCATTAAGAATTTGTACGACGGCGTACCTATGGCGCAGGTATATGACTCTGCCATCCTCGCCTCCCGTACTTTGATTGAAAAAGATCCGGCCTATAGCCAGGTAACAGCGCGGATTCTGATGCACGTGATCCGCAAAGAGATTTTGGGTCGCGAAGTGCTACAAGGCAATATGCAAGCGGAATACAGTACCTACTTTGCCAAGTACATCAATGAGGGCATCGGCGCTGAGTTGCTGGACCCCCGCATGCGTGAATTTGATTTGGCGCGCCTCGCCGCTGCCCTGAACGCGGATCGTGACTTGCAGTTCAATTACCTCGGTCTGCAAACCCTGTATGACCGTTATTTCTTGCACATTGAAGATCGCCGCATTGAAATGCCACAGGCCTTCTTTATGCGCGTAGCGATGGGCCTTGCTTTGAATGAGCTTGACCGTGAAGCCCGTGCCATTGAGTTCTATGAAGTGCTCTCGACATTTGACTTTATGTCCAGCACGCCAACCCTCTTTAATTCCGCCACAACGCGTCCGCAACTCTCGAGCTGCTACTTGACCACCGTGGCAGATGACCTCGATGGCATTTATGAGGCCTTGAAAGAGAATGCCTTGCTGTCGAAGTTTGCAGGCGGTCTGGGCAACGACTGGACCAATGTGCGCGCCCTCGGCAGCCACATCAAGGGTACCAATGGTAAGTCACAAGGCGTGGTGCCATTCTTAAAAGTAGTGAACGATACTGCCGTTGCTGTAAACCAAGGTGGCAAGCGTAAGGGTGCGGTTTGCGCCTATTTGGAAACATGGCACTTGGATATCGAAGAATTCTTGGAGTTGCGTAAGAACACCGGTGATGATCGCCGTCGTACGCATGACATGAATACCTCCAACTGGATTCCAGACCTGTTCATGAAGCGCGTGATGGAAAACGGTAACTGGACCTTGTTCTCGCCATCCAATACGCCCGATTTGCACGACAAATTCGGCAAGGCATTTGAAGAGGCCTATGTTGCCTATGAAAAGCAGGCTGAAAGTGGTGCCTTGAAGCCATCCCGTACTATTCCTGCCCAGCAGTTGTGGCGCAAGATGCTGGGTATGCTGTTTGAAACAGGTCACCCATGGATCACATTTAAGGATCCTTGCAATATCCGTAGCCCACAGCAGCACGTTGGCGTAGTCCACTCATCTAATTTGTGTACCGAGATCACCCTCAACACCAATGATGATGAGATCGCGGTCTGTAATTTGGGTTCCGTAAACCTGACTGCCCATATGACAACCGATGCGAACGGTCGTTTGGTGCTTGATCATGCGAAATTGCAAAAGACCATCCGCACTGCGATGCGCATGCTCGATAACGTGATTGACATCAACTACTATGCGGTTGCTAAGGCACGTAATTCAAACCTCAAGCACCGCCCAGTCGGTCTTGGCATCATGGGCTTCCAGGATTGCTTGCACATGCAGCGCATTCCGTATGCAAGCAATGAGGCAGTTGAGTTTGCTGATGCATCAATGGAGGCGGTTTGCTATTACGCCTACCAGGCATCGAATGCCCTCGCAGAAGAGCGTGGCACCTACAGCAGCTACAAAGGCTCCTTATGGGATCGTGGCATTCTCCCGCAAGACTCCGTGCGTTTGCTGGCGGAAGAGCGCGGCGGCTATCTGGAAGTGGATATGTCTTCGAAATTGGATTGGGATAGTTTGCGCGCGCGGATTAAGCAGTCTGGTATGCGCAATTCCAACTGCGTAGCCATCGCACCAACAGCGACGATTTCCAATATTATTGGCGTATCGGCTTGCATCGAGCCTACCTTCCAGAATCTGTTTGTGAAATCCAATTTATCGGGTGAGTTCACAGTAGTGAATGAGTATTTGGTGCGCGACCTCAAAGACCGCGGCCTCTGGGATGAAGTGATGATTGCCGATTTGAAGTACTTTGACGGTACCTTATCAAAGATTGATCGCGTACCACAGGATTTGCGTGATATTTACGCAACTGCCTTTGAAGTGGAGCCAAGTTGGCTGGTGGAAGCAGCATCACGCCGTCAAAAATGGATCGATCAAGCGCAGTCCTTGAATATTTACATGGCTGGCGCCTCTGGCAAGAAGCTGGATGACACCTACAAGTTGGCTTGGTTGCGTGGATTAAAGACCACGTATTACCTACGCACGATGGCGGCAACCCACGTGGAGAAGTCCACTGTGGCAAGCGGTCAGCTCAACTCGGTTTCGAGCGGTGGCGGCGTAAACGGTACCGATGCTCAAGCAGCACAAGAGGCAGATGGTCCAGTTTGCACAATGCGTCCAGGTGATGCTGGGTTTGATGAATGTGAAGCGTGCCAGTAAGCCATTTGCTTACTGGTAGTGAAATGATGGAATTTTGGAGAATACTATGTTGAATTGGGAAGAAGAAGTGGCGCCAGCACTGGCTAAAGTCGGTTTAGCACCGCAGCCAGCAGTGCAGCCACA
>JAIXPY010000179.1 GCA_027486025.1 Burkholderiaceae bacterium
AACTTAGCCCGCGGCTTTAAAGGCATTCGGATTGCAACCGTGATGGGCGGTATGCCTTACGGCAAACAGATCCAAGCACTCAAAGGTGCATTGCTCGTCGTTGCAACCCCAGGTCGTTTACTCGACCTGAGCGACAGCCGTGCAATTCGCCTGGATGACGTCAAGCAACTCGTAATTGATGAAGCCGACCGCATGTTAGACATGGGTTTTGCAGATGACCTCGAGGCCATTGATGAGCGTTGCAAACAGCGCACTCAAACCCTGATGTTCTCAGCGACCTTTGCGCCTAAAGTGATGTCCTTGGCTACCCAATTGACCAATGATGCAAAGCGCATTGAATTGGCGCAAGCTGGTGATGTGCACTCCAACATTGAGCAAAAAATGCATTGGGCTGACAACATGGCGCACAAGCACCGCTTGTTAGAGCACCTCTTAACCGATCCTACTGTGGATCAAGCAGTGGTATTTGCAAGCACTCAAGTGGAAAGCGAAAAGATTGCCGACACCTTGCGTGCCAATGGTTACGAAGCAACTGCACTGCACGGCGCAATGCCACAAGCGGTTCGCATGCGTCGCCTCGAATCGCTGCGCAAAGGCCACACCAAGATTTTGGTTGCCACTGACGTTGCTGCGCGCGGTATTGATGTGCCCCGCATCAGTCACGTCATTAACTTTGGCTTGCCAATGAAGCCAGAAGACTACACACACCGCATCGGTCGTACGGGTCGTGCTGGTCGTAACGGCATTGCTATTACCTTAGTTGAGCACCGTGATCGTGCCAAGATTCGGAACATCGAACGCTTTACCCAGCAAGACATTGTTGCTTCCGTGATTCCAGGTCTTGAGCCACAAGCCAAGCCTAGCTTTGGTGGTGGCGGTGGACGTCCTGGTAGCCGCTCGGGTGGCCGTCCTGGCGCACGCTCTGACTCGCGTCCTGGTAATCGCTCAGGTGGTCGTTTTGAATCCCGTTCGGGTGGCAGTCATTTTGAACAGCGCAGTGGCGGCGATTCCCGTCCAGCGCCACGCTTTGATTCCAAGCCAGCCGGTTTCTCAGGTGATTCCCGTCCAGCCAATCGTTTTGATTCCAAGCCAGCAGGTGCTCGCTCGGGCGATTCACGTCCTACCGGTCGTTTTGATTCCAAGCCAGCAGGTGCTCGCTCCGGCGATTCACGCCCAACGGGTCCTCGCTTTGGCAAACCAAAAGCAGCGGGAAGCCAACGGAGATCCTTCGGCGGTAACTAAGCATGCTCCACCGCAATCGCCTCCGTTCTGTTTGGAATCGAGTCGGTTCCGGTGGAATTCACCTTGCCCCGCGGCAGTGGCAAACGTGGCTTAGTGACACTGGTTCTTTAACGCGCAAACTCGAAGCGGCTTTTCAAAGTCGCATCGAGGTAAAAGTTTTAGCAGACTGCTTGCAAACCATCCATAGCGACGAAAGTCGCTTTTTTCATGGGCGAACCAAACGCTGTCGCGTGCGGGAAGTGCTCTTGCTCATCAATCAAGAGCCAGTCGTTATCGCCCGCAGCATCATCCCGATACTCACTGCAAGCGGTAGTAATCACGCCATCCTAAAGTTAGGTAAAAAGCCGCTGGGCGCTGTTTTATTTCAAGGCTGTAACCGCAATCGCAATCGACTTAGAACCCATCGTGAGATTACCCAATTGGATCGTCGCCATACCTTGTGGAAAGACTGTCAGCGTCGCTATTCGGAAATGCCGACCGGTTCATGGGCCAGAAGAACCCTTTACCACCTCAAGGGCCACCCCTTATTGGTTAATGAGGTTTTTTTGACTCTGCCTCCAGCCAAGTAATTGCAGCGCTAACTAAAGCAGCATCACCCGAGTGGCACTCTAGTACAACCCCAAAACCAATCTCGTGTGCGCTACGAGCGATGTTGTGATGCGGGCATAGTGCGCTTGCACTCGCTAAATAATCTTGACGGCACTGCTGTTTTAAAACTACACCTAAATGCCGCACTGCTTCAGACGAAGTGAGGATCCAAAGCGCGCTATCCGTATCTGCATTGAGGACCTTCTCCCATTGGGGGCTAGATTCACTTAGCGGTATGCGCGAATACACCGCAATTGCCTCAACCTGCGCCCCAACCGATTGCAATTGGTCTGCTAGCCACTCGCGACCACCATCACCCCGAAATACCACGACCCGTCGGCCTGCCCAGCTCGGAAAGCGATTTTGAATCTCCTTCCATAGCCCTTCGGAATCCCACTGCGCGGGATTGCCTGGCATCCAGATGGGGGTGGGTAGATTGACTTCTCTGCCGATGCCATGACGCTCAAGTGCGTGGTAACTACTTTGGCCCACCACTCCAATCGGAATGGGGCGCTGTGCGATCGACTGCCAATCATCGCCCAACAATCGCATGGTGCACTCAATCGCATTCGGACTCACAAACACAGCCAAGTCGGCAGTCTGCATTGCGGTACGGATTGCAGCTGCAACATTCGGATCGGATTTGGGAACAATGGTTAAAAGCGGCAAGGCAAGAATCTGCGGCGCTTGCCAGCCCTGCTCAGGGTGTGAAGCCGCTATGCTTGCGATTGCTGTTTGGAGCGCCTCGGTTAGGGCGCTTGCTTGACCACTTGGCCGAGTGACAACCAGCGTAGTGGATTTCATGATGATTACGGCAGTAAGTCGCTCGCACCTTGGGCCATCAGGTCCTGCGCCACGGAGAGCCCCAGAGCTTCTGCATCGGCAACCGTTTTAATCGTGGCAGCAGCGCTAGCCAAACAAATCTGCGTGCCATCGACGCTCGCCACAAAGGAACGAATGCCTAACTGTGAGCCATTCCACTCGCCATGGGCTGCCAGAGGTACCTCGCATGAACCACCCAACTGCCGCGACACCATCCGCTCTGCCGAAACGGCAAGCAAAGTAGGCAGGTCATTGAGTGGCGCAAGCCAGGTCTGCATATCTGCCCGATTGCTGAGGGTTTCAATCCCGAGGGCGCCCTGACCTGCTGCGGGTGTGTAGGGATCAAGCGGCAAGAAGGCTTTAATACGACTCGCAAGGCCCAGGCGCTTTAAGCCAGCGGCAGCCAAAATAATCGCTTGGTATTCACCGCGGTCCAATTTGCCCATCCGGGTATCTAAATTGCCGCGCAAGGGTTGAATCTGCAGGCGGGGGAAATGCTTGCGCAGGATAGCCTCCCGGCGCAGGCTAGATGTGCCGACAACAGACCCATGTGGCAACTCATCCAGTGAAGTGTAATCGTTGGAAACAAAGGCATCGCGCGCGTCTTCACGGCTCATCACGCACGTTAAGGCAAAGCCGTCTGGCATGTCCATCGGCATGTCTTTGAGGGAATGGACCGCCAAATCGGCTCGTCCATCCGCTAAAGCAGTCTCAAGCTCTTTTACAAATAGGCCTTTACCGCCCACTTTAGAGAGCGCACGGTCCAAAATTTGGTCACCACGGGTGGTCATTCCTAAAATCTCGACCTGGCAGTCGGGATAAAGGGCCTTTAGGCAATCGCGCAGGTGCTCAGCCTGCCACATGGCTAGGCGGCTTTCTCGAGAAGCAATCACTAAACGCGCTGGGGCGAGGGGGAAAGGGGCAGAATTCGGGTGTTGGGACATAACATTTAAAATAGAGATGACTGACACCAATATACTGCCTTTATGAGCTCCTCTAAA
>JAIXPY010000199.1 GCA_027486025.1 Burkholderiaceae bacterium
ACACCTGCGCTCAAGGATTACTCCTGCAATTAAAGTGAGTAGTACATGTCAAATTCGATGGGGTGCGTCGTCATACGGAAACGAGTAACCTCTTCCATCTTCAAATCAATGTACGCATCTAACATCGAATTAGTGAACACGCCACCACGGGTTAAGAATTCACGATCTTTATCCAAGCACTCCAAGGCCTGATCGAGGCTATGGCATACGGTTGGGATCTTTGCATCTTCTTCTGGTGGCAAGTCATACAAATTCTTATCAGCAGCTTCGCCTGGATGAATCTTGTTCTGCACGCCGTCCAAACCAGCCATTAACAGAGCTGAGAAGCACAGGTATGGGTTAGCTAATGGATCTGGGAAGCGGGTTTCAATACGGCGACCTTTTGGATTCGATACGTGCGGAATGCGAATCGAAGCCGAACGGTTACGCGCAGAGTATGCGAGCTTCACTGGAGCCTCAAAGCCGGGGACCAAACGCTTATACGAGTTGGTGCCTGGATTGGTAATGGCATTCAGTGCACGAGCATGCTTAATGATGCCGCCGATGTAGTACAGGGCGAATTCAGAAAGACCGGCATAGCCGTTGCCAGCAAACAAGTTCTCACCGTTCTTCCATACGGACTGGTGTACGTGCATACCGGAACCATTGTCACCAACGATTGGCTTTGGCATAAAGGTAGCGGTCTTTCCATAGGCATGGGCTACGTTTTGCACCACATATTTCTGCCAAATGGTCCAGTCCGCGCGCTGCGTTAGTGTGCTGAAGCGGGTACCTAATTCATTTTGGCCTTGGCCAGCAACTTCATGGTGATGCACTTCAACTGGAATACCCATGGACTCCAAGATCAAACACATTTCAGAACGCATGTCCTGGAAGGTATCCACCGGGGCTACTGGAAAGTAACCGCCCTTTTTACCTGGACGATGGCCAGTGTTGCCACCTTCGATCTCAGCAGACGATGACCAAGGAGCCTCTTCCGAATCAATCTTAACGAAGCAGCCCTTCATATTGTCGCCCCAGCGGACGCCGTCAAAAATAAAGAACTCGGGCTCTGGGCCAAAGTAAGCAGTATCACCTAGTCCGGTACCTTTTAAATACGCTTCTGCACGCTTAGCGATCGAACGTGGGTCACGATCGTAGCCCTTGCCATCGGATGGCTCGATCACGTCGCAGGTAATGACCAGGGTAGGCTCTTCATAAAATGGATCGATGTAGGCTGCAGTTGGGTCTGGCATCAACAACATATCGGATGCTTCAATACCCTTCCAACCGGCAATCGAGGAGCCGTCAAATGCATGGCCGCTTTCAAACTTATCTTCATCAAAATGCGAGATGGGCACAGTCGTGTGCTGCTCTTTGCCTTTGGTATCTACAAAGCGAAAATCAACAAAGGTGCACTCTTTTTCTTTAACCAACTTCATTACGTCTGCGACGGTTTTTGTCATGCAAATCTCCTCAATAAATGAAACAAATTCTGTAATCGTTGGCATGCCCTGATGGTGCACACAAAATCCATTCGATGTATGCAATGTATCGAAAGCGAACCGCTTGAACACCTATTATTGCACTAGTAAAGTGCCTAAAATGGGGTATTACTTGGATTTTTGCACCAATTTAGTGCTTAATTGGGTCGTGAATTTGGTAATTGAGGGATTCCGTCCCCTGACGAAGAGCGTCCCATGCCAACTGCACCGTATCGGCGCGACCTTTGACGCCCAATTCAATATGGCGCCGAGCATAAACACCGCCCCGTACCGGATCTCCTACCGACGGCAAGCTAAAGACTTTAACGCCCTCAAAGCGACGCTCAATCTCCTCCATCAGGGGTGTTAGTCGCGATTCAATGCCCTCGGGGACGATGAAGCTTTTTTCCAGCCAGTTTTCTTGATGAAACAAATGCGAATAATGGTGATCAAGGCACCACGCCATCATGGGCGCCGCCATCACTGGAAAGCCAGGGAAAAAATGGTGCTCCTGAATCCGAAATCCCGGAATCTGGTTATAGGGGTTGGGAATGATTTCACAGCCCGATGGAAACTCGCCCATCTTGAAGCGGTGTTGATTCTCGGCAAGCGATAAATCGGCCTTTACCGCATCGCCCTCAGCCATGGTGATGATGCGATTCGTAATGAGTGCCTTTGCTTCCGGATGCAATTCAATTTTGAGGCCCAATGCCTTAGCAGCACTTGCGCGCGTATGGTCATCGGGGGTAGCGCCAATGCCACCGGTACTAAAGACAATATCGCCACTAGCAAAGGTTTCTTTCAGGCATTGCACAATTTCGTCTGGATCATCGCTCACATACCGGGCCCACGATAAAGTCAAGCCGCGCTCATTAAGCAACTCAATCATTTTGCTGAGGTGTTTATCAGCGCGACGGCCGGACAGAATCTCATCACCAATCACAATTAAACCGAAGCGTCGTGCGGGATGCTTATCCATGGCAGTCATTTACGATGCCTCCATGTCAATCACGGCATGCTCGACTTTCGGCACTTTTGCCGCCTCGCTTGCGCGCAATTCTTTGAGGGCGCCCAATAAGAAATGGGAAAACCAGAGTGCGGCAAACACAAAAATAATCGAATACACCCAGAGCGCCACAAAGCTCACAAAAGGGAATAAAACTAATGCGAGCGCAGACGTTGCCCAAAAGAAGGTGGGCACGGCGCCCAGCATGCCGGCTGCAACGCCCATGCCTAATAACTCCCAGCGATAGCGCTCGAGCAAGATATCGCGCTCGGCAGAGGTGGCATGCTTTAGCAAAACGTCATACGACATCAAGCGCATCGTTAACCACCCCCATATCAAGGGTGGCAATATTGCAACCAATGGCGGAACCCACCAGACTGGCAGCGTCAACATAATTAAGGCTAAGCAAATGAAGGCAGACCAAATGGTGTAGAAAAAACTACCGATCATGCTGCCCTTACCGAGCGCTTCGATACCCTGATATGTACCCTGCCGCGTCACGCTAGACACAATCGCTGGAACGGTTGAAAACGCGATGTAGACCAGTAGGCTAGTTGCAATTAAGGGAATTAAGAGCATCACCAAAAACAAAGGAGCAACCCAGGCACGGGCTTCATCCAGACCCACCCAGGTCAATACCGTTTGAATCCAGCTCGTAAAAATGGAAGTAGTTAGAAATATTCGCAGCATATCCAGCGCAGGCGACCAAATTAACCAAATCACAATCCCCCAAAGAATCGACACAATCAAAAATGGTCGAAAACTGAGCCAGAGCATGCGTGGATGCATCGTACCCACCATGGCCAAACCAAGGGAACGAAATACGTTTTGAACTCCTTGCATCGGCTTACTTTCGCTTGAGGTGGAATAAATGAAGATAGGCATGGCGCAATCCCTGCCACTGCTGCGTCCAAATTGAATTAGGTACAGTCACACCACGCACGCCTGTGGGATAAACCGCATTCGGAAAGACTGCTGTTTTAAACAGCATGTCCCACCACGGAAATAAAACACCAAAGTTACAGCCGCCCAATACGCCCGGCTTCCCTTTTGCCTCATGTCCATAACCAACGGCGTGGTGCATGCGATGAAACATCGGTGAAATCAAAAAATAACGCCCTACACCCAAGTGAATTTTAAGATTCGCGTGCTGCCAACTTTCAATCAACTGACCCACCACCACCAAAAAGACAAACTGACTAGGGGGCACGCCAAAGAGTAAGGCAAAGAATGCAAAGACAAGCGCATGCATGATGTCATCCACAACATGATTACGGTCATCTGACCAGGCGTTCATGGCGACTTGACTATGGTGCAAGGTATGTAATTGCCACCACCAATGAAACCGATGGGAGGCGCGGTGATAGACGTATTCGACCAAGTCCAGCATCACAAGGTAAATACAAAAGCTCACCAGCGGAATGGTGGTGACGCCCGGCCACCAATCTTCCACATTGAGTCGCTCAAAGCGCCAGTCATGCAAAACCGATTGCATCTGGAAAAGGAGTCCGGAGAATGCAAAGAAAATAAATACCTGAAAAAAGCCTAATCGGTGAAAAAGCGTATAGGCCACATCAGGCCATTTGGCTTTTACGTGCGCACCTTGATTCTCCGCTGGATTGACTCGCTCCCAGCTCCGCAACACCAGCACAATGATGGCAATCTGCAGTACACCCAGCATGAACCACTCAACGCCGTCGTAGGCATCTTCAGCTAATCCAATCCAATTCAATTGAAATAAGAGAGGCTCCACGACATGCCGATAAAGACCCTCGTGTACTTCGCCATACCAGCGAGTGATCGTTAAATCAGAATCAACCAGACTCATATCGGTCTCGCCTTGGCTGGATTTAAGGGAAGCACATCAAAGCAATAGCCCTTGCGCTTCCAGCCTTCAATCAGGGGCTCTAAAACAGCGGGAGCCCACGCATCTTTACGTGACCAAATACCCAAATGCGCCATGGTAATGTCGCCTGGCTTCACCGATTGCAATGCCTTTTCCAGCAGGGCTTGATTGGGGAATTTCTCTGAACTTAATTCATCCCCTAAAAATCCGGCGGGTGCCCAGCCAATGTGGCGATATCCACACTGCTCAGCCATGGCAATTAAGCGAGGCGATGTCTTGCCGCCGGCAGCGCGCCAAATCGAATCCAAGGGTCGATTACTCAACTCCTGAAAACGGGTGTTCACCCGATTAATCTCGGCACAGACTTCTGCGCCGTTCATGGATTTGACTTGATTGGCATTGGCACCGAACTGCGGCTTCATTTGGACCCGCGCATCGCTAGATGAATTTGCTGGTGCGTCTTTCACAAAGTAAATATGATCATAGGTATGGCTACCAAACCGGTGCCCCTCTTTGACTCGCTCCTGCCAAAAGGATTTCCAGCCATCATCCAACGAGTAGTCGCCGCGGTAGGTTTTTTCATTGGCCAAGAAGAAGGTAGCTTTGACTTGTTGCCGATTCAAAATCGCAGCCACGGTTTCCGCTACTGCCATATTGCCAGTATCAAAGGTCAGGTAAATCGGCTTTTGACAGACCTTAGCCTGGGCCAGGCTTACCCCCACCAGAGAAGTAAGCGCAAGCGACAAACAAAAAAAGGACCTGATTGAGAAGTGCATGCGATGCATTACTCCCAAGGCGCGCGCGGGTGAAAGAAAATGCCGTGCGGTGATTTACCTACTGGAATCACGCTCACTAACTTCATGGATGGAACGTCAATCACACCTGCTTTACGTGCAAACCGAAAGGTAACCCACAATTGCTTACCATCGGGGGTCAACTCCATATCGTCTGGACCCGCTGGCAGGCCAGTAATCTCACCCACCTTTTCCAGGGTCTGCATATTGATCAGGGAAATGCTGGAAGCAATGCGGTTCGTTACAAAAACGTGCTTACGATCGCCTTGGGGCCTAAAGTTGTGCGCGCCTTTGCCCGTAAAAATCTTTTTCACTTCACGGCGATTACGCCAATCGATCACTTGCACATAATCGCCACCAGTAATACCAACCAAAAGGTATTGATCTCCCGGCGTCATCCACAGTCCGGCCGGCGCTGGCCCGGTTGGCATCTTCCATAACAAAGTTTGATTCACTAAATCAATCACAGCCAGGTCGTTTGAGTCCTGCATCGTCACAAATGCGAGCTTGCTATCCGCAGTAAATGCAATGTGGCTCGGTGTTTTGCCAACAGCAATGGTTTTGGCTAACTTTAAATCTGCGCCATTCGCTGCATATATATCAACACGGTCCAGACGGTTTGCTGCAGTAATAAACCAGCGGTTATCGGGAGAGTAACCAATGTGATACGGGTCGATGATTTTGGGAATGCGTCCGGTGACCTCGCCCGTCAATGGATTCATCAATGCAATGTCATTGCCCATCGCGTTGGCAACCAGCAAGGTTTTCTCGTCTGGCGTCAACATGACGTGATGCGGTTCTTTACCGATGGGGATGGTTTTAGTAACCGTGCGTGTTTTCATGTCGACCAGACTCACGCTGGCATCCCCGGAATTCAATACAACCGCCAGAGTGGGCTCTGCTAGCTTGGAAGCCTGCGCCGCTCCAAACAACAGGGAGGCGGCTGTAAAAGCAACTGCTGACCTCAAAGCAAGTTGAAAAAATGGGGGTGTATACACGTCGATGGCCTGTTCACAAATAAAGATGATCTATAGCCCTATTGTAAGCAGTTTGCGGCTCAACGCAGGCTTGCAAAGACCTTTTCGAGGCGCTTTAAAGACATCGGAGTTGGGGTTTTGAGCTCTTGGGCAAACAGGGCCACACGGAGCTCCTCCAGTTGCCAACGAAAATCCCGTAAGCCCGGGTCATCCTGCATTGCATAAGACGACCCCTTAGCGCCGTGGAGGCGCTTTTGCCATGGCCTAGCGAGCGACTCCCAGTCGCGCTGGCACTGCGCATCCCGCGTTGGGTTGGTGCGCATCTTTTCAATGCGCAGCGCAATGGCCTTGAGATACCTTGGCAAATGCACCAGCTGCGCATAGGGAATCTCCACCAACATTTTCGGGAAAATCAGGCCCTGAATTTGTTCAAGCATATCCGCATGCGCCGCTGGCGAAACTGCCTTTGCTTGTGCCATTTTTTTCTGCGTCTCGGCATGGGCCTCGAGTGCGGCCAAGGTATGGCGCGCAATTTCATGGGCAATCAGGGTCAAACGTGGCTTTCCGCCACTAACCCGCTCGGTAAATTCCTCGGCATTACTGGGCAACGGATCTTGCATAAATGCCCGCTCCAATGCCAGCTGCAGTATCTGCTCAATGAATTGATCGACTTGGCCAATATTGATAAATAGCAAGCCAATTTCCCGGATGCCTGGCATCTGTTTCTGTAAAGCCTTCAGTGTGTCTTTTTGACTGATGGCGAACAAGCGACGTAAACCCTGCCAATGGACTTTTCGCGCTTCAATCAAATCATCAAATACCTCAAGGTCTACCGCATCACCGCGATCTACTAAAGCAGGATAGCCGAACAAGGTTTTGCTTCCCTTTTGAATCTCCAGTGTCTCCGGCAGCGGACCAAAATCCCATTGGCGGTAACCGCCAATGACTGCGGTTGCAGGGGTATTGCTCGAAGGCGCATTGGTCTTTTTGCTATCCGCTTGCATAACCTCGGTCGCCACGGTTTCTTGCGCTACCGCCTGAAACGCACTGCGTGCCTCTTGGCCATACTCAGCGCGCAAGCGCGATAAATTACGCTCCAGCTCAAGTTGACGCCCATGCTCATCAACCAAGCGAAAGTTCATGGCGCAGTGGGCTGGCAATGCCTCGGGACGAAAGTCTGTCCGCTTGAATTCCAAGCCCTTCTCCTTGCGTAAATCTGTAATTAAGGAATCCATGTAATCGCCCACGCCAAATTGCTTGGCATCCGTTATGCGCTGCATAAAGCCTTTGGCGTAATCGGGCAAGGGTACGCAGTGACGCCGTAATTTTTGTGGCAGAGATTTAAGCAATAAGAGGGTTTTTTCCTCACACATGCCGGGGACGAGCCACTCGCAGCGGCGACCATCGATTTGATTGAGTACCGTCAATGGAATCACTAAGGTCACACCGTCTTTAACACTACCCGGCTCAAAATGGTAAGTGAGGCTGAGGTTGCTGCCGCCCATGTTTAAGATCTTGGGATAACGATCAACGGTAATACCAGCTGCTTCATGGCGCATTAAATCGGCCTTATCGAGGCGCAGGCTTACTTCCGCATCTGCCGTCTTTTGTAGCCACGCCTGCATCCCAGATCGACTGAATACATCACTGGGTAAGCGACTTTCATAAAAAGCAAAAAGTAGTTGTTCGTCCACCAATACATCCGGGCGGCGGGAACGGTGCTCTAAGGCCTCAATCTCCCGAATTAATTTGCGGTTATGCCAAAAGAAACCAAAGCAACTGGGATAGGTTTTTTTACTAAGCGCCTCCAGCTCTTTTTCTTGAGCGAGGGTTTCCATGCGACCAAAAAGCTCGGCACCCACCAAAGCCTGCTGAATAAATAGCTGGCGGGCTTCCAGCGCATCATGGGGCGCAAAGCGTACTTTGCGGCCATGGTAAATCGGCAATCCATACAGGGTGCCCCGCTCAAACGCCATGATCTCGCCCTGGCGGTTATCCCAAAAGGGATCACTCAAGGATTTAACCAAGCGATGCGCGGCAACCTTCTCAACCCATTGCGGCTCAATCTTGGCGATCGTGCGCGCATACAAACGACTGGTCTCTTGCAGCTCACCCGCCAAAATCCAGGCGCCGGCTTTTTTTCCTAAAGTAGAGCCTGGCCAAATATGCGGACGAATACCGCGTGCGCCCAAATAAGCGCCCGCATGCGGACCTCGCTCTTCCTCTTCTTTCTTAGCTACATGACCCAGCAAGCCGGTTAACAAGGCCAAGTGAATTTGCTCGTAGGTTGCAGGTAGGCCATTTTCTTTCCAACCCTTTTCGCCAAGCATGGTGTGCAGCTGCCCATGCACATCACGCCACTCACGCAGTCGCCGCGGTGACAAAAACTGACTGCGGCAGCGATTTTCCAGCTGGCGATTACTTTGCTTGTGGGTTAAGGCGTCGTGATACCAGTCCCAGAGTTTTACAAAACTCAGAAATTCAGACTTCTCATCTTTAAAGATCAGATGGGCTTGATCGGCTGCGGCCGCTTGATCCATTGGTCGCTCGCGTGGATCTTGCGTAGCCAAAGCAGCGGCAATGATCGTTACCTCACGCAGGGCATGATGCTCACGCGCCGCAAGCAGTATTCGACCGATGCGCGGATCCAGCGGCAAATCAGCCAGTGCCTTGCCCGTTTTGGTTAGGGTGAAGGTATTGTTTTCCCCTTCGGTTTCAATCGCGCCAAGCTCATCGAGCAATTGAATGCCATCCGCCACTGCACGGCCTAGGGGCCGATCAATGAATGGAAAGTCTTGAATCTTTGAGAGTCGCAGTGCGCTCATGCGCAAGAGGACAGCAGCCAGTGAGCTGCGCAGAATTTCAGGGTCAGTAAAGCGTGGCCGTGCATCAAAATCCGCCTGACTATAAAGCCGGATGCAAATGCCATCTGAAACCCGGCCGCAGCGCCCCGCCCTTTGGTTGGCTGCTGCTTGCGAAATCGGCTCGATTTGCAACTGCTCCACTTTATTGCGATAGGAGTAGCGCTTCACGCGCGCTAAGCCGCTATCAATCACATAGCGAATATTAGGAACGGTCAATGATGTTTCAGCAACGTTGGTGGTCAAAATAATGCGGCGACCATTGCCCGGCTGAAACACGCGCTCTTGGTCCGCAACCGACTGACGCGCAAAAAGGGTCAGTACGTCGGGATGAAAGCGGCTTTGCAAAATGGAATCTTTACGCAGGGTTTCAGCGCAATCCCGAATCTCTCGTTCACCCGGTAAAAAAACCAGCACATCACCCGAGCCAGAGGCACCCACACTCCAGACTTGCGTCACTGCCTGCGCAACTGCATCGGGCAAATCCATCGCTTCTTTTTTTGCATCGAGCTCAAGTGGTGCATAGCGCTGCTCTACCGGAAACAGCCGTCCACTCACCTCAATTACGGGTACCGCTTTCGAGCCGATCGTAAAGTGCTGCGAAAAACGCTGCGCATCAATTGTGGCTGAGGTAATGATGATCTTCAGATCAGGACGCTTGGGTAATAGTTGGCGCAGGTAGCCCAATAAAAAATCGATATTGAGACTGCGCTCGTGCGCCTCGTCGATGATCAAGGTGTCATAGGCCTTGAGCAATGGATCGCGCTGGGTCTGTGCCAGCAAAATGCCGTCGGTCATGAGTTTGATCGAGGCACTTGCGGTCGTCTTGTCCGCAAAGCGGATTTGGTAACCCACATCCTGACCCATCGGCGTTCCAAGCTCATGAGCGATGCGCTTGGCGGTTGCCGTAGCGGCAATGCGGCGTGGCTGGGTATGGCCAATCAAGCGGCCACCATTCATAGTCCCGCGGCCTAGCTCCAAACAAATCTTGGGCAATTGCGTGGTTTTGCCCGAACCGGTCTCGCCACACACGATCACCACCTGGCTCGAGCGCAGCGCCTCCATAATGACCTCGCGCTGACCCGAGACCGGCAATTCCTCGGGAAAGCGGATGACGATGCGCTTAGGGCCACCATTAATTGTGTTGGAAGCAGGCACAGCATCGGATTTTGGTTGGTTTATCGGCGGCATCACCCTATAATTTTCTCACTATGGCAGCTAGCACACCGAACTCTCCTACAAAACCGCCCTCCGAGAGCGAAACCCCGGGCAACTTCCCTTTTGTGGGTTGGCTCAGGGACGTCGCCCCCTATATTCATAGCTTTAGAGAAAAGACCTTTGTCATCGCTTTTGCGGGTGAACTGGTACAGGAAATTGGCTTAGAACGGATCATTGAAGACATTGCCATGCTCCATGCCATGGGCATGCGGATTGTCTTGGTCCATGGCATTCGTCCGCAGATTGAAGAGCAGCTGACGCTACGCCAAATTAAGAGTCAATTTGGGCAGGGCCATATGAATGGCTATCGCATTACGGATGCCGCCGCACTCGAGTGCGTCAAAGAAGCGGCCGGCGAACTACGCCTGGATATTGAGGCGGCGTTTAGTCGTGGCTTGCCTAATACCCCAATGGCGGGCTCGCGTATTTCAGTAATCTCGGGCAACTTCATTACTGCCATGCCATTTGGCGTAGTCGATGGGGTGGACTTTGTTCATACGGGCCTCGTCCGTAAAGTCGACTCGGTCTCGATCAAGCTCTCGCTCGATAGCAATAAGATCGTCCTGCTTTCACCATTGGGCTTTTCGCCAACGGGGCAAGCATTTAATCTATCGTTTGAAGACGTTGCCGCCTCGACTGCTGCCGCCCTTAAAGCAGACAAGATTGTGTTCCTAACGCCCTACTCTGGCCTTCACGATGAAGCGGGTGACCTCATCACGGAGCTGTCCTTGGCACAGATGCAGGAATACATTACCAGCCATCCAGAAATCCCCGCTGGCATGAAAACCTTACTGACCTTGTCGGGAAGAGCCATTAAGTCTGGCGTAAGCCGTGTGCACTTCTTGCCCTGCAACCGCGATGGCGCATTACTCGAAGAGCTATTTACCCACGATGGCGTTGGCATGATGCTCGCCTCCTCGGGAATTGAAAATCTACGCGAAGCAAACCAAGATGATGTGGGCGGTATTTTGCAGTTAACCATGCCCCTGGAAGAAGAAGGAATACTTGCTGCCCGTGGCCAAGACGTAATTGAGCGTGACATTGATCGCTTCTCTGTGATCGAGCACGATCGGGTCTTGTTCGGTTGCGCTGCTCTATTCCCCTTCCCCAACGGCATCGGCGAGCTTGCCTGCTTAGTGGTTGATCCAGATGTGCAAGGCTCCGGCGACGGAGAGCGTTTGCTCAAGCGCATTGAGGCCAGAGCAAAAAAAGAGGGGATTAAAAAATTATTTGTCCTCACAACTCGTACCGAGCATTGGTTTTTGAAACGCGGCTTCATGCGCTCCACCGTGGACGATTTGCCTGAAGAGCGTAAGCAGATTTACAACTGGGATCGCAAATCGATGGTGCTCACCAAAAACTTGACATAATGCAAGTTCGATTTATTAGTATTCACTGATTGCATTTAGAAAGGTTTACGCAATGGCACGGATGGTTCAATGTATCAAGCTCAACAAAGAAGCCGAAGGAATGGACTTTGCGCCACTACCAGGTGATCTGGGCAAAAAACTTTGGCAGGAAGTCTCGAAAGAGGCTTGGGCTGGCTGGCTAAAGCACCAAACCATGTTGATCAATGAGAACCGCCTCAATATGGCCGACCCTCGTGCGCGCCAGTACCTCTTAAAGCAAGTGGAAAAATACTTCTACGAGGGCGGTGCCGATGCCGCTACGGGTTACGTACCGCCCGCTGCCTAAGCTGCCTAAGTTAGCTAAGTAAAACTGCTTCGATTGCAAAAGGGACCGCAGAGCGGTCCTTTTTTATTAGTCACCTAATAAGTGGGTGTTTAGCGAAATTACCTCGCTCAAGAAAAATCGACGCGACTCACCCCAGTAGCGCCGCCAACGAAAAGCACATCCGCCTTTTGGCGCGCAAATAAGCCGACCGTAATGACCCCTGGAATTTGGTTGATCTCGGACTCCAATGAAACAGGATCGGTAATTGCCAGGCCAGCCACATCAATAATCCAGCCACCATTGTCGGTTACAAAGGGATCCGAAGTGCCCGCCATCAGGCGCAATCGAGGACTGCCTCCCATTGCCTGCATGGCTCTGGACACCGACGCTTCTGCCAATGGAATCACTTCCAGCGGCAATGGAAAGCGGCCTAAGCTAGCTACTTGCTTGGAGTCGTCGCAAATGCAAATAAACTGTTTCGCCAGCGATGCCACAATCTTCTCACGCGTGAGCGCCCCGCCGCCGCCCTTGATCATGTGACCGCTGGGGTTAATCTCATCGGCACCATCGACATAGGCAGGCAATGTCTCTACCTGATTAGCATCAATCACATAAAAACCATGCTTTAGTAATCGCTGCGTGCTGGCAACGGAACTCGACACCACCCCCGAAAAGTGCGCTTTATGCGGGGCTAGTACATCAATAAACCAGTTGGCAGTAGAGCCTGTACCAATGCCCAGGACTTGGCCGGGGGCCAGCGCCAATACCGCATCGCGCGCCGCTTCGGCCACCAGGCGCTTTAATTGATCTTGATCCATAGGGAGCCTATCTCAGATTCATTTATGCTACACACTGTATGACACTATAACGGTGTCCCATTTTGAATTCGAAACAGGCATACCCATGACAAGCGCAAATACGGCTTTAGATCAATTAAAAGCCCTTACGACCGTAGTAGCCGATACCGGCGATTTTGAGCGGATGAAGCAGTTTGCGCCCCAGGATGCCACTACCAACCCATCCCTGATTTTAAAAGCGGTACAGCAGCCCAGCTACCAGCAGTTGGTACAGTCGGTGAAGTCCGCCAATCCCCAAGCTACCGTAGCGGCCCTGATGGATCGCATCTTGATTGCCTTTGGCTTAGAGATTCTTAATATCGTACCCGGCAGGGTCTCTACCGAGGTTGATGCGCGCTTGTCATTTGACACCCCAGCAACAATTGCCAAAGCCAGGGAATTAATTGCTCTTTATGCAGCCCATGGCGTTGACCGCAACCGCGTCTTAATCAAACTCGCTAGTACGTGGGAGGGAATCGAGGCGGCAAAGGTACTGGAAGCCGAGGGCATTCATTGCAATATGACCTTATTGTTTTCCTTGGTGCAGGCAGCGGCTTGCGGCAAAGCGAAAGCACAACTCATCTCCCCTTTCGTGGGCCGAATTACCGATTGGAATAAAGCCAAACTAGGCGCTAGCTGGAATAATGCTCAGCATGGTGGCGAACATGATCCCGGCGTGCAATCCGTCAAAGGAATCTTCCATTACTACAAACATTTTGGGATCGCTACGGAGATCATGGGTGCCAGCTTTCGGAACACCAATCAGATCCTGCAATTGGCCGGCTGTGATTTGCTGACCATTAGCCCAGAATTACTCGCTGAACTGCAAAACAGTTCGGAAGCAGTTATTCGCAAGCTCGATCCCAAGGGCACACAGGGCAACGAGATGAAGGAGTTGACTGTGACTGAATCAGCCTTTCGGCTTCAGCTCAATGACGATGCCATGGCAACGGAAAAGCTCGCCGAGGGCATCCGGGCGTTCTGCAGCGACATAGTTAAATTAGAAGCCCTGCTGAAAAACTAATCCGGTCAGTACACTAAGCCTCTACTTGAGGCTGCGTTGACGCAATGCCTCATACAAGCAAACGCCACTGGCCACCGAAACGTTGAGGCTTTCAACCACGCCGTGCATCGGGATGCGCACCAGCTGATCGCAATGCTCACGCGTTAAGCGCCGCATCCCCTCACCTTCGGCCCCCATCACCAAGGCAATCGGTCCGGTTAAATCGAGGTCATAAATCGACTTTTCTGCTTCATCATCAGTGCCAATGAGCCAGATTCCTAGCTCTTGCATCTCACGCATGCTGCGCGCGAGGTTCGTTACGGTGATTAAAGGCATCACTTCGGAGGCACCGCTGGAGACTTTACTCACGGTAGCGTTGATGTGCGCAGAGCGATCCTTGGGAACCACGACCCCATGCACCCCAGCACCATCGGCAACGCGCAAGCAAGCGCCCAGATTATGGGGGTCAGTCACACCATCCAGCACCAACAAAAGCGGTTTGCCTTCGATGCCATCAACCAGCTCGGCTAAGGTGCGTGCTACGGTCATTTTTTCAGCCAAGGCAACGACACCCTGATGGCGATCGTGACCAGCTAATTTATGCAAGCGCTCTGAATCCGCAGAATGCAGGCGATCACCCAAAATCGATTCGGCTTGTTTTAAAAAATCACCCATACGGCGATCGCGCCGCGCTGGATCAAAATAGACTGCCTTGAGGCTATCGGGATCAAGGCGCAAGCGCGCCTGAATCGCATGAAAGCCGAGCATAATTTGTTTCATTAACGCTTCCCTTTGCGTACGGGTGGTTTGTTACCAGAAGGCTTTCCTGGCGCTCGAATCGCGGCCGACTTGCCACGCGAGGCCTTGGCTGATTTCGATTGCTTGGCTCCTTGCTTGCCAGCTGCCTTGGCCGCATTGACGTTAATGCCTGCGCTTTTCTTGGGTGCTTTACTTGCGGGCCGCGACTTTTTAGACGCTGCTTTTTTATTCGGCTTGCCCGTATCGCTCGCCAGCACAAGGGTACGGCTACGCACACCATCGCGCTCACTAATCACGGATTTGACTAAGGAGAACTCAATCTTACGCGCATCCAAATCGACTCGGCTAACGAGCACATGCAGTCGATCGCCCAGACGGTGGCGCATACCAGTGCGCTCGCCGCGCAATTCCTGACGGGCTTCGTCGTATTGGTAGTAGTCGCCGCCAAGTTCCGTGACATGAACCATACCCTCAACAAAGAGGTTTTCCAGCTGAATGAAAAGTCCAAAACTCGCCACTCCGGTAATCGTGCCGGCATATTCTTGGCCGAGGTGATCACGCATGTAATAACACTTCAGCCAGGCCTCAACGTCGCGCGATGCCTCGTCAGCCCGTCTTTCATTGGATGAGCAGTGCACACCCAGTTGACCCCATACCGCGAGTGCGCCGCTCGCTGCTGCGCCTTTGCCCTTTTGTGGACCAGCCGCTTTACTCGCACTCTGTGACTTTTTCGCTTCGGATGCATTGGTACGTGCTTGGCCCTTGCGTGGCAAGGTGAGGTTCAGTGGTACCCGCTCCGGCAGACTGGGGTAATACGGTTTCTTTTGCAGGATGGCTTTAATCGCCCGGTGCACCAATAAGTCAGGGTAACGCCGAATCGGACTGGTGAAGTGGGCATAGGCCGGATAGGACAAACCAAAATGCCCGACATTTTCAGGTTGATAGACCGCTTGCTGCATTGATCGGAGTACTACGGTTTGTAGCATCGTTGCATCCGGCCGGGGTTTAATCTCTTTAATGAGCTTGGCAAAATCCTTAGGCTGGGGCTTTTCATTACCGCCTAGGCTGAGTGATGCAGTGCGGAGCACCTGCCGCAGCGTCATGATTTTCTCTTCCGATGGCTCGGCATGAACCCGGTATAAACCCAAGTGCTTATTCTTTTGTAAAAAATCAGCAGCGCACACGTTGGCAGTCAACATGCACTCTTCAATCAGGCGATGCGCGTCGTTACGCGTGCGTGGCTCAATCCGCAAAATCTTGCCGAGCTCATTCGAAATAATTTGAGTCTCAGTGGTTTCAAAATCCAAGGCGCCGCGCTTCTCGCGCGCAGACAGCAAGATCTTAAATAGGCCATACAAATTACTTAGTAGCGGACGAAACTGCGCAAATCGGGCCGCATCGGGACCGTTGGAGTTGCTGATGACCTCCCATACTGCATCGTAGGTAAAGCGCTGCGCCGAGTGCATGACAGCCGGGTAAAACTGATAGGCCAGGATTTCACCGTGCACATCAATCACCGAGTCGCACACCATGCAGAGGCGATCCACTCCAGGATTTAAAGAACATAGTCCATTGGAAATCTTTTCGGGCAGCATCGGAATCACGCGACGCGGAAAGTACACCGAAGTGGCCCGTAGCAATCCCTCTTCATCCAAGGCATTACCAGGCTTGACGTAATGCGACACATCCGCAATCGCCACAATTAGGCGCCAGGCCTTGGCCTTGCCAAACATCGTGGGCTCGCAATAAACAGCATCATCAAAGTCACGGGCGTCAGCACCATCAATGGTGACGAGGGGCACATCCCGTAAATCCACCCGCTCTTCTAAGTCGGCTTGAGTTACTCCGTCTGGAAGTGCAGCGGCTTCTTTCATGGTGGCCGCAGAAAACTCATGGGGCACGCCGTATTTGCGAACCGCAATCTCGATTTCCATACCGGGATCATCGATCTCACCCAGCACTTCAACTACTCGGCCTACTGCCTGACGATAACTGTCGGGGTAATCAATGATTTCAACGCTAACAACCTGACCTAGTTTGGCATTGAGCTGCCCCTTGGGTGGTATCAAGATATCGTGGCCGATGCGCTTGTCTTCTGGGGCAACAATTAAAACGCCGTTTTCATTTAAGAGGCGTCCGATGACAAGGCGATTCACATGGGTGATCACCTCGACGATTTGCCCCTCGGGGCGTCCACGCCGATCGGTTCCCATGACTCGGACTTTGACTCGGTCGCCGTGCATCACTCGGGACATTTCCCGCTCGGAGAGAAAGATGTCCTCGCCAGCATCATCCGGAACCACAAAGCCAAAGCCATCGCGATGGCCCTGAATTGTCCCGAGGCGATCGGATTCACGCGGCACTAGGGGCACAGATTTACGCATGGCTTGCATTCATTTGGTGAGAATTCCCTTGGATATCGGCGGAAATGGCCGCTAGCCCTATAATAGAGCCCAATGCCCAGATGGCGAAATTGGTAGACGCACCAGCTTCAGGTGCTGGCGATCGAAAGGTTGTGGAGGTTCGAGTCCTCTTCTGGGCACCA
>JAIXPY010000086.1 GCA_027486025.1 Burkholderiaceae bacterium
CGGCCAAAGCAAAGAGAAAAACGCCCTGCGCAACCATCGCGCGTAGTGGGTCGTATAGTTTCCAAATTCTCCACATAATGTTTCTCCTAATTTAAGTAAGACATAAAGCTATAAACGCCGCTTTCCACTGTCTTAAAAAATGATGCGCCGTCTGAGCTTCCAAACAGCCAGCTTTTTTGAGATGCCGGTAAAGCGATCGTAAGCAAGGCAACCCCAAAGATCACTACATAACTAATTAAAAAAATAAGCTTGAATGACAGTCTGTCGTTCACCAAATTTTTATTCAAAACTTCTGTATTTATCTTCATGATTCACCTCTTCACTTTATTTTCTAAAACTTAATTACTGCTACTTAAAAAAACCATGGACGCCACGCCCATACAAGGATGTGCGCAACGACGGCGATTGCTGAAAATCCGAGAAGACCTTGCACATAAAATGCATGGAATTCTTGAGCTTCTGCATCGGTAAGCCCAGATATAGATCTGTTTTCACTCATGATGAATACTCCTTAAGACTGACCTTTCGGTCTTTTCTACATCACCCCTGTAGATTTGGGGATACGGCATGGTGGTGCCATATTGGGACTGCCCTGACATCGGGCAAATGGGTTGCGACTTCATCATGCTGTCTCCATCACGCCAAGCGACGTCTTGGATTTATTCACACAATCTACGGTGACTCGCTCTAGATTTCCGCTGCGAGCCTCGCGCTCAGACATATCACGGAGGCGTTTTGCAACAGAGATCTGGGTTAAAACCGGTTGACCGCTGATTAAGCGATTCAGTAGCAATTGCGCCTCAACATCCCAAGGCATGGCATGGATTGCTGTTTGTAGGCGGGCTGGAGTTGGATCAACCTTATCCATTTCAGTGCCCAAGGGCAAAATATGAAAGAGGGCATCAAATAGTGCATTGCATACTTCTTGAATTAAGTAAGCTGCGCCCGAATATCCCATATACGGGGTTCCGGTATGCCGACGAATAATGGCGCCTGGGAAGGATGCAGGAATATAGGAGCAGCGAGCATTGACTTCGCTGGCATACATCCGTTCGTTGTAACTTCCAAACAAAACAAGTGGTGTTTTCTTTTGCACCAAATCACGGATTGCGATGTTGTCGGTTTTTTGACCGGGCATTCTGGATACGGCAAAGTTGCAAGGCAGGCCCATTTCGGTTTCTAAGAAATGGCTGACACCGCGGGTATAGGTTTCATTAGCCACAATCGCAAAGCTCGCGGTCCCAAAAAAGTCTTGAGTCACGGAGCGCCATAAGTCCCATACCGGCTTGAGCGTTGTATTTTTTTCTTGTGCAATAAATGGCTCTGGATCGAGACCAGTAAGCTCGCCTAACTTACGCAAAAAGGCAGTCGTTGAGTGCATGCCAATGGGCGCTTGCAGGTAGGGGCGCTCTAATGTCTCGCAGAGCAGGCGACCAAATTCGCGGTACATACAAATATTCACATCGGAGTCGGCCAATTTTTCAACATCAGCCAAGTGGCTGCTAAGCGGAAACACCATATTGATTTGGGCGCCGATGCCTTCAACCAGACGCTTAATCTCCGCTAGATCGCTGTATAAATTGAAGGTGCCATAAGCAGGTCCGATGATATTGATCATTGGCTTTTCGCCCGCTTTGCGCTCTGGCCGCGCTGGAATTTTCTTTAAGCCGTATTCAGTCCATAACCAGTTCATTGCCCGGTTAGCGCACTGCCACTGATCTTCATCAATGGTTCTCGGTAAAAAGCGTTTAATTCCGGTTCCTTCTGGAGTAACGCCGCCCCCAATCATTTCAGCGATTGAGCCTGTCACTACTACGGCAGGTAAATCAGGATCAAGCACTTTATGTGCCCGCTTCATGGATTCTTCGGTACCTTCACGACCCAATTGTTCCTCGGCTAGCCCCGTCACAACAATGGGTAGCTCATGGGGTGGTAAGGCATCGGTGTAATGCAATACGGACGTTACTGGGAGGTTTTCACAACCAACTGGGCCGTCAATCACCACCTGCAAACCCTTGATTGCAGTAAATACATAGACAGCGCCCCAATAGCCGCCAGCACGATCGTGGTCTAGAACTAGCATTAGCCCATCTCCTCTGCTTTTCGTTTCTTCTGCGCCTTTTCATTGCGGCGACGTGTCTCAGCCCGGAAGTCAGGGTGATCAACCGGCACAGCATCCCAAACACCGGCCGCAAAACCAGTACCAACACCTTCAAAGAAGTCCTTCATGGTGTCAAAACGCGCCTGATTGCCAAGGGCCGAATTAATCACCTGCGCTAACGAGCCAGCTCCAGCCGCACCCATCAGTGGCCTTGCTGAAATTAAGTTCGTAAAGTACAGCGATGGAATGGCCGCTTCTTTTGCTTTTTGCACAATCGGTGTTGTACCAATTACTAAATCAGGTTTGAACTCATGCATCGCGGCAACGTCTTGCTCGAGCGAAGCGCGGTACTGGACATGTACGCCGCGTGCTTCCAGCCAGTCTTGATCTGCACTGCTCCAGATGGTCTTAGGACAGGCAGTACCAACGTATTTCACTTCAGCGCCGCTCTCAATCAATAAGCGTGCCACTAAGAGCTCAGAACCCTCATAACCGCTCATCGTGATGCGGCCCTTGATCGGTTTAGCTGCTAAAGCGGCTTTAATCATTGGCAAGAATTTATCTTTTGATTCGCCAACCTTTGCTTTTGGAATACCGCAGGCCTCGCCAATCGAATCCAGCCAAGCTGCTGTACCTTCATAACCAATTGGCGCTGAGCCTACAATTTTTCTGCCGGCGGCTTCAAACTCGCGAATACTGGCGGTATAAAACGGATGGATCGCAGCCACTACTTTTGAGTCCAATGCTTGATAGAGTTCGCGCCATTCACGGGTTGGCACAACCGGCCCTACTGCCAAGCCCATTGGCTCGAGCATCATGCCAATTCCAACGGGATCGACTGGGAACATTTCACCCAACAAGGTGATGGTTGGCTTGTCCGATACGCCATTGAGTGGGGCTGATACAGGGCCGGACTCTGCCTCGCCGCGAGCGTAACGCAGCATGGCACTCGCCAATACATCTTTTGCTTCTGCATGGGTTGGCACGCCAAATCCAGGCACATCAATTCCAATGATGCGGACACCATTGATTTCTTTTGGCAGAAGCTGCAAAGGCACGCCGCTCGCTGTTGGTACGCACAGATTAATAATCACAATCGCGTCGTACAGCTCGGGATTAGCTTCTTTGTAAACGGCATCACGAATATCTTCAAACAACTTGCCGGTGACCAAGCTCTCTGAATTAAATGGCACATAACCCACACTGCGTCGTGCGCCATAAAAGTGGGAAGTAAACGTTAATCCATAGACGCAACATGCCGACCCGGAAAGAATCGTTGCGGTCCGGCGCATACGCAGGCCGACTCGCAATGATCCAAATGCAGGGCACATACTTTGCGGCTGATCATGCGGACCTTTTGGATAATCCTGTGCGTACTGCCCCAAAATCTCGCTTTTATTCGAGGCCTGCGCTGCTGCTAATAACTTTTCTGCGCCAGAATGGCAACCAAGCCCATCCTGGGTCAGTGCTTCGCTCTGAATTGGAATTATTTTGGATTGGCTCATGGTATTGATCTTTAGACTTTGTCGTAGATCACTTCGAGGGTTGGCTTGATGACTTCATCCTTGCCAACCATGTCAAAAATAGTGGCAGGCTCAAGCACGACATTACGACCCACTTGATCTGCCGAGAACAGTCCTAATAAATCATCCGAAGACATTGGCTTTGGTCGTACTGGTGGCGCTTCAGCCACGTTGAGTGCTAATGCCTCAAACACCGATGCCCACTGACTATCGGGTTTGCCGATGATCTCGTAACTCGCGCTCTTGCGGCGAATGTCCTCGTTTGCAGGAATGGCAGACAGAACTGGAATCCCTACTTTTTCAGCAAAGGCGCTGGCTTCACCGGTACCATCGTCTTTGTTGATCACCATGCCGGCTACGCCGACATTACCGCCCAGCTTACGGAAATACTCTACTGCTGAGCAAACATTATTGGCAACATAAAGTGATTGCAAATCATTACTTGCAACCACAATCACTTTTTGACACATGTCACGAGCAATAGGTAAACCGAATCCGCCGCAAACCACATCGCCTAAGAAGTCGAGCAAGACGTAATCAAAACCCCAGTCATGGAAACCGAGCTTTTCAAGTGTTTCAAATCCGTGGATGATGCCGCGCCCACCGCAACCACGACCCACTTCAGGTCCGCCTAATTCCATTGCAAACACGCCATCGCGCTTAAAGCACACATCGCCGATTTTGACTTCTTCACCGGCTAATTTTTTCTTCGATGAGGTTTCAATAATAGTGGGGCAAGCTTTTCCGCCGAAGAGCAAGGAGGTGGTATCGCTCTTTGGATCGCAACCAATCAGCAATACTTTTTTACCTTGCTGCGCCATCATGTAGGACAAATTGGCTAAGGTAAAACTTTTACCGATTCCGCCTTTGCCGTAGATCGCAATAATCTGCGTTTTCTTGGTGACTTCGCCGGTATGTACTGGATCGGGATCGACTGCAGCTTCTTTTTTTAAGTTTGTAAACTGAATGGTGATTTCTTTTGGGTTCACTGGGGCGTTCATTTTTCACTTCTCCAATCCACTATCATTTTTAAACAGCGTGCATCTTCAAACGCTGTACGGTAAACATCATCTATTTGGGTTGATGAACGATGGTGAGTAATCAAGTCATCTAAACTCAGAAGACCTGCATCGATGCAATTCTTTACGGCATTTAAATCGCTGGGATCCCATTGCGATGCAATTCGCAACTTCGCTTCCCGCATAAATGCTGGTGCAAATTGAAACGCGATATCGTTGTCATAAAAGCCAGCAAGAATAATTTCGCCGCCATGCTTGAGTCGTGAAATTAATTGGTTTAATACCTGCGCTTGGCCACTAGCATCACAAATGCGTGCATAGTCCTTTCTTGCATCGCTATCGGGATGAATCACTTGATATCCTTTGGCACCACTCATGCGGTCAGCATTGACTTCCCAGACCACTGGTTGATGCCCCAACATCACCGCAATGCGCGCAATTAAGCGGCCCACTACGCCGTGTCCAATAATTAAGTCAGGTTGCTTATGCACATTGCCCTGTGTCACGTGATATGCCGTAGCAGCTAGTGCAAGTAGCACGCCTTCTCTACCGATTTGCTCTGATAAAGGCGTCACGCGCACTGATGGAACAACTACATGCGATGCTGCTCCGCCAAATAATCCTTTAACATCGCCAAAGCATTTTGCGCCCGGTACAAATACGCGCTGACCAACTGGAATGGTGGCTTTGGGTCCTACCTCGATGACCCTACCGACAGACTCATAACCAGGAACAAGGGGGTAACCCATCCCCGGAAAGTGGGGCATCGTGCCGTTCCACAGTAACTTTTCAGTACCAGTACTAATACCACTCCATTCGATTTCGACCACAACGTCATCGGGCTTAGGCTCATCCAGTACAAGCCTGCTCAACTTGAGTTCTTTGGGAGACTCAATGACAACGGCGGTGGAATGGATGGCGCTCATGTGTAATATTTTATTTACTTTGCTAGATGTAAACTAATTTATACATTATATCTAGGTTCAGCATCAGTATTTACCCTTAAATTACCGGATAGCCAGCACGATTTGCGTGTTAATTGGCATCTTGGTTGCCACGGTTTGTACCGATTTAAACCCGACTTTTTTCAGTAAGTTACTGATTTCATTGATTGTTCTTGGTCGACCCCGGCCCATGGCCAATAAATAAAAGCCAAAATAGGCATGCCCCATCGCTTGCGCATCCGGCGCATCCGCCATGGGTTCTGCGATTAAGAGGGTCCCGCCGCTGGGCAAAGCTACATATATAGAGGTGAGCAAGGTCAAAACGCGCTCATCATCGTGGTCAAAAATGACGCGCACCAGCGTAATCAAATCGGCACCGGTAGGCAGGGTATCGGTAAAAAAATTACCGCCGTGGGTCTGAATTTCCCGCGTTGCTGGACTTGATCCCAGTTGCTGTGCCGCCAGTTGCGCTACTCCCGGCAGATCAAACAGCATTTTTTTCAGCTGTGGACTGCCCTCATGCACGCACTTTAGAAATGTTCCCTGACCTCCGCCAACATCGAGCATGCACTGATGCTTACTGAAGTTGTAGGCATCGACAATCTCATCGGCAACCAAGGGTAAGGATGCCGACATCAGTGCGGAGTATTCAGCCACGCTCTCTTGATTTTTGAGTGAAGCCTGATCTTCGTCCTTATCCGAAACGTAAGGCCAATACTTGCCTAAGTTACGCTCACCCAAAGAGCCAGATAGGAGAGCAAGTGGGTCACGCATGTCGGCATAGAAAGCTGTATGGTGCTCCACCATCGCCGCAATGGCATCGTTACCAACCAATGGAGAACCGAGTGCACCCAAACCGTAACGCGCTTCAGAGCGACGCTCGAGCAAGCGAATTGCTACTGCCGCATCGACCAATGTTTGCAATCCTTTCATCGGAAAATGCGTTACGCGACTCAGATCTTCCAGACTGAGTGGGCCATTTTTCAAAAGATTAAATACATTGAGTCGCACACACGCCAATAGGATTTGTGAGTACACAAATCCGGACATCACGTCAAATAAATTGCTAGCGCGGGAGCGGGAGATGGAACGAAAAATCGGGAGACTTGCAGCAAGGCGTTGAAAGCGTTTTGTCGCAATCAACTGATCGCGCAGGATTAACACGCGGTCCCAAAAACTATACTCTGGCTTTAGCGGCAATTGCGTTTGCGGAGTAACGGTTTCGTTTGCAACAGTGGGCATATCTGCCTTGGCCGATTCTATGCGGCCATACGACTAATACCAGCCGCAATCAAGCGTGCATCTTTTTCAAACCAAGCTGCTGGCAACAGGCGCTCAGCCTCATGCCTGACCAGCATCTTTAATGCGGCATCGCCTTTGCAATTCGGTATCGATCTAATCGCTTTAGAAACGAGTTCATCAAAGTATTGAACTGCGCCACCGAGCCCAAGTTCACGCGCAGAACTGGGTCGATTGTGCTCGACATCTTGCCCAGCAGGCTTACCTAACATCTGCGTATCGCCCAAGACATCGCGAATATCATCGGCCACTTGATATGCCTCACCAAGCCACTCGCCCAGCGCACGCCACGTATCCGCATCGGAGCCGGCTGCTTGCGCGCCACATGCTGTTGCTGCAGCAAACAATGCTCCTGTTTTTGCGCGTTGATAGTCACCGAGAATCGCTTGAGGCTCACACTCCCAGGCCTGCCCTGCAATAATTCCGCTGGGAGCTCCAACACCGGCTGAGATGGTTTTAATTAACGGTGCAATGCGATTTGCAGAATGACGCGCTGCCAATGCCACCTCTTGATATGCCATCACGATTAAGGCATCACCCGACAGCACCGCTAAGCGCTCACCGTATTGGCGATGGACCGACGGCACACCGCGGCGCAACTCCGCATTATCAAAACACGGTAAATCATCGTGGACCAACGATGCGCAATGGAGCAACTCAATTGCAATCGCGGCCGCCATCGATAGTGCAGGATCGTCATCGCCGCAAGCATGTGCCACTGCCAAGGTCAGTTGTGGGCGAATACGGGCACCCCCTGGAAATACCGCATGGCGCATTGCTGCGCTTAATAACTTGGGGCCAGTGTCGGATTCGTGGCGCGTCAATGCCGCTTCTAATGCGCGATTGATATGCTTCATTGGTGACATAAGGCACACTCCCGAGGGTGAATCGTCAAAATCCGTGGACGATTTGTGGTGTAAATATTTAATTACTTGCTAATATGTAAAAAAATATAGACACTCTTATCCTTACTGTCAACCTATGAAACCCTTAGAGCTGTCATGAACGGACCGAAATTACCGGTATTTTGCCCATATTGCCTAAAAATTAGGCAATTTAGCCCCTTTCAGCTCAAAATTAGGTCATGACGCAGGCCTCCATCGACCGAATTCCGAAAAACTGGCCCCTGCGCGAGTTTAGTAGCTCGATTTCCGCTGGCCAAATGGAATGGCACGTGCAAATGGGGGGTTCTCGCCTTACCCCAGAAGGAGCGGTAAAGCCAATTGCCTTATTACTCCACGGCACCGGTTCCTCAGCCCACTCCTGGGCAGAATTACTGCCTGTACTGGCTAAAACGCATTGGGTGATTGCGCCTGACCTACCAGGCCATGGTTTTACGATCAGTCACCAATCAGAACAGCTCTCTTTAACCCTGATCGCGCACAAGCTAGCGGAGTTATTGCATGCATTAAGAGTGGAACAAATCGACTGCATTATTGGTCACTCCGCTGGCGCTACCCTCGGATTGCAATACAGCCTCCTCTATCCTGCACCCAAACGCATCCTTGGCCTCAATCCATCACTGGTAAGCTTGCCGAGCTTCTACCATTCATTTTTAGCGCCGCTAATTAATCCAATTGCGACCTCATCTTTTGTTTCATCGATGATTGCGGATTTATTACCGTTTACTTCGATGATCGATAAGTTGCTTGACTCTACTAATTCGAAGCTCAATGGCATTCAGCGTGAGCGATACAAGTTATTGTTCAAACAAAAAAATCACATCAATGGTTCACTTAATTTCATGGCTGCAACCGATATTCCCAACTTACTTGCACATGCAAATGAAATCTCTTCAGAGTTAACATTCTTGGTCGCTAATCAGGACAGCTGGGTACGAAAAGAAGAGTTGCTCGCTGTGATCCATCGCTACTTTCCACGGTCTACCGTGATAGCAAAAGACGGCGGCCATTTGTTTCATGAAGCAAATCCCGAGGTAGCTTTAGCCATTATTGAATCTGCACTCGATTTAGCGCAGTAAGGCCTGCATTAATCAACCGACTAAGGAGAAAGAAACGCCATGAACTCGATAACGCTCTATGCAATTGCTGGAATCATTATTCTGGCTGGCTTAGGTCTTTTCATGAATGCCTATATTAAAGGCAACCAAACATTGAAAAAGCTCTCCGCCAAGAAAAAGAAAACAAGCTGGTAATCCAGCAAAAAGAGATTGAATTACTGCCGTGCTAAATGGGCGGCGCGTTGTGAAATGGCCTTACCCGAATTGATGTAAGGCAGTGGCAAATACTGCGCAGCCATTTCCCTGGCGAGCGCTTCTGCTAATGCTTGCGGTGCACTAGCCGTATCAATAAATAAGATGGCATGGCCTGCTGTACGTAACTGCCGTGCGGTTTGCAAAGCGTCTTGGTGCGCACGCTCGCGACCCCCAACTCCTTCTAATGTGACATTGGCTATGCCATCAGTCATCACCACAATCAAGGGCGTCATTCCTTTACGGCGGATCGTTAAAGCCATCTCATTCACCGCAGCAAAACCGGTTGCTAATGGTGTACCGCCGCCGCCAGGTAAAGCGGCTAAATTACGCTTGGCGCGCACTAAGGATCGCGTTGGCGGCAATACTACCTCTGCAGTACGGCCACGTAAGGCAATCATCGCAACCTCATCGCGCCGAATATAGCAATCCGCAAGCAGTTGCTCGACTGCACCTTTAGCCTCAGCCAGGCGCTGCGTCGCCGAGGACCCCGATGCATCGACAAGAAAAATAGTGACCACGCCTTGGCGCTGCTGATACCGCTTAACGTGCAAATCATCTGCGCGGATCTGAATGCGACTGCGTTGCTTGATCGGAGAAGACAGCGTTACCTTGGACTCTGCTTGGCGCATGGTTTGCCAAGGAACTGCAGCACGAATGGTTTTCAGTAAATCCAAGCGCTTGCCGCCCTTAGGTAATCCACGCCAGGACTCTGCTGGGCGTCCTGAATTCGCATTCTTTTGCAATTGGCCAAATTGACCTTTAGAGCCTTGCTTACTGTTCGCGCGCCCCAATTCAGTATTCAGCTGGGCCAATGCATTGGCCGGAATGCCGGCCTTGATGGCCTCGATCAGCAGCTCTTCTAAATCATCCCTACTAGGCTGCTCCATATTTTCTTTAGGCTCGCTTGTATCGGTATCGGTGTCATCCTTTTGATTAGGGTCATCCTGCTCTTGCGGATCTTGCTCTGATTTACTTTGCTCCTCATTGGGCGACTCTGCATCATCAGCAGACTCATCCAGCTCCTGCTCTTCTCGGCTACTAGGCATGCGGGTAGCGCGGTGAGTAAGGACCAAACGCGCTGCGTCGACTACCTCATCCTCCGTGACGGCGTCTTGGTTTCGCAATGCCGCCAAGGCTTTCGCAGCTCGGACTGCAAAAAGGCCAGCCCGGATGGAGTCAACCCCAAATGCAGCGGCTGATTGCAATAAGGATTCAATAAAGCGGGTATCGCATTCAATATCAGGTAGTCGCTGCCTTGACTCCACGATGACTGCGGGGGTAATTTCCAGCGAATCCTTGTAGTCATCCAGACTAAGTTGATCGAGGCGCACTTCAAAAGCCATGTGTTCTGCCAAACGCGGGTGCATTGATTCATCTGGCGCTATGCCCTCATCAAACGCAATCATGCCAAACGCACAGGGGCTTAGTTCAGCCGTCTTTTGTGGATGCCTTACTTCACCGCGATCAACGACTTGTAGGATGTGCGCAATCGTATGCGGTGAGATGCGTTCAGCCATGGGGAGCACAATAAAACCACTATGGCTTTTGGCTAATAATCCAGTGCTGTATGCCGGCTTACCGTACTGCAGAGTTGCCTCTAGATCCAGTCCACCGAGCAATTGCTCATCTTGTATCTGCAGAGGGATTTTTTGGAAGTGAATGCCGGGGGCAATCTGCGTTTGTAGGAATGCAAACCATGCATCCCGAATAGGGCCAAACTGACTCTTAACGCAAACGCCGCCTAAGCCATGGGGATCGATTGCCAATAGCGCTGCAGTCGTCTGTGCATCAAACCAAGCAGATTGACCGCGTTGTGTGGTCATGGCGCTTTAGAAAAAATCGGCCAATACGCGCTCGACTCGCGTTGTAGAGCTACTGTCATCCAATGGATTGCGTCGCAAGCGGTGACGCAGTGCCAGAGGCGCTAATCGCTTAAGGTGTTCAGCCGTTGCTTTGCGCGCACCATCAAAAGCAGCCAGCGCGCGCATACCGCGCATTAAGGTTAGCTCGCCGCGCAGACCGTCGGTTCCTAGCTGAGCGCACAGCTTGGTTGCTAGCGTCAACACATCATCGCCAACCGTGACCTTCGCCAAGCGCTTACGCGAGCTAAGGATTTTCTCTTTAAACTCGGTTTCGCTGTCCTCGTATTGCGCCAAAAAGCCAACCGGGTCGCGCTCAAATGCATCGCGGCGCTTAATGATGTCGATGCGCTGCGCTAGGTCTTGTGGGGTTCTCACTTCAACCGATAAGCCAAATCGATCCAGCATTTGTGGGCGCAACTCACCCTCTTCTGGGTTGCCACTACCGATCAATACAAAGCGCGCAGGATGGCGAATACTTAAACCTTCGCGCTCAACTACGTTTTCTCCGGAGGCAGATACATCAATCAGCAAATCAACTAAGTGGTCTTCCAATAAATTCACTTCATCGATGTATAAATAGCCGCGATTGGCCTTGGCCAGCAAGCCGGGCTCAAATACTTTAATACCTTGGGATAAGGCTTTTTCAATATCAAGCGCCCCCACAACCCGATCTTCCGTAGCGCCTAGCGGCATATCCACTACCGGAACGGGCACCAAATCGGCCTTTAACTTATCGCCGGCAGCCTTTCGCGCCTCACAGGCAAAACAGAGGGTTGGCGCACTGGGATCGCAGTGATAAGGGCAACCCGTAACCACTTTCATCGGCGGCAAGAGTGCTGCCAATGAACGAATGGTGGTTGACTTACCAGTGCCGCGATCACCAAAGATCAGTACACCGCCAATACTGGGCTCAATGGTGGAGAGGGCAATTGCCAGCTTCATCTCATCTTGAGCAACGATTGCAGTAAACGGGAAATTAAGAGCCATCTCAATTCAATTTAGGTCATAGACCTTGAAAGCATACTACGATTAGAGTTCAGTCCCTTTTTGAGGGGCCCTTACCCATGGACTACTGGATCGGGATCAGGATCTCATTACGCCGCATCCACGGAATACTCCAAGGCGGGTTGTAACGAGCTAAGCGGGGGTTGCCCAATGGAAGCGCATTTTTTGATTTAATCCAAGCCATCAGTTCAGCCGTTTTTTCTTGCACTTTGTCGTCCCCAACAAATCCCGTAAAACGAATCACGGCAATTTTTTGAGTCCCTAAGGCCAATAATTTAACTTGGGGATTATTTGGTTTGGGTAGGGTTTCTAAGGTGTACTGCTTTGGCATCACAAACTGGATGAGCCAGGTTTTTTGATCGCCCTTGCCTTCAGCTATCACCGGCACAGTCATGGCAATCTTTTCTGAGACTGGCTCAGCCGTAGTTATCCCACCATCGCGCACTGCAATGTTGTTACCAAAAATGTAATTGGTAATCTGACGAAAGCCGGCACTAGAGGCCTCACTCAGATCGCCTGGCACTTCTACCTGAGCCACGATCAAGGGTGGATACTCACGAATCTCAAATGGCTCTGCTTGCAGGATGACGCGATAACTCGGCTCTTCTGTTGCCATGGCAATGGGTACTCCAATCAGAAAAAATGAGAGGGTAATGGCAGTCGAAAACCAAACCTGCAATGCGCGAAATAGAGGATTACTAAAAGTCATATAAGCGCTCCGGATTACTTACCAGTATCTGCTTTAAAAGCATAGGGTCTTGAATCCAATTGCCCAGCAGATCACACAGATCAGCATCATTGGGCATGAAGCCCTTCACCATGACATGGGGCCAGTCGGTGCCCCAGACAATCTGCTCTGGATTCGCTTTAAGTAATGCCTCCGCGAAACCATTGACATCGGAGTATGGCGGCGCAACTTGCTCCGAAATGCGATAGGTTCCAGTGAATTTAACCCAGGCACGCCCCTCTCGCATCATCGCGCAGAGGTTCTGAAAGCCAGCATTGGCAATACCAAGGCTCGCCTTCACATAACCAAAATGGCCGACCACAATCTCCACCGGAAAATCATGAAAGTCTTTTTGTAACTGTGGAAAGGCATCCACATGCATTAAGAATTCCAGATGCCAGCCAAAGGGAGCGATACGCTCGGCAAGTGTGCGAAGTATGGCCATTGGCAATTGCCCTGTTGCATCAGCTAAATCAACGATGTTGCAGCGCAGTCCGCGCACGCCTGCTTGATGCAGAGCCTCAATTTCAGCATCGGTAATGGTGTTGTCAACCACCGTAACGCCGCGTAATTTTTTTGGAAACGCCTTGAGTGCTGCGAGCATGGCACGGTTATCCGTGCCATAAATGCTGGGCTGTACTAACACGGCGCGCTCCACCCCCAAGTGGGCTAACAGATTGAAGTAATCCGGGAGTAGCGCGTCTGGCGGGGTATAAATTCGCTCGCTGAAATACGGAAAGCTACTTTCAGGCCCGCAAATATGGGCATGGCAATCTACAGACCCAGTTGGCAAAAGCAGATCGGGTCTGCGCAATACCCGATCTGGAGCCTGGCATAGTGGCGCCTTATTGAGGTTCAATACCGGCGTCTTTTGCAATCTTGGTGTACTTAGCGATTTCATTTCGAACAAACTGGGCCGTTTGCTCTAAATTCATCGGCTTGGATGTAATGCCTGCTTTCGCATATGCAATTCTGATATCCACGTCTTGCAGTGCACGATTAATATCTTCGTTGATCTTGACCTTGATTTTCTCTGGGGTCGCCGATGGAGCCCAAACACCAAACCAAAGTCCAATATCAAAGTTTGGATAACCCTGCTCCGCAATCGTTGGAATCTCTGGCGCAACAGATGCTCGTGCAATACTGGTTATACCAAGTGCACGCGCTTTGCCGCCGCGGACTTGCGCCATAGCCGTTTCAAATGGAGCCATGTAAAACGCTGTTCTACCTGCAATGGTTTCTGTAATTGCTTCGGGTGAGCCCTTATAAGGAACGTGCAGCATCTTAATTCCCATGGTCTGATTAAAGTACTCAGCAGCTAAGTGCGTAGAGCTACCAATACCGGCAGAAGCGTAAGGCAGATCACCTGGTTTTGCTTTTGCAGCAGCTACTAGGTCTTTGATCGATTTGTATGGGCTATCAGCACCAACAATTAATAGATAGGGTGTTGTGCCGAGAATATTCAGATCCGTCAAACTTTTTAAGTCATACGGTAATTTTTTATAAATTGCTGGGTTGGCTGCATACGAGGCAGACTGCACTAATAGGGTGTAGCCATCCGGCGCCGCATTGACGACCACGCCTGTACCAACCAGACCGCCAGCGCCTGGGCGGTTTTCAATAATTACAGGCTGCTTCCACAATTCAGACAAACTTTTTGCCACCAATCGACCGGCAATGTCAGCACCCGACCCGGGCGTTAATGGAACAACCATCTTGACGGTCTTGGATGGGTATTTATCGACTGCTGTTTGTGCTTGGGCATGGATGCCCGCACCCAAGATGGCCAAGCCAATCAGTCCGATTTGCCATTGTTTAAGCATGGATTTGAATTGCGTCACAGTAAGTCTCCTTTTATTTTTATTATGCTGCAATGAAATATTAAGCCAGTTTATCGAACCGAGTCCAAAAATTGCTTGAGGGCTGAATTGAATTGGGCTGGCTTCTCAATATTGGATAAATGGGCCGCATCGTCAATGATGTGCATGCTCGAATGCTGAATTACCCGATGCAGCACCGTTGCTTGAGCAACCGTACATGCAGGATCTTGTCTGCCTAGCAAGACCATGGTCGGCGCCGTGATCTTGAGAAGCATCGTTGACTGAGCCATATCCCGAACCGCGCTGGCACAGGCAATGTATCCATCCACCGGTGTATTCAAAATCATCTTTCGGACCCGCTCAATTTTTGCTGGCTCACTGGCAATGAATCCCTCCAAAAACCAGCGCTTGATGGTGCCATCAACTAAACCTGCTAAACCCTGCTGCCGTGCAATCGCGAAACGCTCCTCCCAAAGGGAGCGCGGCGGCATCTCGCTAGCGGTGTCGCACAAACTGAGTGAGGCAACTCGATCTGGAAAATGAGCGCCAACAAACTGGCAAATCATTCCGCCCATTGATAGGCCGACGAGATGGGCTTTGCTAATTTGCAAGGCATCCATCAGGCCGACAAGATCGTTCGCCAATAACTCGATGCTGTAGGGACCAGGGGTCACTTCCGATTGCCCGTGCCCGCGGGTGTCGTAGCGCACAACGCGGTAATGGGTGGTCAAGGCCACAATCGTGTCATCCCACATTTCTAGGCTCGACATCAAGCTATTGCTCATGACTACGACCGGCGCAGTCTCAGGACCATCAATTTGATATGCCATCTTGATGCCATTGGCATGAATTGTTTTTTTCATAACACCCTTACAGTAAACAGATTGAACCTAAAAATGAATTGCAGTGCCTCTTTTGTTCGCATTCAGCCATTAATTCTACTCAGAAGAGAAGCACTTCACATACACTAATGCCATGATTGCCGGTTTAGTTCAAATACTGTTATTTCAAGGCCTGGGCGAACTGATTTCCAAGTTTGTCTTGACCACCCTGCCAGGCCCCGTGATTGGCCTTGTCTTGCTGTTGGCGTGGCTAATGCTGCGCGGCAAGCTTGATCCATCCTTGGCTTTGGTAGCTGATGGTTTTAGTCAATACTTGGGTCTGCTATTTGTTCCCGCTGCCGTTGGGGTGGTTTTGTTTTTGCCGCAACTCAAAGAACATGCTGGGGCGCTCATCAGCGCTTTGGTAATCAGCGTTGTCCTCACCATTGCCACGAGTGCCATCATTCTCAAGCTGATGCACCGCGAGCCCAAAAACGATGCGTGAGTCTGCTTCGATTGTCGAGATCTGGGTATACCTCTCTGGCAGCCCCTTAATTGCCCTGTTTATTACATTGGCCGCCTATCAAATCGGTCTGTGGCTCTATCAGCGCAGCGCCCAAAATCCAATCGCTAATCCAGTAGCCATTGCCGTGGTCTTGGTTTCCGTTGCCATCGAGCTACTACAAATGCCGTATCGAACGTATTTTGAGGGTGCGCAATTTGTCCACTTTTTACTTGGCTCAGCCACGGTCTCCTTAGCTATTCCGATTTACCGTGGCATTCAGCATTTGCAAAGCCGTGCCCTGCCGCTGATCATTTCATTGGTCTGCGGTGGCCTCGTTTCCATTTTGAGCGCCGTTGGTATTGCAACTGCATTGGGGGCTGATCAAACTCTGGTTGGTGGCCTGTATTCAAAATCGGTCACAGCACCGATTGCAATGGGTATTGCTGAGCAAATTGGTATTTCACCGACGCTCACTGCGGTCTTTGCAGTCGTGACTGGCATTCTTGGTGCGGTATTGGCCCGCTTCATACTGGATGCACTAGGGATGAAGTCGTGGTGGCAGCGTGGCTTTGCGATTGGGGTTGCATCCCACGGCATTGGCGCCTCGCGGGCTTTTAGTGTGAGCCCTGAAGCAGGCGCCTATGCCAGTCTAGCGATGGGCATGCACGGCATCTTGGGCGCCATTGCAATACCGTGGATTTTTCACCTCATCAATCGCTAAGCAGAGTTACCTCATCCTAAATGCGTTTTTAAAAATGCATGGGTACGCTGCCACGCCTCCTTGGTAGCTGCTGCGTTGTATTGCAATGGTGGCAAATGCCGGGCATCCGCTTCCGGATTAGTAAATGCATGCTTTGCGTCGTAGCGATAGAAGGTATAGGGCGTATTTGCTGCCTTGAGATTGGCCTCGAGTTGATCGACGCCGGCAATGGGGAAGAATTCATCATGTAAGGCCCAATGGCCCTGTAGTGGCTTCTGTATTTTGCTGGCATCCACGTATTCGAGCGGAGGATAGCCATACCAAACCACGCTGGCATCCAGTTCGGGTACATGGACTGCCGAGAGTAGCGTTAGTGCGCCGCCCATGCAAAAGCCCGTGACAGCAACCTTGGAACTGCCAGTTTTCTTCAGGTACTGCACTGCCCCTCGAATATCCTGCGAGGCAACATCGCCGAAGTTGAGGTCGCCCATCAAGTGCTCTGCTTCTTTCGCCTCTAAGGCTAACTTACCTCGATATAAATCGGGCACTAAGGCGCGGTATCCAGCTGCAGCTAACTGATCAGCTACGGCCTTAATCTGATCATCCAGGCCCCACCACTCTTGAATCACGACGACCCCAGGCCTATTTGAGCCCTGCTCTGGCTCGGCAAGGTATGCATTAACGGATTGGCCATCGGGGCGTGTGTACTGAATCTGTGATTGCATGCCGGTGTACTCCTTAGCTAAGTGGGGATAGAATGAAAACGTACACAATAAATTACCACAATCAGGCACAACCGCTATGCTTGCCTCTCCCGATCAAAGCGTATTACTCATCATCGACATGCAGTCCAAGCTGATACCAGCGATTGAGGACCATGCGCATGTACTCAGTCAATGCATTCGGCTGGCGAAAATTGCCCAACAACTTGGCATACCCATCATTGGGACCGAAGAAAACCCAGTCGGCCTTGGGGAAAATCACCCTGAATTAAAGGTCCTGTGCCAGACAACCGTGACGAAGTTTCACTTTGATGGCTGCAGCGATGGACTCATCAGCCATATCCCTACCGATCGTAAGCAATTGGTTTTGGTTGGTTGCGAGGCGCACGTTTGTCTCATGCAAACTGCCCTGGGGCTGCTTGAGCAGGGCTTTGCGGTCACGATTGCAGTGGATGCTATCGGCTCGCGCCAATCCCTGGATAAGACCATCGCCACGCTGCGCCTCAAGGATTCTGGCGCCACACTCAAAACCGTTGAAATGCTCGCATTTGAATGGCTCAAGACCTGCAAGCACCCCAGCTTTAAAAATGCCTTGGCCTTAATAAAGTAGGCAAAGATCCTTCACCAAGCAAGCGCTGTAAAAAGGCAACCGGGATTTGATTCACATCAAATCACCAAGGCTTTTTTTGATCAAGAATATGGGCGGTGTGAGTGCTAAACTAAAGTACGATTATTTACAACAACAATCATCCTCAAGGAGAAAACATGAAAATTCTGTTACCCGTAGACGGCTCAAAATCCTCTCTTAATGCCTGCAAGTATGTTGCTAAGCTATCTGCCGAACTTAAAAGCAAGTGTACGGTCACCTTGATCAATGTGCATGATGATGTCGGTCTTAATCACGTAAAGCAATTCGTAGCCAAGAGCGTAGTCGATGACTATCTCCGTGAAATTAGTGAAAAAGAGCTCAAGCCAGCACAAAAAGTATTGGATGCAGCTGGCGTCAAATACACGATGGTGATTAAGCGCGGCAATATTTCCGAAGAAATTATTGCTTTAGCCACTAAAGAGAAAATGGACATAATTGTGATGGGCTCGAAAGGCCGTAGCGGCTTTGTTGACATGATCATGGGCTCAATTGCACAAAAGATTGTTTCTGGTGCAAAGCAGCCAGTTGTTTTAGTGAAGTAATTCACCTGGGCGCCTTTGATGGGCGTAAAAAAGCCTCGCAGAATTTCTGGCGAGGCTTTTTCTATTGCTGCAGGGAAAAAAGAGGGGTCACGTTGTACCGTAGTTCTTGGCGATAAAAAATACTTTATCCACATCAGTTTTCCACACGACTCCATCGCCAATTTGCCCAGTTTGACAAACTTCGACAATGCGATCCATCAGACGGTCAGCAACATCATCGCTACATACAATCTCAATTCGTACCTTCGCCGAGTAGTCTGTTAGCTCTTCCTTAATGGTCGATTTGCCAGTGCTACCTGGAGCGCTACAGCCCTCCACGCGTGTCACGGTCATCCCCGGAAAGCCGGGTGTATCCATTAAGGCATTTCGTAGGGCAGGCAGTCGTCCAGGGCGAAAGACGGCTTTAATTTCGATCATGCTTCAATCTCTTTTTCTTCAAATGTGCGGTACAAGACCGGCAATACCAATAATGTAAGGGCGGTTGAGGTAATTAAACCTGAAATTACCACCACTGCCAAGGGCCGAGTCACTTCTGAGCCTGGGCCACCCGAGAATAACATCGGCACTAAGGCTAGCATTGCCACCGATGCCGTCATCATCACCGGCCGGAAGCGATGCTCACACCCCTCGATCAAGGCATCTTGCATCGAGCGCCCCTCTTCTCGTAACTGCTTAATAAAGGAGATCAGTACCACGCCGTTTAACACGGCAATGCCCCACAAATTGATAAAGCCAACTGCTGCCGGTACCGATAAGTATTCACCGCTAATGAGCAAGCCAAAAATACCGCCAATCGATGCAAAAGGCAGCACCAAAATAATCAGACCAGCCAAGCGAATCGAATTAAACAACATAAAGAGGAGGAAGAAAATCGCCGCAATCGTAATGGGGATGATGATCATCAGGCGCGCCATCGCACGTTCCATGTTTTCAAACTGACCGCCCCATTGCAAGGTATAGCCCTCTGGTAGCGTTACTTTCTTGGCGATTTGCTCTTGAGCCTCCTTTACAAAACCACCAAGATCGCGTCCTTCGACGTTCACGCCAATGACCAGACGCCGCTTACCGCTCTCCCGCGAAATTTGTGCGGGGCCATCAATTAAGCTGATCTCCGCTAAATCGCGTAGTAGTACCTGAGCGCCATTGGGCGAATGCAAAATAATCCCTGAAATGGCTTCTACGTTGTCACGGTAGGGTGCGGGGTAACGCAGCATCAAGGGGAAGCGGCGCTCACCCTCATACACAATCGAGGCTTGTTTGCCGCCGATTGCGGTTTCAATCACCTCATTCACATCCGAAACGTTAATGCCGTAGCGCGCAATCGCATCGCGATCAATCTTAATATTCAAGTAGTTTTGGCCGGATGCCTTCTCAATTCGCAGATCAGTACTGCCCTTCATATTACTTAGCACTTGACTGATTTGATCACCCAGCTTTTTGAGCTCAGCCAAGTCCTCACCAAAAATCTTAATAGCAACCTGCGAGCGTACGCCCGAAACCATCTCATCCACCCGCGCAGCGATGGGCTGGGAAATCGAGAGCTCAACACCAGGCAAGGTTTTCAGCTTCTCGCGAATTTGGTTCGCAATCTCTTCCTGAGTTAAGTCGCGATCGCCCAATGGCTTTAAGGTCACAATCGGATCCGACTCAAAGGGTTGACCGGGATCAGCAGGCGATTCACCGCGACCTAAGCGGGATACGACGCGCTCAACCCCTGGCACAGTCATGATGCGCTTCATCGCCTCAAATTCGAGCTTAATCGACTCATCCAAAGAAATGTTCGGCGACTTGGCAATTAAAGGCGTAATCGAGCCCTCTTGCATGACTGGAATAAAGGATTTGCCCAGCATCGTGAATGCCACAAAACTCGTCAGCAGCAAAATAATGGCTCTTTTCACAACCAACTTGGGATGATCTAAGCACCAATGCAACCACTTGTTATAGGGAGTTCTAAGGGTTCTGACAATCCGAGTATCTTCCTCGCCGCCGCCCTTCAAAATATACGAGCACAAGACTGGGGAAAGCGTAAAAGACAGAATCAAGGATATCGTTAGGGCAATAGCAATCGTAATTGCCATCGGCGCAAACATCTTACCTTCCATTCCTTCTAGTGAGAGCAATGGCATGAATACCAAAATGATGATGCCAACACCAAATAGCACAGGCTTGCCGACCTCCGTCGCCGCTTCTAAGATGATGCGATTTTTAGATTCGCCTGACTTCAGACGCGCGCCTAATTTTGCAAAAGTATTTTCAACCACCACCACCGAGCCATCCACCATAATGCCCACCGCAATCGCAAGACCCCCAAGCGACATCAAGTTCGCTGATATGCCATACCGATTCATCACCAAGAAAGTCAGCAGCGGCGTCAGAATCAAGGTTGCCACAACAATGATTGAAGAGCGTACATCCCCCAAGAACAAGAAGAGCAAGACGATCACCAAGATGATGCCCTCAATCAATACTTTAGCGACGTTGAACATCGCCGCATCAATCAGATCGGTGCGATCATAGAATGGAATGATCTGCAGACCATCGGGTAATAGCTTTCCCTCATTGATTTCACGTACCTTGGTCTTAATGCGGCTCACTACCTCACGCGCATTACCCCCGCGAATCATTTGAATAATGCCGGCAACACTCTCCGTAGTTCCATTGAGGATCGCGGCGCCTTGCCTGACTTCGCTGCCGATGGTCACATCGGCTACGTTACGAACATAGACTGGGGTGCCCTTGACCTCTTTGAGGATGATCTTGTCAATGTCTTCGGGCTTGGCAATTAAGCCCACACCGCGTATTAAATAACGCTCGGAGTAGGTAGGCAACTGTCCACCGCCGGAGTTGGCATTGTTGCGCGCCAAGGCTTCGTATACATCCTGCAAGCTGATTTGGTAGTGGCGCAGGCGTTCTGGGTTGACTAGCACTTGGTATTCTTTGGCATACCCTCCTTGGGTATTAATTTCAGCGACCCCGGGAACGGAACGTAACATCGGACGGACTATCCAGTCTTGAATCGTTCTGCGCTCAGCCAAATCGTCGACACCAATCTCTTTATTGCCATCCGTTGGATGGTTAATGGTGTATTGATAGACTTCACCAAGGCCAGTTGAGAGCGGCGCCAAAACGGGTACTACGCCAATCGGCATGCGCGAGGCTGCCTCGATCAAACGCTCTAAAACCAATTGCCTTGCAAAATAGACATCGGTTTTTTCAGTAAAGACGAGGGTCACAATCGAGATGCCATTGCGATTAAGCGAGCGCATCTCCACTAAACCCGGTAAACCCGTCATGCTGAGCTCAATCGGAATGGTGACAAAACGCTCGACCTCTTCGGGTGATCGGCCTGGGGCTTCACTGGCAATCTGCACTTGCACGTTGGTCACATCAGGGAAGGCATCGACGGACAAGCGTTTGGTTGCAATCAAACCGGCAATCAGCAGTACCACTGAAATAATCAGGATCAAGAGACGCTGCTGTAGCGCAAGGCGGACTACTTTTTCAATCATGGCGTGGGTTTATTGACTTAAAAAGAGTGATGGAGGAATTGGGGGGCATTAACCGCCAGAAAGCTGCTTCTTGCGCTCGGTATTTAGGTGATATGCGCCTTGAATCACGATCTCAGCACCCTCTTTGAGTCCCGATAGCACTGGCCTAAAGCCCTTGCCTTCTGGGCCCAGCTTGACTTGAACCATACGGTAGCGCTCATCGTCTTCCCGCACATAGACGTAGTCATGGTTGTCTTCGCGAACAATCGCCTCAAGCGGCACGAGCAATCGTTCGCGGGGCTGACTATCAATCAGCATGGTCGCCAACATACCAGGCTTGACTTGACCACTCTGGTTAGGAACATCCATGCGGACTAAAACGGTACGGGTTGTTGGATTGACGATGGAATCGACGTGTGAGATAACGCCCTCAATCGTTTGATTGCGCAAAGCCGGAACAATGATGGATGATTTTTGGCCCTTGCGAATTAAATAAGCAGCACTCTCAGGCACTTCAGCAATTGCCCAGAGGGAATCCAGGTCTGCAACTGTAAATAAGGCTTCGGCAGGCTGTACTACTTGACCTTTGGTTATTTTGCGCTCGACGATTTCCCCATCGATGGTGGCCAGCACATTGTTCACGGATTTAATCACGCTGGTTTTGGCTAGGCGATCAATGCTCGCTTGATCCATACCTTGCACTCGCAACTGATCATTGGCTGCGCCAAATTCGGCCTTTGCGCTCGTCGCTTCAGCCTCACGGCGCTGTAACTCAGCGAGGGCAATAACGTCTTCTTTATACAAAATACGAGCTCGATTAGCCGCTTGTTCAGCCAGCTGACTGGCGCTCCTGGCTTGCAAGAACGATAGTTGCGATTGCGTTAATTCAGTGGAGGTAATTTTGGCTAATAAATCACCCTGCTTCACCATTTGACCTGGAAAACCTAAAATCTCCGAGACCCGTCCGGTAACGTTGGCGCCAATACGCGCCAAAAAGGATTCATTAAAGTCAATGCGTCCAGAAACCCGCACCTCTTCGGTAAATTGGCCAAGCTCTGCTTTGCCGTCTTTAATCATGCCGCGCAAATCATCGTTCACATAAACAATATTGGGGTCTTGAACTGACTTGACAGCTGGCTTGGGATCAAATACATCAAAATAATTGAGTGTTGAGAAAACAATAATCAACCATGGCAAAACAAACAGGCCCTTTTTAAACCAACGGGGCGCCTGCAAATAGGTATCGGTCAGTGCCGGTACGCGCGCTGCCATCCAATCGAATGCTTGGCTGTAAAGCTGCTTTTGCGTCGCCATTGTGCTGTCATAGGCTTCTTTAGCATATTGCAGGAGGCGATTTTTTAAGACGATCAACTGATCTCTGATCTGCTTGAGAAGAATCAGTAACTGGGGATTCATTTTTTATCACCTTCGAGTTTGGCAACCCACTCTGGGCTTGCACGTAAACGCTGAATCTCCGTTGTGATCGATGCCAGATCAAAACGGGCTTTAATTAAGTCATTGCGGGCAGCACGAAAGGTGCGCTGTGCATCGAGGTACTCGAGCATGCCGCGCTCGCCAAAACGATATGAAATTTCTGCGATGCGGCGTGCGCTGCCAGCAAGTTGCACAACTTCTTGGTCCAAAATTTGCACCTGATAGCTAGCAATCAGATAAAGTTTGTAGGCCGATTGCATTTGCTGCTCTAAGCTTTGTGTTTGGGCATTTAAGTCGTTCCTGGCTTTGGACGCATTCGCTTCCGCCTCGGCAATTTGACCACCCCTAAAGTCCCAAATGGGAATGGTCACTACCAATCCATAGAGTCGATCGGTGAAGTTCGGATCATTGAATTGCTGTGCTTTGACAGACAAGTTAGGTAAGCGCGAATTTTTCTCAAAGCTGAGCCGGGATTGGGCTGACTCCACTTGTGCTTTTGCTTTTTGCAGATCAGGGCTTTGATTGCGCACTTCGTTCAGCAGTGTCTCGAGCGGCGGTAGCTCGTTTGCTTTTTGGCTATGCGCTGCTAATGCAAAATCGGGTGTGAGCTGATGCCCCACTGTTTGACGCAGCAATCCGCGGGCCTGCTCGATGCGAAGCTTGCTAGACTCTGCGTTCATTTGCGCATTCAAAAATTCCGTTTGCGCCCGGATCAATTCAAAGCGTGCGGTCTCGCCTACGTCATAACGCAGTTGCATGCGATCCCGAATTTGCTTGGTTAGATCCAGGTCTTCATTGGCTGCACGCGCCTCGGCTTCCCTGCGGAGCAACTCGTAATAGCGCATTTGCACATTGGCGATTGCCTCTACCTCAAACGCGACCCGCGTGGCTTGCGCGGCGCGCACATTGGCCTCTGCCGCATCAACCCGTGGGAAACGGGTGTAAGGCATATCCAATGGCTGAGTCACCGACCAAGACGAGACATTGCCGGTCGTTAATGGTCCAGTAGCGGAGCGTTGCTGTCCCGTGTTGTATTCAAATTGGGGGTTTGGCACTGCTTTGGCAGCCCGTAATTGCCCGCTAGAGGCTGCTGCTTGATCGCGCGCTGCCAATACTCGGGGGTTGGATTCCAATGCCAGCTGAATTAATTGCTCTAGGGTATAGATGGTGCCGGGAGCGGCAGGCATTGACTTCTGGCTTGGCGGCGGCAGATCCAGCTTTGATTGTGCCGCTACGTTTGGTATGGCCAGCACGACAGCTGCTGCCAAGGGCATGCAAGCCACCAATCTACCAATTCGGAAATATCGAATGCGCATCCTGTACCTGAGAAATAAAAAACCATTAACCATTCATAAAAACCAATGGTCTTGCCTTGGACTATGTCCACCCCGATACCGGCTTAGATCCTTACAAAGTAAAGCCCAAACGTAATGACGGTAAACGGGACTCATTGCTGAGCTAGCTACTCCCCAGTGCTTCGTTATAAGAATTAAAACATAAACCAAGAAGAATTGCGGCTTTGCACAAAAAATCGCAATACCCATAAAAACTATGGGATTAACATCGTTCCCGTTTGCATTTTGACGAATGGCAAATCACTGGGCATTTGCCATTCGCTTTAATCAGCTAGATTAATCCTGTGCGCTTATGCTGACTCAATAATGGCATTAAAGGTTTTGCTGGGGCGCATCACTGCATCGCACTTTTCTGGCTCAGCAAAATAATATCCACCAATGTCGACTGGCTTACCTTGAACGGAATTAAGCTCATCAACGATGGTTTTCTCTTGCGCCTCCAGCGCTTTTGCGATTGGCGCAAAGTGGGCCTGCAGCGCTTTATCTTCCGTTTGTTTGGCCAATGCCTGCGCCCAATACATCGACAAGTAAAACTGACTACCGCGGTTATCGAGCTCACCTGTTTTTGTGGACGGTGACTTGCGGTTTTCGAGCAGTGCGCCGGTTGCCTCATCCAAGGTGCGCGCCAAAATTTTGGCTTTTTGGTTGCCGGTTTTGTCACCAATATCTTCTAGGGATACGGCCAGCGCCATAAACTCGCCTAAGGAATCCCAACGCAAATGATTTTCTTCAACCAATTGTTTGACGTGCTTTGGAGCCGAGCCGCCTGCACCCGTTTCAAACAGTCCACCGCCGGCCATTAATGGCACAATCGACAGCATCTTAGCGCTGGTACCTAATTCCAAAATAGGGAATAAATCGGTAAGGTAGTCACGCAAGATATTGCCGGTCACGGAAATCGTATCCTTGCCGCGAATCACGCGCTCAAGGGTGTAGCGCATCGCTCGTGTTTGCGACATGATCTGAATATCAAGTCCAGTGAGGTCGTAATCCTTTAAATAAGTCTTTACCTTTTTAATTAACTCGGCCTCGTGGGGGCGATACTCATCGAGCCAAAATACAGCCGGGGTATTCGATAAACGGGCACGATTGACCGCTAACTTGACCCAATCCCGAATCGGCGCATCTTTCACTTGGCACATACGCCAGATGTCACCCTCTTCTACCTGCTGCTCAAGCAAAACCGTGCCATCGTCAGCAACAATGCGAGCAGTACCAGCTTCGGCGATTTCAAAGGTCTTGTCATGTGAGCCATATTCTTCGGCTTGTTGCGCCATTAAGCCAACGTTGGGTACTGTGCCCATGGTCTTAGGATCAAAGTTGCCGTGGGTTTTGCAGAAATTAATAATTTCTTGATAGATCCGCGCAAAGGTACTTTCGGGAATAACCGCTTTGGTGTCTTGCGGCCGGCCATCTGCCCCCCACATCTTGCCGCCAATGCGAATCATGGCTGGCATCGATGCATCCACAATCACATCGCTTGGCGAATGCAGATTGGAAATGCCCTTGGCTGAATCAACCATCGCCAATGCCGGACGATGCTCATGGCACGCATGCAAATCCTTGAGTATCTCTTGGCGCTTGGAGTCGGGCAAAGATGCGATCTTGTCATACACACTGCTAAGGCCATTGTTGGCATTCACACCAAGCTCTGCAAAGAGTTTTTCGTGTTTTGCAAAGGCATCTTTGTAAAAGATTTTGACTGCGTGACCAAAGACAATCGGATGCGAAATCTTCATCATCGTTGCCTTCACGTGCAGCGAAAACATGAGTCCCGTCTTATACGCATCTTCCATCTCTGCTTCGTAAAAAGCACACAGGGCTTTTTTACTCATGTACATGCTGTCAATCACTTCGCCTTCTTGCAGGCTGATTTTTGGCTTGAGGACAATGGTTTTACCGCTCTTCGTAACCAAATCCATCTTCACATCGCAGGCCTTGGACATGGTCATGGATTTTTCGCTGGAGTAAAAATCGCCGCCATGCATATGCGATACATGGGTACGCGAAGCCTGACTCCAGACGCCCATGGAGTGGGGATTATTACGCGCATAGCGCTTAACTGCTGCTGGCGCGCGGCGATCGGAATTGCCCTCTCGCAATACTGGATTTACAGCACTGCCCAAGCATTTGGAATAGCGCGCCCGAATGGCTTTCTCGTCATCATTCTTAGGCTCATCTGGAAAATCAGGAATGGCGTAGCCCTTGCTCTGCAACTCTTTAATGGCGTCTTGGAGCTGCGGTACAGACGCACTAATGTTGGGCAACTTAATGATGTTGGTATCCGGTTGCAAAGTCATCTTTCCCAGCTCAGCTAAATTATTGGGTACGCGCTGTGCTTCACTTAAACATTCTGGAAACTCCGCCAAGATTCGAGCCGCTACAGAGATGTCACTTTTGACAATATCGATACCGGCTGATTTTGCAAACGCGCTAATGACGGGCAAAAATGCACAGGTTGCCAGTGCAGGGGCTTCGTCTGTGAAGGTATAAATGATCTTTGAATTTCCTGAGGCCATAACAAATCCTTAAATTGGAGGGTGCACGGTATTACGGATTTACAGATAGTTCTGCATGCCGCTATCCATTCATGCTGCAAGCGCACAAGATAAGCCAACATGCTCATCAACTATTTTAATTCATCGACTTGGCGTGCTTGAGCAGGGTTTTATATACTGGAACACCGTGTTGCTAAGTGAACTGCAATACTGCTTACTATGCACTAATTTGGTGCATATTGGCAATCTTTTTTAGATAAGGCCCTCGACGATGAATACCCCTCTCAAACTCGGTTTATTGATTCTGGCTGGCGGCCTAGCTGTGGCATTCTTAATGCCGAAATCCGGCGGTGATGCGAAGCCGTCCTCTACTACCCCATCTTCTATAAAGGCAAATATCGTGAGCGAATTTCAAAAAATTGACACTGTCCTAGGCAGCGGCGCAGAAGCAACGGCCGGGTCCGATGTATCGGTTCACTACACCGGCTGGCTGCATGATCCAGCTGCTGCTGATTTAAAAGGCAAAAAATTTGATAGCTCGGTCGATCGTGGCCAAGCGTTTGAATTTCCCTTGGGCGGCGGCCGTGTGATTAAAGGCTGGGACGAAGGTGTTGCCGGCATGAAAATCGGTGGCAAGCGCACCTTAATCATTCCTGCAGAGATGGGCTATGGCGCACGCGGTGCAGGAGGCGTTATTCCGCCCAACGCGACACTGGTATTTGACGTGGAGTTGCTTGGCGTTAACTAAAGCACCGGGCCCACTCAATACGGAAAAGCCTTCTTATCAAAGAAGGCTTTTTTAGTTTTCAGGGGTCGGAAAACGAGTGCCGCAATGCTTGCAGTATTGGTTCGTTGTTTCATGACCGTCGGTACAACAGGCATCGCAGGTTTTTTTGGCCACAAACTCTTGATTACGGCGATGCGCAAACTCCGCGGTCACAATCCCTGTTGGCACAGCCAATGTGCCCCAGCCCATCAGCATCATCGCTGATGAAATCAGCTTACCCAAATCGGTGTGCGGAGTAATGTCACCAAAGCCGACGGTTGTCATTGTCGTGATTGCCCAATACACCGCAATCGGAATGCTCGTAAAGCCATTGCTTGGCCCTTCTACTACGTACATGATGGAACCCATCACGGTTACTACCATTAAGACCACCGATAAAAACACCAGGATCTTGCGCCTGCTCGCCGATAGGGCTTCAGCCAAATGCTGATACTCCGACATGTATGCGGTTAATTTAAAGATGCGGAACATGCGGATTAAACGCAGCACACGGACATCAATCAATGCGTGCAGCTCCGGAAAGAGAAGGGCAAGATACGTCGGCACCACCGCCAGAAAATCAATCACGCCATAAAAACTAGTTGCGTAACGCCAGCGGTACTTTGCGCAATACAAGCGCGCAATGTATTCAATGCTGAATAGAATCGTGAACATCCACTCCAGAGTGACTAATTGGCTATGGAACTGCTTTGAAATCGATGCCACGCTATCAAGAACGACCACCAATACGGAGAGCAAGATGGCGTAAATTAAAACGCGATCAAACAATAAACCCATCTTGGTATCGGATTCAAAAATAACCACATACATGCGCTCTTTGAGTGAATGCGCAGCGTGGTGTTTTGGATCGGCGGAGTGAACTGTCATGGGCTTATCAATACTAAATCAGTTGCATCTGCACTTTACGAATCAGCCCAAATGCCCCAATTACTATTGGGTGGCGACGGCTGGTTCCAGCGCAGAGGATATTTGCATTGGCCCACTCCCAAGCGACTCCATACATAAGCCACTACAAAAATGGTCAGCACCCCCAGCATGACTACTGCACCCAAATGCATGAGTCCAGCTTGTGCCTGAATCATGATGAGTGGATTGGCGCCCGCCGGTGGGTGAACGGTTTTGGTGAGCAACATCAACACGATAGTGACGACCACCGCAAGCGCCATCACCCACAGGGCATCACCGGCAAGCTGGTATGCGGCGATACCAACTGCAGCCGCAATAAAGTGACCGCCAAATAAGGCACGAGGCTGCGCTGGTGGCAAGGTTGTTAAGCCAAACAGAAACAAAGTGGAGCCGCCCAAGGATGCAAGAAGCAGTGGCGTAGTAGCGTTACCCGTAACCCATAAGGCAGATGTAATGGCAATGGCGGATCCGAGTACAACCCATGCCAAGCGAAGAAAAAGAGCTCTCATGACGCTACGATACAAGTAAATCTGAGAGTGCTACGATAAAACTAGGGTTAATTGGGTTTGCTTGGGTAACGGGCCTTTGCAAGGCGCAGTAGTGGCGGTCCAAAAAACCCCGAAATACCATGCCGGTGCTTGGCAAAGAAACGGTAGCCGGGCCCTAGAATCGGCATCATCCAGCGGCGTGAAAAAATCCATGCCATTAGCGGCAAATTAGCCCGGCGATATGCCTCCCCAAACACGGCCACCCCATTGATCGGTGGCTCGCCTTCGATCTGGCCGTACATGCTCGCTAAAGCCTCTTCACACGACACACCCACTCTTTGCGGATCGTATTGCGCTGAATTGATGTCAACAAAATGGAGTAGGCCTGCTTGATTGCGGTTTTGCAAAAACAGGATTTCTGCCTGACATAAGGGGCAGGCGCCATCATAAAAAAGGGTAAAGAGCTTCATCGTCCGTGGGACTGCTTGTACTGGGTTGGACAGTAGGCACGATCGATATCGGGACTACGCAGTGCGCTGTGTTTGGTCGCGCGGCCCGTCACACGAGCACGCCATAAGCGAAAAGAGCCCGACTTCAAATTGGCGCGCATAAGGCGAATAACTGCAGGCTCTGATAATCCATAGCTACGCAAAATGGCTTCAAATGGCGTGCGGTCCTCCCAGGCCATTTCGATGATGCGCGACACGTCTGCCGCGCTGAGCTCTGCTAAGGTTAGGAATGGATGATCTGGTGATGGCATACCGAGCAAGTGTAGAGCTTATTCACTAGAATGGTGTAACCCCACTTCATTTAATCCATCATGCATTTCCCTGCCCGCCGTTTCCTTCACTTTGGATTGCTAGCCTCCCTAATGGGCGGCCTCGCGGCTTGCGATAAAAACGATTACGCCACCTGGAGTTGTATTCCAGGGGCGGATGGAGCAAAAGTAACCATGGTGCTAAGTCGTTCGCTCATGACTTTCGATCCGCCGCAGGGATTGGCAATCAATCCGTCCAGTAAAAACGAATCGGATTTGCGCTTTTGCGGTAGCTTAGGCCATGACAGTTATTTTGATCTGCGTTGCCCGATCAATACACAAGCGGCAGTAGTTCGGTTTACGCCCGGATCCGGAGCGCTTCGTCTTGGCACACAAACGATGCAATGCACCGTCCTTTGACCTGTTTCTTGATGCCCCATGCCAACTAAAAATCCACTCAGCCCAAAAAAGTTATTGCTGACGAAGTGGACTGCAGTTCATCCCATCAAAAAACAAAAGCATTTTTTGGTGAGTAAAGTTATTCTGCCCGAACTGCCGCAGGAAGCTATCCAGCACGTGGAAATTGAAGCCGTCTTCAGCAAAGAGGTGCGGCAAATTGATTGGCGTGAATTGACAGACGCCACCATTTGGAAACAAGGCTGGGTTTAAATGATGCCATCACTACCCGAGGGCTATCGCGCCCTCATCATCGGCTCATCGGGAACGATTGGGTCTGCTTTTTTGGAGCTGCTTCAGGCTGACCCCCGCTGCGGTGAGGCGATTGGCATTCATCGTCACTCCAGCCCAGCCATTAACTATGCAGATGAATCATCGATTGCAATCGCCGCGCAAGCCTTGGCGACCAGCGGCCCGTTTCACCTGATCGTCAATGCCATTGGCGTCCTGCATACCGATGCGTGGAGCCCTGAAAAAAAGGGGGCTGATGTGTGTTTCGGCCAGCTAGAAGCGATCTTCAAGATCAATGCATTTGGCCCCGCTGTAACACTAGCTAAGTTCAGCAGCCTACTTGCTAAAGAGAATGCCATCATGGCCGTGATCTCCGCCAAAGTAGGCAGCATTGAAGACAATCGCTTAGGTGGTTGGTACAGCTACCGGGCATCCAAAGCAGCGCTCAATATGCTACTTAAAACGACTGCAATTGAGTTGCGACGCACACAACCCAACACTAAATTAATTGCGCTCCACCCCGGCACCGTCAACTCACGACTCTCCAAGCCATTTAAAGGCGAGCAAATTGGTCGGCCAGCGATCGATGCGGCGCGGGATATGCTGGCGGTACTCAATCAATTACCGCTCTCTGAATCGGGCAGCTTTTACAGCTACTCAGGGGAAAAATTGCCATGGTGATTCGAGCACAATTGCAATTCTGGCAACGTGCGATGGCTATGCTAGTCATCTCGCTTTGCCTCAGCACTACTGCGCTTGCTAACTTAGCTGGTCCAATGACGGATGGACAACACATTCTGTTGATGCGCCATGCGGATGCCCCTGGCTTTAGCGATCCTGCAGGCCATCGCCTTGATCAATGTAGTACGCAGCGTAATTTGGGCGAGTTTGGAAAAAAGCAGGCTGAGCGCACTGGGCAGTGGCTGAGTCAACAAGGCATTGAGAGTGCGAAAGTGTTTAGCAGTCCATGGTGCCGCTGCATTGACACTGCGACCTTGTTAAAAAAGGGCTCAGTCACCATTGATCCAGCACTGGGTTCTTTTTTTGAAAACATGGGTCAAGCAAATCAAAAAACAGAAGCTCTGCGCCAGTTGGTACAAAAGAGTCTTAAGCAGTTTCCGAAGACGCCCATCATCATGGTCAGTCACCACGTCAATATTGAGGCATTCACCGGAGTGGTGCTTGGCTCTGGTGACATGGTCCTCGTCAAAATTGGACCCAATGGCAAACCGATATCGCATCAGGTGCTTCCGGGCATGCGTTAACTCACAGAGGTAAGAAGCACCGGATTTACCGCTCCATTACCCTGCGCAGTTGTTCCAAAAAGAGTTCTTCGCCATGCTGCACGCCCTTATGCCAATCGCTGCCAGCGGAGGCATCGGCATCGTCGGTAATGTATTTGAATGAGCGCCATGGAATAGCCGCATCGTGCGCAACTGCGGCAATCGCAAAGAGTTCCATATCTACTACATCAATGGCTTGTGCAATCAGCCATGGATCAGTCTCCGTTACAAAACTATCGCCAGAGCCGCACACATATGCTCCGCCATCCGATACATAGGCATTCGGGCGCTTGGAAAATGGCACCTCTCCACGCGGAGCCAAGGGCTCTGCAAAAACATCCCGCTGCACGACCTTACCTATATCCAGCAAGCCATTCACAGCCGGGTTAATTCGCCCTACGGTGCCGAAATTAATGATCTCCCGTGGGCTATAGGTTTGAATTGCCTTAAAGGTTGCAATTGCTGCGTTTACTTTGCCAATCCCGGTATAAACCACGGCCGTTTCTGGCGGGAGGCGTTTTGGATCGAGCTCATTCTCGAGTGCAGTGATAATGACAAACGGGTGGCGCATGATGAAATTTACCTTGGATAGTCGCTACAGAAACGCAATCAACAAACAACTCAACTTAACTAATACACATTATGCAAATGCAATTGCTCGATTATCTGCCAACCATTGCTGACTTTCCAAAGCCGGGCATTCAGTTTCGGGATATTTCCCCATTATTGGGCGACCCAGCGGCCTTTGCCGATGCCATCCGCCACATGGCTGCCATTGCTCAGCAGTTTGACTACAGCCATATTGTTGGGGTCGAGTCGCGGGGGTTTGTATTTGCCTCGGCACTCGCCCTACACAGCCAAAAAAGCCTGGTGCTGGTCCGCAAACCCAATAAGCTGCCGCTAGCCAGTCACCGAGAGTCGTATGGTCTGGAATACGGATCAGACGCACTGGAAATCCAAAGCGTATCCTTGCCTGCTGGCTCACGGGTGCTGTTGATCGATGATGTATTGGCAACCGGCGGCACACTGCTAGCCGCTTCTAAACTAGTCAAGCAAGTCGGAGCCAATGCCATTGCATCGATCTGCTTACTGGAAATTGAATGCTTAGGTGGCAGGGACAAATTAGAAAACCATGGCATTGTTTCGCATGCTGTTTTAAAGACGCCTTAGTCACTATTTACGCCGCCTCTTATCTTGTTGAGTGATGCGTAGATTAGGAAAATAAAGCAGCAGGACGCCAGCGCCCAATGGGTAACTCTACCAAGCGGTATAAATAGTTTGCAGCAATCCAGCTCAGCACAGAAACTAGTCCAATTGCAGCAACTGCTACTGCGGGGCTTTCCACATGGAATGCAAGCAGTGCTGTATTAGCCAATAAGATGAATGCAAAGTGAATTAAGAAAGCGCAATAGGCGCGAGCACTGGCCCACTGCATCGCGCTTGCAAGCCACGATTTTGGATGCCGGTAGGGTCTATTACCTGCATAAAGCAATACAAACGCAATGCCAAGCGCAAGATAATTACGCAGCCAAACTGAATGCAGCGCAGAAAGAAGCAAAATGCAAGTAATCGCTACCAGTATCTTTTTTGCACTGGTCTGATTGACGCTTGCCTGAATTGCATTTAGGCCGCTAGCCCAATACGCCAGAACGCCGAGGCCATACGAGCCGATAAAGTAAATAAAGCTATCTTCAAAACTGGCATGGCGATTGAAGTACAAGAGCGATGCCACAATCAAAATAGATATGACACCTATGCGTAGCATCTGCCGCTGAAAAATCGCATAGATCAACGCCAGCGCTGTAAAAAGCTGCCAATCAATGGCCACATACCAAACCCCTGCCGAGATTGAGTCATACCCCAGCAGGCCTTGCAATAAAAAGAGGTGCGCCAAAACTTGGGTGATGGTTTCGGGCTGACCAATGTACTCGTCCGCAGACCATTGGCGCGCCAGTGCTGCACACACTATAGTTATTAATAAAGCAACGATATATGGCCCAACCAAACGTAAGTAGCGACGAATCGCCAGTTGCGCTACCAATCGAGATCCGCCTACCTTTGAATGTGTATGGCTTATCGCAAAGGCTTTTTCAGCCGTCTGCGCCGCGAGGTAGCCAGCCATCACTAAAAATATTTGAACGGCATACCTGCCGTAATCAAACAAGATGCTACTGAGATGAGGCAACTGGAGCGAAGTTGCTAGAGCCAATTGACCATAACTAACGCAGTGGTGCAAAACAATAATCTGCGCCGCTAACACCTTCAAACCATCAACCAACCAATACTGAGATCCTTCAGGCTTCATTCGGTGGCTTTGACTTAGGCTTGCCAGAGAATGCAGCCAATAGTGGATTAGCCTTTACTAGTTCATCGGCCAGCTGTTGTTTAGTTTTGGACTGGGTCCCTGTTCCAGGACCTTTTACTTTGGCGGCATTTTTCATCTTATGCGCCACGGATAGCCCCAGGTTTTTGTATAAGTCTGTTTTTTTCATAGGGATTTTCCTGGCTCACTGAAGGATGGGGTTCATTGAACTGCTGTCATGGCGCTCAACATACTAACGAAACGAAGGGGCTTTGCAATTCCCTTGGTTACGCTTCCTGATTATTTTATGCTGTAGGATCATTTAAGCGACATCAAACTGGAATTTTGGCTTGATGTTCTTTTTGTTTATTTTTTGAGGATTTTGATATGGCTACCAGCACCACTCCCGCAATTAATTTACGCAATTCCGTTACGGAATGCGCCCAGTCGCTTAAAAAAGAGAATGCGGGCAAGTTTTACAACTATGGCATTCGGGATTGCGCTGCATCGATCGCAGCCCTGAAGGCAAAGTAAACCTAATAAGTCTTATCTAGCAATATATATAATAAAAACAATGGCTTGGGATGGTTTATTGCATTCAATTTTTGTTAGCAATTACTTACTTTAAATTGTGACACATTTATTAAGTTAATCAGAAAGACAAATTTGGTTGTTTTTAACTATCGCTCTAATACAAAAATACGATTATTTAGGGCCCAAAGATCCGCATAATTTGTCTGTGGCGATTCATTCAATCCTTGATTGAATTACATCCCCTCCATTTTGATTTAACTGAAAACAAGGAGCCCTTAAATGAGCAAAACTGTAAAAGGCACAAAGACTGAAGAGTCCTTGAAGGCCGCATTCGCTGGCGAATCCAAAGCAAATCGCCGTTATTTGTATTTCGCAAACATGGCTGACGTTGCTGGTGCAAACGACGTAGCTGCTGTTTTCCGTTCCACCGCTGAAGGTGAAACAGGTCACGCCCATGGTCACATGGAGTA
>JAIXPY010000067.1 GCA_027486025.1 Burkholderiaceae bacterium
ATAGAGGAAAAATCCATTTCATTTGAGAATTTTATAATCTAAACAGATCTAATGTTTTAAACGACATTGACCGACGCAGGAATATATAATTGATTTGTCTTTTTAAAAGACGCTTCATGCCGAAGATATCCAAGGCTAATGGCACAAACCATCCAAGCCACAAAAGAAAATAGCCCAACAAGTGGGCTATTGAGATTCTTGGCTACCCAAGCATGCGCATTCCCATTTAATCTTCTAGCTCTAACTCAAGATGCATAGAGTATTCGGCATCAGCCAACTCGGCATAATCCATGGCTATCATTTGATCCTCAAATGATAGCTGTGCAAAACGCTCCGCAGCTTCAAAATTCTTTTCTCTATAGTTATCTAAGGATAGCAATTGATTCCATGCCGCCTTTTGATAATACTCAGCAGACATTCTTCTTAAGTTGATAATTTTGTCTCTGAAGTTCTGGTCAAGCATTTTATGTTTCCTTCAATTTGTCATTGAATATGATTTCGTATAGTCTACTTTTCATGTGACATCTATATGAATTTTTTAAATGTCTTTGCCATTAAAGTCACAGAATCCATTTCAAATCCCTTAAATTGCACTAGAAACTAATTCATAACTCTTTTGGGCTAAATGTGACCGGGTTATAGGTGAATCTTTTTTTGGATCAAACGTAGACAATACAACCACCCTAGCTTCAAGTTGTCGATCACTCATGATTTTTTTCATGGATTCCAAAATACCCATATCATCAATAAATGCTGGAACAGTACTTCGTTCACCAGTCCCCCTTGAGCGATACTGAATCGCCAGAGACCACACTGGAGCCTTTGACATGACGGCCGACTCAAATAAACTTGCCTTAAATGGCAAAAGGCCGGACCCTTCAGTCGTGGTGCCTTCAGGAAAAATACAAAACGATGTATGACTTAAGTCCTGCGCCATTTGATCCACGATTTGTCTTGCATGGCGAGCGCTATCTCTCCTAATAAAAATAGTTCCTATTTTTTTTGAAATCCATCCAAAAACCGGCCATGAGGCAAATTCAGACTTAGCCACAAAGCACACCGGAATAAAACTGTTAATTACATGGGTATCAATCCAAGAAATATGATTAGAAACAAACAGACAAGGCCTGTCCGGAAGCCCTTGCGGAGCTTCAACTCGAAGCCGCAGCCCAGCAATTTTTAATAACCATTTAGACCACCGAGAGCTGTGTTTTTGCTTAGCGTTTGAACCAATGATTGGAAAAAATACTGAAAGCGTAAACAATGCCCTAATAATATGAAGTACTAACAAAAACCAAAATCCATAAAGAACAAATTGGGGGCTTTTTTGCATTTAATGTCTTAATTTTTTACATTAGGTGATTTATATCAAATCCAAATGAAAAAACCACCCAAAGGTAGTTTTGGTAACTCTTAATCACCTAGGACGAATAGCTGCGTTTTAACTAATGTCCTGCCCAGCGCGATTCGAACGTGCGACCTACGCCTTAGAAGAACTTGTAGCTGCTCAAAATTTTATATATTTCAATGACTTAGACGCATAAATCAGGACTGTGTAATAAACTGTGCAATGATTAATGAAAATAAATCCTGACTAGCAAGCTATTTATTGCTTACAAATAATTAGGTCTTCCTTTTCTTACAATTTTTGATGAATTACATTTAATTTTCACGAAATATCTGGTAAAGCCCTCACCAAATATAGAAGATTGGCGCAATTAAGAAACAGGTATTTGCTCTAAAGGCAGAATATCAAAGTACCTTTGTATAGCTCTTGTTATCTTTCGGTGCAACTAGAGCAAGTATTCCTAAAATAAGTAATGCCGCAACTACTTCAGCTGCAACAAATCCAAATACGCTGGATGGAGCAATGCCAACAAAGGTATTTGTAAAGCTCCTAGCCACAGCTACTGCTGGATTGCTAAAGAAGGTAGATGACGTAAACCAATAGCCTGCTGTCACTGTTAAAGCAACTAACATTGGAACTCTATCTTTGGCTTGCTTATCCCCAATATAAATGACTGCGAGCAATACAAGCGTAGATACCAATTCACTTACCCATATCCCCAATCCTGTTCTGACCTTGGTTGATTCTTGAATGAGGGGTAAGCTGAACATGATATGTGAAAGCCATACCCCACTGATAGCTCCAGTAAATTGGCATGCCCAATAACCCAACATCTTTTTTAAATCGAGATGGCCTAGCTTCCAAAACATCAAAGTGACCACTGGATTAAAGTGAGCGCCCGAAATAGGTCCTAATAAAACAATTAAAGCATAGAGTCCTGCCCCAGTAGCGATACTGTTTCCAAGCAATGCTACTGCGGCGTTTCCTGCCCCCAAAGTCTCACCCATGATGCCGCTACCAGCAACAATGGCAAGCAGTAATACTGTGCCGATAAACTCGGCAATAAAGGATCTCATGAAATCGTGTGGTGAATCTCTCTTAGGGCCAGTGAGTCCAGTTTTTCAAGGGGCAGACTAGCCAAGAAATCAATGCGCTTCTTTAGGCCATTTTTGACCTCAATGAATGCCAGGCGTTTTTCAACGTCCGTACCCGCAACTTGTGAGGGATCAGGAAATCCCCAGTGCGCTGTGGCTGGATTACCAGGCCAAATAGGACAAACCTCTCCTGCGGCGTTATCACAAACAGTGATGATGAAGTCCATCTTTGGCGCATTAGGCAAACCAAACTCGTCCCAATTTTTACTACGCAAGTTGGAATCGCTGTAGCCCATTTCAAGAGCCAACTCTCTAGCAAACGGGTTCACTGATGTGCCAGGAGTTGAACCTGCGGAGTAGCCGATGAAAAGCCCGCTTGGATGAGTAGATGCTAATGCCTCACCAAGAATTGAACGGGCTGAGTTATGAGTACATAAAAAGAGAATGTTGTATTGCTTCATAGTGCTTTAACCTTAATTGAGGATTTAACAGGTGAACAGGGCTTGCCGCCGCAGCAGTTGTCTAATAAGAACTCACTGAGGTTTTGAACCAACTTAGCATTTGGGCGATAGATAAGATTGCGACTTTGACGCTCTACCGTAATCAAATTAGATTGGTATAACTCTTTTAAATGAAAACTCAGGGTCGCATTGGGAATGCCTAGCTTCTCAATAATTTGGGTCGGAGTCAACCCAACATCGCCCCGCTGAACAATCAAACGAAAGACATTTAAGCGAGACTCTTGCCCAAGAGCTACAAATGCGCTTACAGCTTCTTTATTTTTCATAATTCGATGATAATAGAATTATTATGACAATTCTATGAAATCTTTTTTTATAGAATTTTTGAGCTATTTCAGTAATTCTCATTACTATGCATACATGACTGACCTTCCTAATATTGTCCAAGCACTGTTTCATAAGCCGGATCTTGAAAAGCTGCGAGCTGGTGACCCATTAAGTCATCCCCCTAAGATATTGCTTTTATATGGGTCACTTAGAGAGAGATCATTTAGCCGCCTTCTAGCAGAAGAGGCCGAAAGAATATTAAAGACAATGGGCTGTGAAACGCGATTCTTTAATCCCCATGGATTGCCCCAAGTAGATGATGCCGCCGAAACACACCCTAAAGTAGTTGAGCTTAGAGGGCTAGTTCAATGGTCAGAAGGAATGGTTTGGAGCAGTCCCGAGCGTCATGGTGCAATGACAGGGCTGATGAAATCACAAATTGATTGGATACCCCTTAGCATTGGAGCAATAAGGCCTAGTCAAGGTAAGACTCTGGCTTTATTACAGGTTAGTGGCGGTTCGCAATCATTTAATGCCGTTAATCAAATGCGCATTCTGGGAAGGTGGATGCGGATGATCACGATTCCAAATCAATCCTCTGTGCCAAAAGCATTTTTAGAGTTTGATGACAACAATCGCATGAAGCCCTCAGCGAATTACGATCGCGTAGTTGATGTCATGGAAGAGTTAGTTAAATTCACTTTATTAACTCGCTCCGTTTCGACCTATCTCACAGATCGCTACAGTGAGCGAAAAGAGAGTGCCGCGGAATTGTCAAAACGAGTAAACCAAAGATCGATTTAAGTGTACTACTCGACACATAGTTAACACTTTATACCGGACACATACTTTACAGTTTTTGGCATAGGAGGGACCACTCTATGCCGTGGAATGAAAGTACGAAGATGGACGAAAAGCTCAAATTTGTGTCGCGTTACCTGGATGGCGAGAAGATTGCTACCCTATGCCAGGAGTTTGGAATCTCTAGGGTGACTGGCCATAAAATCATTGATCGCTACAAAGACAGTGGTTTAGAAGCCTTAACGGACCGCTCCCGAAAGCCCTTTAGGCAAGCCAACCGGCTACCCTTCCAGGTCGAGCAATTGATCGTGAACCTCAAAAAAGAGTTCCCCACCTGGGGCGCCCCTAAATTACGCGATCGATTGCATACCCACTACCCGGAGCTAGCCTTACCCGCCAAAAGTACGGTGCATGCCGTTCTGGATCGCCACGGTTTAGTTAAAAAGAAACGGGTTCGCCGCCATCCCAAGCTTGCGGGGACAAACCTATCGGATCTCAAAGAGCCTAATGCCCTGTGGTGCGTGGATTACAAGGGCGAGTTTATGCTCGGCAATCGCAAATACTGCTACCCGCTCACCGTAACGGACTATGCCTCGCGCTTCCTCATTTGCTGTGAGGGACTCGAGAGTACTCGTGAAGCGCAGGCTTTTACGGTCTTTGAACAACTCTTTAAGGAGTATGGGCTGCCAGGCAGCATCCGTTCAGACAACGGCGTGCCGTTTGCCTGCGCTAATGCGCTTTATGGCCTCTCGAGTTTGTCAGTCTGGTGGCTGCGCTTGGGTATTGGGATTGAGCGCATTAAGCCCGGCAATCCCCAGCAAAATGGCCGCCATGAACGCATGCACTTAACCCTCAAGCAAGCGACAACAAAACCTCCTGCAAAAACACTGTTGCAACAGCAAGATAAGTTTGAAGACTTTATTAAGGAGTACAACTACGAGCGACCCCATCAAGCACTAGAGATGAAAAAGCCCGCCGATCTGTATCGGCCATCCACCCGAAAATACGAAGGACTGCCCGATGTGAGTTACCCCTTCCACGATAAAACCGTGACCGTAACGAACTGCGGGCGCATCTGTTTGGATGGCAAGAAGATTCACTTTAGTACGGTGTTCGCTGGTCATGACGTGGGCCTGCGGCAAGTCGAAGATGACGTGTGGTTAGTCAGCTTTATGGATTACGATATGGCTTACTTTGATATGGAATCGAATAAGGTACAAGCCTTAGACAATCCATTTGGTCCCAAAGTAGTGGGGATGTGATTGGTAGATGTGTAAACCATGTGGTCGGTACCGGACGTAAAGCATGTGTCCGGTACGTACC
>JAIXPY010000134.1 GCA_027486025.1 Burkholderiaceae bacterium
GCGATAAATAAAAAGAGCGGAATAGCAAACTGCTTTACTTCCTCTGGGGGGTCGTACAAGTTAAGTAATTCGGTCCTGAAAAACCAGGCTGTGAGTCCAATGACGGCGCAGGCAGTAGTTGTAAAAAAGACTGAGGACCAGCCAATCTGCTCTGCTTTCGATTGTTGGTTTGCGCCAATCGATTGCGATACTAAGGTCATGGTTGCAATAGATAGGGATAAGGGAACCATGTAGATCACGGTACCGATATTGGCCACAATTTGATGTCCAGCCAAAGCTTCTGTACCAAGGCGAGCAATAAAGAGCGACATAAAGGTAAACGAGGTTACTTCGATAAGGTAACTAAAGCCAATCGGCATACCCAGTCTGAGCATGACGCCGATACGGTGTGGATCCGGCTTACTAAATCGAGCAAATAGGGCAAAGGGCTTGTAAAAACGTCCTGCCATCACAATCCACAAGGTAATGAGTAGCCAGAGCCAATTAATGATGACCGTTGCTACTGCACAGCCAGGGCCTCCCATGCCTTCAATCCCAAAAGCCCCATAGATAAACAAATAGTTGAGCGGGAACTTAGCGGCCAAGCCAATCAATTGCACGATCGTAATGATGGTTGGCCTTGACACTGCATTGTGTAGGGCAACGAGTACGCGCATGATCATACTGGCAGGCAATCCCAGCACGAGGATGTGCATGTATAAACTGGCTTTGGCGTGAATCTCCGGGCTGACTTGCGAAATATCCAAGATCAAATCGGCATTCCAAAGAACCAATGCGCCAAATAGGCTGAGCAGTACTGCAAGCCAAATAGCTTGGCGTACCTCTTCACCGATTTCATCGTAGCGTTTTGCGCCAAACAGTTGACCCGCAATTGGGGCCAATGCTGAAACAACACCGGTAAGTCCCACGTATACGCTAATGAAAATCGCCGAGGCCATGGCCAACGCCGCTAAATCATCTGCAGAGTAACGCGCCGTCATGGCGGTATCGAGCACTCCAAAGGTAATCACAGCAAGCTGACCCACCAGCAGTGGGCCTGCCAACTTAAGCAATGCCGGAATATCTTCGCGCAAGCGAGAGAGTCTTAGAAGCATGGGGAATGGTTCATCGGCAACAAGAGGCCGACTGTAATGTTTGTGTTCTTCAAGGAGCTATTTTACTGCTTCACCGATAAAGCATGTTCAGTGGTTTTTCGATCTTGCTGTGCAGGATCTAAACAAGCATATTGAATGAATCGGCTATTCAGGCGTCACGCGGTAAAGCCGCAAGCGCTCCGCACGATCGGCTGCCCGCCGATCTTCCCACAGCAGAGTAATCGTTTTTTGATTGAGGCTAGCGTAGGCCTTTGCCTCTAACTGACTGTGGGTCAATACATAGGGGCAGCTGGCATCATCCCGCAAGGGGAGTTTTGTGAAGTAACTAAAGGAGGCTAGCTGCGAGGAGCCAATATTGCTGGTATCAATACAGCGCGCATCCTTTGGGACTGCCTGCACCAATCGCTCCGCTACAAAGCGGTAGGTTTTAGCGTAATTGATGGTGGGTAGCCAAAGCGTCATGAGAAGCACCCACATTAAGACCGTACCCGAAGCAGAAATAATCAAACAGCGCCAGATTACTTTGGGCGCCCGCGAAGTACGCCAGCGAATCACCGCAATCCAAAGGCCGGTAATGCCAATGGCGATTACAAACGCAGTAAGACTAAACTGCGCCTGGTAGCCCGGTATGAAGCGGGCTACATTGGCTGCGGTGCTGGCCGGAAAGCCCGTGATCTTCGCCAGCCAAATGACCCAAATGGCTAAACCAATAATGGTGAAGCTCAGCATCGCCAGCCAATCAATAAAGCTAATTAGATTACGTTTTAGAATTGGCAAGCTAAAAATAGCCAGAATGGCCATCGGCGGAATCAATATGATCAAATCGTGTTCGTTCGCATCAACGCGCAGAAGTACGTAGATGACGCCACTCAATATCAGGCCCAGCGGAATACATAAATGTGCCGCGCGCCAAGATCCCGCATTTTTTTCGCGAGCCCAATGCACGATTGCCACGATGGCGAGCGGCCATACTGGCCAGGCATAGAGCCAGAAGTTCACACCCAAGAAGCCCATTGATTCAGCGGAAGGGCTACTCTGCATCGGCGGTACATTGAGCCAGGCATCCAGTGCATTGGCCCGCTGAGATTCGTTTAAATCAAACAGGAACCACAGTAAGGGCCAGAGTGCAAAGCCGATTAGACCCAATACGACCGACGTGAGCGACCAGCGAAAACGCAATCGCGCATTACTGACAAATACTGCACTTACGGTTGCCAAGATAACCAGGATGGTGAGGTATAGGTTGCTAGATAGCGCCAACACCATCACGCCTAGACCAGTACATGCGCCACCTTGCCAAGGCTTATCGAGTCCGCGTATCGTGCCATAGAGCACAAAACTAATCCCCATCAATTGCGCCATCATGGGCGTGGTTTCATGAGCGCGCTGAGCCAAGCCAACGCAGGCTAAGAATATAAGCAGAGCGCCATCTGCCAAAGTCATGCCATAGGCTTTGGATTGCGGTTGACCGCCTACGGCAAGTGCCATCGGCTGTACTTCACGTCGGCGCCCTAATAGATAGGTGGCATACCAAATGGCAAGAGCGGCTGCAAAAAAACACAGGGCGGAATAAAGTCGGCTGGCGTTCGCTAAGCCAATGAGCGGCCCAAACCATTCCATCAGTAAGCCGCCAAGCCAGTAAGGTAGTGGTGCGCCGAGCGCAGCATCGCGCCCCGCTAAGTGAGGGACTAACCAATCCTGGAGATTGCCTTGGTATAGCGACCACATACCGCCAAAGCCGATGGCATCCTCGTTCTTCCAAGGATCTCGCTGGAATAGACCAGCTAAACCATAGATGAGCGTTAGTGCAAAGATAACCGTGCGCGGAATCGATGCAGTAGCGGCGGCAGTGAGTTTAACCATGCAGGCGGTGATGGTGAAATTGCATTTGGGCGATATCAATTACAGATAAGAAAAAAGGCAGCACAAGCTGCCTTTTCAGGGTTGCGGGAGAGAAGCAACTTACTCCCACAAAATCATTACGCCTTCTTAGCAGCGGCTTTTTTGGCTGCTGGTTTCTCAGCAGCTTTGGTTTCAGCAGCAGCTGCTTTTTTCTCAGCCGTTTTAGCAGCGCCATCGCCAGTTGCTTTAGCAACGGCTTTGCTACCAAACTTCTGACGGAATTTCTCAACCCGGCCGGCGGTGTCCATAATTTTCTGGGTACCGGTGTAGAAAGGATGTGACTCCGAAGAGGTCTCAATTTTGGAGAGTGGGTACTCTTTGCCGTCTTCCCATTTCACGGTTTCTTTGGTGATGATGGTCGAGCGGGTCTTAAAGCTGAAGTTGTTGGAAACATCGACAAAAACAACTTCGCGGTAATCGGGGTGAATGCCAGGTTTCATAAGTGTCCTTATTGCAGGTAGCCGTTTCAGTTCCAGTAAGAGAAGTGAAATACTTGCCCAGGTAAAAGTAAATGCAACGGTGAATCAAAAAAAGCCACACCGAAGGTGTCGCAGAATCGAAATTATGCCATGAAATCAATAAGAAAGGCTAGATTTGCTATCCATCTAGCCCAGGCTTCTTAGCCTCCGCGGCGCATCAGGTCGAAGAATTCTCCGTTGTTCTTGGTGGATTTGAGCTTATCGACGATGAAGTTCATTGCCTCAATGTCGTCCATATCGGCCAATAGCTTGCGTAAAACCCAGATTTTTTGGAGATTTTCTGGCTTAACCAGCAATTCCTCGCGGCGGGTGCCGGATTTATTGAGGTTAATCGCAGGATAGACCCGACGCTCAGCCAAACGGCGCTCGAGGTGGACTTCCATATTGCCGGTGCCCTTAAATTCTTCATAAATCAGGTCATCCATCCGGCTGCCGGTTTCAATCAAGGCGGTGGCCAAAATCGTTAAGGAGCCGCCTTCTTCAATATTACGGGCTGCACCGAAGAAGCGTTTTGGGCGCTGTAAGGCATTCGCATCAACACCACCTGACAATACTTTGCCAGAGGACGGCACGACGGTGTTGTAAGCGCGAGCAAGGCGGGTAATCGAGTCGAGCAAAATAATGACGTCTTTTTTCATTTCCACCAAGCGCTTGGCTTTTTCAATCACCATCTCGGCTACTTGAACGTGGCGCACTGCTGGCTCATCAAAGGTGGAGGCAACCACTTCGCCGCGAACGGAGCGCTGCATTTCAGTAACCTCTTCAGGGCGCTCATCGACGAGCAGCACAATCAGAATGGCATCCGGGAAATTGGTGGAGATCGCATGGGCAATGTGCTGCATCATCACTGTCTTACCTGACTTGGGTGAAGATACGATCAAGCCGCGCTGACCAAAGCCAATGGGCGAAATCATATCGATGATGCGGCCCGTTAAATTCTCTTCGGCTTTAATGTCGCGCTCTAAATGAATGGTGCGATTAGGGTGAAGCGGCGTCAAGTTCTCGAACATGATGCGGTTCTTCAGGGCCTCTGGCGCTAAGCCATTAATCTTATCGACCTTGACCAGCGCAAAGTAACGCTCACCGTCCTTTGGCGTCCGGACTTCGCCTTCAACGCTATCGCCGGTATGCAGATTGAAGCGGCGAATTTGGGCTGGCGAGATGTAAATATCATCGGGCGAAGCCATATACGAGGCTTCGGGCGAACGTAAAAAGCCAAAGCCATCTGGCAATACTTCGAGTACACCGTCGCCGAACACGGATTCACCAGACTTAGCCCGCTTTTTCAAAATCGCAAACATCAATTCTTGTTTGCGCATCCGCTGGGTGTTTTCAATTTCGAGGCTAGCTGCCATCTCGAGTAGGGCGGAAACGTGGAGTACTTTTAATTCAGTTAATTGCATTGTGTTTAGTGGTATCAGTAGAAAAGTGGGGGGGCTGGTTGCTGCCAGAAAGGCGGCGAGCCAAAAGGGAGGGGTTGCGTTACGTTAGGAGGAAGTCAAAATCAAATGGGCGCGCCAAAAAATGAGCTTGTAATCAATCAGGGAAACAAATCAAGAAACGAAGAAGAGGGGGATGTAGAGCCAGAAATGGGGAAGCACTGAATAGTGCGTTTAAAGAATATTACACCAAAAACGGCAATTGGCAAGATTGGAGGTCAATAAAACCGGATTTACCCAAAAAAGCCTGAAACCAAGACAGGCTCGAGTAGTGAGCCTGTCTTGCGGAATACTTAAATATTGCCGTCGATGAAAGCGGCTAACTGGGATTTGGAGAGCGCGCCTACTTTTTGAGCGGCTACCGCACCCCCTTTGAAAAGGATCAAGGTTGGAATGCCGCGAATATTAAACTGCGCTGGAACGCCTTGGTTCTCATCCACATTCATTTTGGCGATTTGGATTTTGTCGCCGTACTCGGTGGACAGCTCTTCCAAAATAGGGCCAATCATTTTGCAAGGACCGCACCACTCTGCCCAAAAATCAAGCAAAACTGGCTTATCGGATTTGAGAACATCTTGCTCGAATGAAGCGTCACTGACGTATTTAATGCCGGCACCCATGAAAAATTCCTTATTTATTAGTATGTCGAAGCTTATATTAGCAATAAGCCAGCTTTCTTGCCTAAAACAACAGATTACCGCATAAATCCGATTGACCATGAAAACCCCCGCCGCTTTTCCAGCTATTCCTTTGCGTGACGCGCCAGGGTATGGGCAGCCGCTAGCGTGGTCGCTTAGTCCCGACCGGGATGCCTTAGAAACCCTCTCTGGCGGCATATGGAATGTGGCCATAGAAACCAGTCAGCGACCGCTGGTTGTGCTCAGTACGGCCGGACCGTTAATGGCCTTGCGCAGCAGTTTGGAGCGCCATCGCCCAGCAGCAATCAAGCCCCAGATTGCATTTTTACCCGAGGTGATGAGCTTGAGTGATTGGTTGGGATCGGCTCCGCAAAGCTGGACCTTTCCCAAAGCGCAAACCCCTTTGGAGCGGTGGTTGGCAGTGCATGCTTCACTTCAAGCCCACCCCAAACTGCGTGCCTGGTTTAGGGCAGAGAGTGAGGCTGGTGCCTGGGGTTTGGCGCAAGCCATTATTACCGCTTGCGACACCTTATCGAGTGCCGTTTTATCTCAGTCCGCATCGCTAATGGTGCCTCAGCAGGGCGCGGCATCCAGTGATGCGTGGCTAGGCCCACTTGAGAAGTTGCTTGAAGAGGCCATTGAAGAGGCCTATCCAGCGCTAGCCCGCAAGGTAGTCGACCGAGAGGCAGAGGTATTGCTGCTCTTTTGGCGTTACCTTAGTGATGCGGGTAATCCGATCGTGCGCAAGCATCTTGCGCTCGCTGCATACCTACAGGCTGCTAAACAGGCCAAGCATGCAAGACCTTTTATTTGGGTTCAAACCGCCGATGGGCTGGCAAGTGAGCGGGCCTTGATGCAGCGCTTTATGGATGAGTACGCAGCCCATGCTCCAGTAATTGATATCGGTCTGAACTGGAGTGATGTGGGTTTGTGGCCCGAAGCATTATCGGCAGGAGAGGCTGAAGCGAGCCAAGCAAGCCAGGCAAAACAAGACGCGACCCACAATGCCAAAACTGCATACCGGGGTCAGTGGCGTTTGCTTTCGGCCAATCGATTTGAAGAGTTAGCATGGATGGCTGCTAAAAGCGTTGAGCAGCACATCATCGCCGGCAAGAAAAACATAGCGCTGGTTGCGCAAGATCGTTTAGCCGCCCGCCGGACGCGCGCACTATTGACGCGTTTTGGTCCAGCGCTCGCCATTCGGGATGAAACCGGCTGGAAGTTGTCGACCACACGCGCTGCAGCAGCACTGCACAGTTGGCTCTCCCTCATTCGAGCTCCTAAAGAAGGTCCTAGCGCTGCTGATCTATTGGAGTTTTTGCAAAATCCGTTTGTCGATATCCCTGCCATCTTAGGAAAAGACCCCCAAGACTGCAACGGCTTGATTGCCGAACTGGAAGATCGCTTGATCGCCAGTCAAGCCTATTGCGGATGGGAATCCTTTTACATTGCGATGGAAGGGGTGCGCTACGGCAATGTGTTTCGTCAAGCACCTGCCAATCCCTTGCTATTGGAGTTACTTCAGCTCGTACGTGGCCGCGTCGTTCAGTGGCGTAGTAAAACCGTAGATGTCAGTCAGGCATATCAGCAATTACAAGGCGACATCACCGCGTTTGGTATGGCAACCACCTTGGCTGCAGACTCTGCTGGTAAGCAATTGCTGGATGTGCTGCTCACTTTAGAGATGCCCTTGCAGCCCAAGGCAATCAAATCAATTCAGCTGCGACTGAGTGAGTGGATCAGCCTCTTAAGCTCGGCCATTGAAGAGGCTTCGTATCAAGAGGTCAGCAAGCAGGCAGAGGCTAACCTCAGTATCTTGCCCTTGAGCTCGACTCGCTTACGAGAATTCGATGCCGTGATTGTGGTTGGCTGCGATGAAAATCAGTTACCAGCATTTTCTGAGCCGCCTTTGTTTTTTTCAGAAGCGCTTAATCGATTGCTGCACGGATCAACGATTGAACATGAATTCAAACAACAGGCACGCGATCTTTCGCAGTTATTGGTGAGTTGCCCCGCGGTGGACTTGCTCTGGCAAAGTAAAAGCGCCAATGGCGAGCCCATTCGGGCTGCTGCATGGATTCAGCGTTTGCAAATGGCCTTGCCGGATTGGAAGCTGGAAGGCCAAGATAATTCCCCCGGAGCTGTAAAACGCGTGGGCACCAGCGAGCGCATGGACGGCGCCCGCGCAACGCCCTGCGCGGAATTACCTTTGCCTTTATCCATGAGTCCAAGTGCGTATCGCACCTTGCGTGATTGCCCCTATCGTTACTATGTCCGCAGCTTACTGGGTTTACGCAAGCAGCATGGCTTTGATGAGGGCATTGACGCCTCCTTGGCTGGGCAAACCATTCATGCGGTATTGCATCAATTTTTTCGCGCACTCAAAACCCACGAGCAAACTGATTTGGCTGCCATTGCCTACGGCAGTGACAATCGACGTGCGTGGATGAAACAGCATTTAAACCAGGTATCTGAACGGATCTTTGCTCGCTTTATCGAAGGTGACGAGCGTGTGCTGGGCGTACTGCGCGATTGGCAGAAACAAATTCCGAGCTTTATTGAGTGGCAATTGGAGCGTGAGTCTGCCGGCTGGCGTTACCTCGACGGTGAAATCCAGGTCGGTTTTGATTTGCCGTTCACAACCGAGGGCGGAGACTTTCGGATGATGCGCATCGAAGGGTATGTGGATCGCATCGATACCCATATTGATTCGGCAAGCGCAGCAGTGCTTGACTATAAGCATCAAACGGTAAAAAAAGTACGCGATCGTGCCGCCAGTGTTCTAGATGATCCGCAGTTATTAATCTACGCTAGAGCAGTAACGGATGCTGACTCGAATTTACCAATGCAAGGGCGAGCAGTGAGCGATGCAGAGTGGGTCGCCCTAAAAACCGAATTAAAAAATGGCCATGGCAGCGCAGAGCGTTCGATTGCCGTTGCCGACCTCGCTGATACGGCGATCCAATCTATGGCCCAAATCACCGAGGATGTAGAGCTATTGTGGGCGCGCAAAACCCTCAATGCATTTGCGCCCGATAGCGTGTGTCACTATTGTGAGTCGCGCGGTATTTGCAGGAAGGGGATGTGGTGAGCCCAACCCAAACTAACCAGCAACGCGCATGTAACCCAGCGCGCTCCGTGATGGTATCTGCCTGCGCGGGCAGTGGCAAGACTTGGTTGCTGGTAGCGCGTCTGGTGCGCATTCTATTGGCCGGGGCTAAGCCTAATCAAATCCTGGCACTGACGTTTACACGCAAAGCAGCGCAAGAGATGCGCGAGCGCTTGTATGGACTCTTAGAGCAATTTGCTAGAAGCGATGAGGCGACATTGCTTGCTGCTCTGCGTGAGCGTGGACTGAATGAGGCCGAGGCACAAGCCGCCGTACCGCAAGCCCGCGCTTTATATGAAACCGTACTCGCAAGTCCGCAAGCGATTGTGATTGATACCTTCCATGGCTGGTTTGGCAAGCTCTTGGGCGCTGCTCCGGTATCGATTGGTATTCAGCCGGGCTTTAGTTTGCGCGAAGACAGTAAACGCCTCCAAGAAGAATGCTTAGCCGATTGGTGGAGTCAAGTCCCCAAGGAGCTTAAGCCTCATTACGAATCCCTTCTACAGCAGCTCGGCGCCCATGAAACCCAACAATTCTTAACAGGTAGCTATAGCGCATTTAAGCAACGGGGCGCGTGGACTTTCTTTGAGGCGCGCTGTACCGAGCAAGGTACCACTCCCATTAAACAGCTAGAGCAGATGCTGACGCAGGTGAGTGCACCCGACGCGGTATTACACATGTGGAATGCCCCGAATGCCCTTGCCGATTTAGAACTCTTGATGCGTTGCTTTGCTAACAGTACGCAAACCGAAAAAAATTACTGTACTGTGATTGAAAGCGCAATCGATGCTAAAAAATCCGGATTGGATATAACGCAAGAGCATGTATTAATTGCAGCGCTTGAAGCGATTTTTCTGACAAAAGAGAAAACGGCGCGCACCGCCAATGCCAAAGTATCCGCAGATCTAAAAAAATGGCTAAGTAAAACTGATCAAGATATCAGTGAGTCCAGTTACCTCGCCTGTAAGGAGGCCTGGGCAGATGCATTTTTGGCTAATGTTCAGCGCGATCGCGAAGCAGCTGCTATAAAACTCAATACCGCCTGGTTTGCGATGAGCGCTGCAATGCTTGCCCATGTACAGGCGAGCAAAGAAGTAATGCGCGTGCGTGATTTTGATGACTTGGAGATTGGGGTGAGTCAGCTGATGGCGGATTCGAGTCATGCCGCTTACCTTCAGGCTCGTCTCGATTCGCGCTACCAGCACATTTTGATTGATGAGTTTCAGGATACCAACCCCCTGCAATGGCAAATCTTACGGTCGTGGTTGGAAGGGTATGGCGCCGATACAAACAAGCCCAGTATTTTTATTGTGGGCGATCCAAAACAATCGATTTACCGTTTTCGGCGTGCCGATCCGCGCTTATTTGATGCTGCCAAAGACTTTTTGCAAAGCGAGCTGGGTGCCGATTTCATTCAGCTGGATGTAACGCGCCGTAATGCACCCGCGATTAATAAGGCCGTTAATTGCACATTTAGCAGTACGCTCTTGCCAGAAAGTTATCCGTATACCCTGCAAACCACGGCATGGAAAGCGCCAGACTTGCATGATCCAGCAGCAAGCATAGCCAATCAAGGTGAGGCTTATTTACTTCCCTTGATTCCTTTGGAGGAGCACGAGGCACACGAGCGATCGGGCAATGCTTTTGCAGGCCCATTGCCAGATGCTAGTGAGACCGGCACTGTGATGCAGCGCTATCGGGAGGGTCAGCGTATCGCCCAGATGATTCGAGAAGTGATGCAAACTCGGCGCGTGCTGGAGATGGTGGACGGCCAACAGGTGTGGCGTGATCCACGGCCAAGTGATTTCTTATTATTAGTAAAACGCCGCCTGTACTTACCGCAATACGAGCGCGCCATGCGTGAGGCCGGATTTGCATTTGAGAGTTCACGGCTTGGTGGCTTATTAAATACCCTTGAGATTGATGATCTGATTGCACTCTTAACAGTGTTGGTGACGCCACGCCATGATTTACCGTTAGCGCAGGTATTACGCAGTCCTCTTTTTGGAGCAAGCGAAGACCAAATGCAGTCGCTAGCGATAGCGCTGGCAAGTGAGGGCTACCGATCGTGGTGGGATGCTTTGCAGGCCAGCTCTGATCCAGCTTTACTGAAGGCAGGGCGATACCTCGAGCACTGGCGTGTTTTAGGTGAGCACTTGCCAGTACATGACTTGCTTGATCAAATCTATGCTGAAAATGATGTGCGCATGCGCTATGCGATTGCATCCGATGACTTGCTCCGGCCGCAGGTCTTAGCGAACATGGATGCCTTTCTAGAGCTTGCCCTTAATCACGACGGCGGACGCTATCCGAGTTTAGGTCGCTTTATTGCTGAGATAAAGGCGATGCGCCAAGGCGACGATGATGAAACCCCAGATGAGGGGGAGATGGATCTAGAAAGTGAGGCGGCAGAATCCATCGAGCTAGATGATGGGGGCGGGCTTTCCGAGGCGGATCGCAACAAACGCGTACGTATGATGACCGTCCACGGCGCTAAAGGATTGGAGGCGCCATTTGTGGTGCTGCTTGATACCAATCACACCACCGGTATGAATCAACACCGTGGCATCTTGCTCGACTGGCCCCCCAATGAGGCGGCACCAATTCATTTATCGGCCTTTACCAAAGACACCATTACGAGTCCTCGCACCCAGATTCAGGAAGAAGAGCAGCGCATTGCCTCCAATGAAAACTGGAATGCACTGTATGTGGCCATGACCCGCGCTAAGCAAGGGCTGTGGATCAGTGGCGTCGCAAAATCCTCAAGCAAAGAAGATGGCATTGACCTCAACTCCTGGTATTACCGAATTCAATCCGCGGAGCTACCTGATTTTGCGATATCAGATGTGGTGACTACGGCACCGAATGACCCTAAAGTTTCTGCGCAAAGCCAAAGTAGTACCAGCATGTCATTTTCGATTGATGACTTTGCTCTTGAATGGGATATGGCGAAAACCAGTCATGTAATGCAATTAGCGAATATTGAAAATGGCATTACAAATATCAATGCAGCAGAGGCTCCAGTAGAGCCAGAAATTGAACCCCGTATTTTGGAAGATGGGGTGCACTTTCATGCACTTCTGGAATGCTGCACGCTCCAAAGTGGTAGCACGGCCTCGGATTTACCAAGCCTTGCACACACCATGAATTGGTTTGGCATTGATGAGGCAAGGGCTACGCTTGCCCTATCTCGGGTTAAAACAGTTTTACAAACAGACGCTTTGAAGCCCTATTTGTTAGATGGTGAGTGGATTCAGGCGTGGAATGAGATCGACGTACTCATCCCTGCTGATGTAACGCAAGAAGCCGGTGAAAGCAGTAAAACCATACATACGCGCTTTGATCGCTTAATCGAGTTTGCGGATCGTTTAGTGATTTTGGATTACAAGCTTAGCCTGCCCAAGGAGGGCGATAGCAAAACAGCGCTCTATCAAAAGCAGTTGCAGCAGTACGCTAGTGGTTTGCAACGCCTTCGAAGCGATAAGCCTATTGAGGCCTATTTGGTTTCAGCGACTGGAGAGCTTCAGCGACTCGTTTAAAACAGAAAGATTAGCGGGCTTCTAGGGCTTTGCGTAAATAGGGATCAATATCGCCTTGGCCGAGTAACCAGCGTTTGTAGTCAGCAGGCACATCCGCGATGGCCATGCCTTTGTGTTTGCCAAAGGGCATAACGCTGGGAGATCGCGCATTTTCCGACGCGAGCCAGAGTGCTTCAATGCTGTCAATGGAGCGGACCTGGCAAATGTGCTGCAGAATGACGGCGCAGATCCCGACATCGGCTAGTGCGCTATGGGCATTTTTTAGCATGTCCCTTGCGTTTTTGCGATCCAGAAAATAGAGCAGGGCGCTTTGATTATGGCTATCGAGCTCAGGCCAAATCGACCGAGCTAGGGCTAAGGTACAGATGCGCTTGATATCGGGATTACCAATCGCCGCCCAATCAAAATCCACATTGTGACCAATCATGTACTGCGTAACTGCCGGCAAGGCAAAGGAAGCGCTCGGTGGGCAATCGATGAGCTCCTCATCCAAAATATGGTGGGTAGCTAAAGCCCCAAGGCTAATCGGCTTACCCGGGTTATAGCGCTGCACCCATGGATTACAGGTCGCAAATGGGCTCAAGGAGCTGAGTTCAAGCCATGCCGCCTCAATAATGACGGGATTATTTTTATCGGTTGCTTCGGTATCAAAAATGATGGTGTTTGGCATGAGTAAATGAATCGCTAAATAGTTAAAAGAGTTAGGCTGCCAAAAGATCGCTGTAGGCAGGTATGCGCGGAAGGATATTTTTTAGCTTGCGCTCTGCTTGCCATAAGTCGTAGCGTGATTGCATTTCAATCCAAAGCTGTGGTCCATTGCCTAAAAAAGTACCCAATCGCAAAGCAAGCTCAGGAGAGACGGCACTTCGTTCCGATAAAACAGCATGCAAGGTCTGTCTTGAAATGCCCAAGTGCTTTGCAAACTCGGATACAGAGATTTGCAGTGTCGGATAGACATCCTCTCGTAAGATGGCCCCAGGATGTGTAGGAGGGCGTTTGCGTAGTGTGCTAACGGAAATTCTCCAAGTTAATAAAGCGGGCGCCGCCTTCATACCAGCCAAATTAAGGTTACTAAATATGTAAAGTATAACCTTACAGTAAGAAAGGGTCAACGATACTATTTATTTGTTATTAGTACCTAAAACTGCAATTAACCTCACGTAATACACCAGTCAAGCGAGTCATTTTTCCTACTGTCAAGAAAGAGTCACGGTTATGTGCTCTGATCGCGCCCATGATTACAGTTGTTATCGCCTCGTACCGATACGGGCACCTCGCAGCACATTGCATCGAATCCCTTTTATCCCAAACCTGCATGCCGGAACGCATTCTGTTTGTGGATGATGGTGCCAAGGATTGCGCACACTTACAGCTGCTGTATCCCGATATCGAATTCATCTTACGTCCACACAATTTAGGTACGGTGGCCAACTTTCAAGACATCTTGATGGGCATTGATACCGAGTACGTCCTTTTCATTGGCGCTGATAACTGGCTGCGTTCCGATGCAATTGAGTTACTGACTGCCCATGCCGGTGCGGATATCGTGACCTACGATATTGTGGTGACAGGTGAGCTCAAAGCAGAGATTACCTTACGCGTTCCTGGCCAAACCCAGTTGCACCAGGGTGATTTATATTGGGACCGGCAAGGATTGCACCATGGCTCGATGATGTATCGCACGCAACTGGGTAGGCAGGTTGGTTACCACAAGCGCTTTGCTGAGCGCTCTAATCCCCAAGAAGACTGGAATCTCTGGGACAAGATGCGAGAGCAGGGAGCTTCCGTTTCCAGCATTCAGGAAGGTTTGCTGTACTACCGCCGTCACCGTGAAAACTTTTTGAAGTACGGTGAGGCCGATTACGCACCACACCTGCAGGAACTGGCGTCGCAGGAGTAAGCCGTTTGCTTTACGCGTTACGTGCTCGTAATTGATTCAGGACAACTTCATCGAGGTGCAGTTTTACTCCCAGTGATCCAGAGTTATTGTGCACGGGACTCTTGCATAAGCTAATTTCCAAAGACGTAATTTCAGAATAAGCAGAGCAGGCCTGAGCAATTCGGCTAATCAGGCGTTCTTGCGTTTCGTAGTGACAATCTCCTGCAAGTCGATCAATTTCAAGAACCAGCGGATCATAGTCAAATACATACGCCATGCCATCCTTGGGTATTAAAACCAAGCCGGCATCAATCGAGAGGGTTAAATTGAGAACGTGTTCATCTGGCACGGTATCGCCTGGCTTGTAAGTGCCAATCTTGGTGCGGAGCTTTAAGTCCTTCAGTTCAATGCAGGCTTGTGGGGTCATGGGTATTTTCTGCAATGTGTTTGTGCGGTTTAGTCAGACAAAGTAGGGTCTTCGGTGTTGCAATGCTTTCTATCCTAATGCCAATGCGCTTATTGCCCATCATCTTGGAATTACTCTTAAAAATACGAACTTAATCAATTATTTATGTGACTTCGGGTATTTACTTACGCACCAAGATAGGGAATTGCATTGAAATGGTTTAGGCTTTCAACTAGTGGGTATTCCTTCCTCGGATTGGGTGGCAGGCCTTCTGATTGTTCTAAGTATGTGAGACCAGACCAATGTACACGAGTGATGTGGAGACCCAAGCATTAACCAATGCCCAATCCATTGGCTTTGCTATCTCGTTTGTAGATCCGGTAAATTTCGACAGCCGTCTGCGTCAAGTGCAGCGCTGCTTACGTTACCTTGGCATTAATGACTTAGTCGATTGCAGTATGGGTGAGGGTGTGGATGGTCGCTACCTGCATTTGCGAGCCAGTCATCGCTTAATTACTCTTTGCCCTGATTTTGATACCAGCAGTATCGCCACTTTTTTGTGCGCACGTCAACAAGGTCAGCAGCAGACCATGCTGGCTGAAATCATTTTAGCAATGGCGCTTAGTCCCGATGTTGTTCACTTTAGCAATCAGCAAGAGCTGAAAAGTAATCTACGCATGCGTTGCGCTGTAGTGCATTTAGCCTCACGTACTGAGTTGAATTTTGATACCAGCGCTATTACTAGGCCACAGGCCTACTGGTTTTATACCAAAGAGAATGGGTTTTTGTTGCGCCAAGGCGTTTCATTAGCAGAAGGAATAGAGCGGGCTCTATGTCCGGATGTGAGTGGATATACCTATTCTTTTTCCTGTCAGCGCGCCTCGGAATACCTAATGCTTCATGCGGTTGTAAGCGAGCTACTGAGGGTCAACAAAGAAGCATTGCAGGCAACGGAGGCGCAGTGGCGTAAACGCGCTTTGACCGGCGATGATTTTTTATTTCGTTTCTTGGAAGAGCGCGGCACCCGTGACAATCCCATGCCGATGCGGTATTACATTCCAGGCGATCGCATATGGTTTAAGAATCCCGATGACCATTCTTCTGATATTGAAGGCTTTGAGGGCTCGTGGGTCATTTATTTAGGCGGCGGATGCTTCTGTAATTTATGGGATCGCGCGCGACCCTACACCCTCGAAGAAAAGTGCCTGGAGATTTACTATTGGAGCCAATGCGTTGAAGTAAGTCCCGCTGGTGTTCCTTGGATAAATGAGGCGATTGTCAAAGAGTGCGTCCAATTGGCTCTTAGCGATCCAGCCATAAAAAAACCGATACTACAGAAGATGATGGTCTACCGTGATCCCGCAGGCGTTTATGCAGATGGGGGTTGCATTGATTTGAGCCGTGACTCCTTCAGCCCAGTGCGTGGTAGGGCTAGCTCTGCCTATATATAGTTTTTCAGTCTGAGCGCTAGGGCCGCTGCCTCACCCCGAATCACGTAAACTGAGTTGCTATGGCATCCAAACTCAATAGCCTAACTCGCTGGCTGCGCGATTATCGTGTGTTATCCCGCTACCGAGTGCAGTGGACCTTAGCATGCCTTTTTTTACTGTTGGCAGCAGCCGCTACGCTGGCGGTGCCGCTGGCTTTTCGTGGAATAGTAGACACTGGCCTAACCAGCGACGAAATTGATCTGCAGTTCATTTACTTATTGCTATTGGCAGCGGTCTTGGCAGTAATGACCGCCAGCCGCTTTTACATGATGTCGTGGCTAGGTGAACGGGTCGTGGCCGACATTCGGCAACGCGTCTTTGAAAATGTATTGCGTCAAAGCCCCCGCTATTTTGAAACCCTGCAAACGGGCGAAGTGTTGTCACGCTTAACGAGTGACACTACCTTAGTGCAAACCTTGGTGGGCTCGAGCATATCCATTGCACTCCGCAGCCTAGTCATGTTGATTGGGGGCATGACCATGATGCTCGTCACCAGCGCTTGGTTAGCCGGCATCATGATTGTTCTGCTTGCGGTCATTGTCTTGCCGCTGTGGGCACTGGGTCGCCGCGTACGAAAAATGTCGCGCACCAGCCAAGATAAAGTCGCCGATACCAGCGCGATGGCTGGGGAGGTATTGAACGCCATCACGACGGTGCAAGCATTTACCCGTGAGCCCCATGAACAGCAACGCTTTAATGCTGCAGTAGAAACGGCTTTTCTGGAGGCGAAGAAACGCATCACTATGCGCTCCTTGCTGACTGCCGTGGCGATTGTGATGTCGTTCGGTGTGATCGTATTTGTGCTTTGGATTGGCGCGCAGCAAGTCACTGCCGGTGTAATGACCTTAGGCGAGCTCACGCAGTTTGTACTCTATGCGGCAATCATCGCCGGATCGATTGGCGCACTTTCAGAGACCTGGGGTGATTTACAGCGCGCTGCTGGCGCCATGGAGCGCTTGGTTGAGTTAATGCAAGCGCCGCCCGACTTGGTATATCAGGACGCCATTACAAGCCAAGGGCAAATTCCGCTCCAAACTTCATCCTCACCACCATCGGCCTCTCAAGCGGACGCGATGGTATTTAGTAGTGTGTCATTTGCGTATCCGTCTCGCCCCGACTTTATGGCCATTAAAGACCTTTCTTTTAATGTCCAGCAAGGCGCTCGGTATGCACTCGTCGGACCATCCGGGGCTGGTAAAAGTACCTTGTTTGCAATGCTCTTGCGCTTTTATGCACCGACGGCCGGCCAGATTGCTGTGTTGGGCAAAGACATTACCCAGTGGCCAGTAAGTGAGCTGCGTAATCTGATTGGCATCGTTCCGCAAGAGCCCGTTATTTTTGCCTCGAGCGCCATGGAAAACATTCGCTATGGCAAATTGGATGCAACGGATGAGGAGGTGATTGCTGCTGCAAAAACGGCCCATGCCGATGGGTTTATCTCTGCCTTGCCAGAAGGCTACGCTAGTTTTTTAGGGGAGCGCGGAGTGCGCTTGTCGGGCGGACAAAAGCAACGGATTTCGATTGCTAGGGCCATATTAAAGAATCCACCCATTTTGCTCTTGGATGAGGCAACCAGCGCCCTTGATGCGGAATCCGAACGCGAAGTGCAATTGGCATTGGATAGCGTGCTACCGGGAAGAACGTCGCTAACGATTGCCCACCGTTTAGCTACGGTGCTGCGCGCCGACTGCATCTTGGTCTTGGAGGAAGGGCGTTTAGTTGAGCAGGGTAGTCACGCTGATCTGATCAAGCAAGGCGGACTGTATGCGCGCTTAGCTGACTTGCAATTTGCCTGATGCCTGTGCAGGAATGTTGAAGCTACGATAAGCTCCGTACATGAATATCAATAATGGATCTAACGTAAATGGTGCAGCTGCTCATGTAGGCTTGTTTCAGCCAGCTTATTCACCATATTTAGAGGCTGAATTACGTTCTGATCATGCTGGCGAGACAGGTGCAGTTAGTATTTATGACGGCATTATGGCCATCGCGAGAGTGCGCAACGATGCCGAATTAATTGCATTTGCAAGCATGCATGGCGCTACTGAACAAGAACACTTAAGACTAATTGAGGCATGGTTGCCAACTGCCCAGCGAAGTCGCTTGCTGGGTCCCTGGCGTTTAGCCGGCTGGCTAACTGGTGCCGTTCCAGCGCTTTTTGGCCGAAAAGCGGTCTATGCCACGATTGCGGCAGTCGAAACCTTTGTGGGCCAGCATTACCAGCAGCAAATTGACCACCTGCATCAGCATGGAAGCCCTGATGGTCTCGTGGAATTACTGCTGCGTTGTCAGGCTGATGAATTGCATCATCGAGACGAGGCTGCTGCACTAGCAGGGTCTACAAACTGGTTACTGCGCTCATGGTGCGGACTAGTTGGGACCGGTTCAGTCCTAGCCGTTGTTCTTGCTAGGCGAATTTAGTTCGTCGTATTTCGATTTTGCAAGTGGCGCCACAAAAGCACGCCGCCGCTCGCAAGCTGAATCAAGAGAAGGCTAGTTGATAGTGCAGAGAGCGTTATGAAGTATGCCGCTGAAGGCGCATATAGAACAGGCAGCCCATCGAGCAAGGCAGACTCGCGTAAATAATCCATTCGGGGTATCAGCATAAAAGCCACGATTGCAGTCGAGGCGGCCAAGATAATGGTCGGCAGGCGCAAGCGCTTGTATTCTACGAGGCCCCGCTTAATTAGTAAGTTTGAAACGCTGAGGACGATAAAGGCGATGCCCAAAAAATAGTTGGCTAAGTATTGCGTAATGATGTCCGCCAGCATGCCGCCTGCTTGAATATCGGAAGAAGCAATGCGTACAACAATAATGCTGAGCAATTGTGCGACGAGGCCGCCACCTAGCAAAAGGCAAAGGCAAGTGATGAAACGTCTTGTAGCAGGGTACTGATTTAAGGTTTCAGAGGCATTCGATGGGACGGGCGGTTGCATTAGCCAAGTGAGTAGGTAGGGTAATTTAAGAAAATATTCATAGCAAGCATGTACATGAATCAGGTTGCTAGAGAGTCTAATTTAGGCTAGATCGGGATAATTTTTGAACTTTGGGGGTTAAAACCCCTGTTTGCAGTAGTCTTATACGTGGAATGTAAGAAAAGTGCAAACTTAGTATGTTCATGTTTAATCCTTGTTGGTCGCCCACGGGCGACTTTTTTTAAGCAATCTTGATCCTTTTTTGTATTTGTTTCCGCTCCTTCCATAAAGGATTTATTAATAACACCATGATTCAGATACAAATTTGGGGTGATTTCGAGTGCCCTTACTCCTATCTACAGACGGTGGCACTAGCCAAGCTAAAAGAGCGCTATCAGGATAGCATTGAGATTATTTGGAGGGCGATTGAGCTGACCCCCACAATTGGCACAATGCCGCCATCGGAGTCCTACCTCAAGAAACTGCAGCAGGCTGCTGCAGAGCCGATAGTGCAAGAGGAACAATTGGTATTAAATGCCCCGACCTTTCTAACCTACACCTGGTTAGCGCAGGAGAGCGTATGTTTTGCAAATAAGCGCGGCAAATCACTGCAATTGGCATTAGCCATCTTTAAATCTGTATTTAGTCAAGGCGCTAACATCAGCAATGAAGATGAAATCATCACCCTGGCTGAGCAAGTTGGCGTAGAGCCTAATGCCCTACGCGAAGCCTTTGATGATGGAGTAGTGACCAAGCAAGTGATTGCCGATGAAGAAGAATTCAAGGCAAATGGCTTTCAGGGTGTTCCCGCCATGTTGATTGGAGAAAAGAACTTTTCCCCCAAAAGTTTTATGCCGGTCACAGGCTATACCAACCTGGATGAGCTTGAAAAGTTAATTCCAATCAAATCACTCCTAGGCAATAGCTAATCCCCCAATCTAGCCTAAAAGTGCTAGGATAGAAACATGGCAAAGAAGTTAATCCACATTCTGTTCGTTCTGCTGGTGCCCATGCAAGCCATGGCGGCACTGACGATGGATTTGAAAATGCCACAACACGCCATGACTGAATTACCCTTGGTGCAGGCCGAGCCCTCATCTAGTCACCCTTGCCATCAAGAGGTCAGTGCTATTGGAGTGCAGGAATCCGATGGCATTTCTGCTGAAAGTCAAAGCAACTGCAATGCGTGCGCATTGTGTATGGCTTTTGGCCTTCCAGTTGATTCCCGTCTTTTGGTAACCGTTGATCACCTTTCGCAAAGCGTGAATCAGTACATCCAAACTTTCTCTAGCGCTAATCTTACCGGCTCGATTAAGCCACCCATTCTGTAACTCCTTAGGATAAGTCCGCCCATTTTTTGGGCCCATCTATTTTTTTGGAGCGTTACATGAAAAAAACCATCATTGCTTTGCTTTGTGTTTTGTCGTCTTTCACCGCTATGGCTGTGGAGTGGGTCAATGGCGAAATTGTCCGTATTGATCCTGCGCGCAATCGCATCGTGATGAAGCACGAATACATCCCCAGCATCAAAATGCACGCCATGACTATGCCATTTGGAATTAGCAGCGGCCTCAATGTTGAGCCCTACAAGCCGGGCGATAAGGTACGATTTCAGTTTAAGGTGGTGGACGGTACGCTCGATATCACCACGATGGAAATGCGCAAATGAAGTTCGCTACATTCATCTGCGCTGCGCTGATTAGTTTGCTCGCGATTGCAGGGCGGGCGCAGGCTGCACCCATGGGCTATAAAAATAGCTGGATGTTCATGGGCGACTTTAGTAAAACCTACCAAGAGCTCTCCTTTAACTATGCAACGACTGCTAACGATGCGATTGGATTTTCAGCCAGCGCTATGCAAACCGATGATTACTCCAGGCGTCAGCAAAATGCTGAGGTGGTTTATACCCGTAAAGTGGCCCGTTGGAATTTACCGAATGCGCAGGCCAATATCTGGTTTATTGGTGGACTAGGCTCAACCACCGGCAGCACCTTTGGGGGCTCAAAAGCAATGGCCTCACCTGGCCTGCAGGTCGATTACGAAACGACGCGTTTCTATTCGATGGCATCTGCCCGGGTGTATGCAGCGCAGGGGGCTACTAGCAACATCACCACTGCACGGCTTGGGGCATCGTTTTATGAGGTGGATTACGACCAGCCACAACCTTGGCTCGTGATTGAAGCCAGAAGAATGACCTTTGTATCGAATCAATATGAATTCACGCCGATGCTTCGGGTTATACACAATCGGTATTTTGTGGAGGTAGGCGCTAATTTGTCTGGCCAACCCCGTTTTAACTTTATGTACAACTATTAGGATAAACGTCATGAAACTATTTAACTTTGTATGTGCAATCGCATTGATGGGATTGAGTCAAGCTAGCCTTGCCAGCATGAAAGTTACCGTCAACGGAATGGTTTGTTCTTTTTGCGCCCAAGGCATTGAAAAGAGCTTACTGAAGATGGATGAAACCAAGGCGGTATTAGTTGATTTAAAAAATAAGGTGGTGGTGGTTGAGGCAAAAGAAGGAAAAACCCTCAATGAAAAAGAAGTCCGCCAAGAAATCATTGACTCAGGCTACGACGTAGTTGCTGTCGAGACTATTCCGCAAACCGTTGCTCAGTTCAGGGATCAGATGAAAGGCAAAAAATGAGTGAGGATGGCTCACCCGATGTAAAAGCGCCGTATTTCAGTTCCATAGTCAGCCTGTTTGCGAGTTCAAGCACCTTAATCTGCTGCGCGTTACCTGCTCTCTTAGTTAGTCTGGGGGCAGGAGCCGCTTTGGCTTCCCTGGTTGCTGTATTTCCACAGATTGTGTGGATCAGCGAACATAAAGAGGCAATCTTTTTGATCAGCAGCGGTTTAATGGTGGTAGGCGGAATAATGCAGTGGCGAAATCGCTTTGCGCCATGCCCCATCGACCCAGATCTCAGAAACGCCTGCCTAAAGACGCGCCGGACTTCGCTGCGTATTTATTTGCTTAGTTTGGCGCTGCTGCTTATCGGTGGCTGGTTTGCATTCATGCAGCCACTATTGGGTTAGAAAACCCGTTTAAATCGACTAAAAAGGCCGATTTCAATCTCTGCAAACAGAAATACGTAGTTTCCAATACGATTGGGTATTACCTTAACGCCTATTCATTTGGTCGATTGCATGGAACATTACCAAGTCATTACGATGTCCGACAGGGTTGCACTGTCCTTTACGAAGAGCATGCGTTTCTTTGCGGATACATTCTTTCAGAAACGGTATGGCCACCGTGCAGTCGTCTTAGAAACAGTGGCGGGTGTGCCCGGTATGGTTGCGGGTATGTGGACCCACCTCATGAGTTTGCGACAAATGCGCCATGGCTATGGCCCTAAGATTCGTACCCTATTGGCTGAGGCAGAGAACGAGCGCATGCATCTGATGACATTCATTGAGATTGCCAAGCCCAACCGGTTCGAACGCTATTTGGTTTTATTTGCTCAGGCCATTTTTTGGAATGTCTTTTTCGTTATCTATGTCTTCTTTCCACGAACAGCGCACCGCATTGTGGGTTACTTCGAGGAAGAGGCGGTGTACTCCTATACCGAGTATTTAAAAGAGATTGATGAGGGTAGAACGCCTAATATTCCAGCACCCCAAATTGCGATTGATTACTGGAAGCTACCAGCCAATGCAACGCTACGCGATGTCGTGCTGGTCGTGCGTGAAGATGAGGCAGGGCACCGCGATGCGAACCATGCTTTTGCGAGTGAATACGACAAAGCAGAACAAAAGTAAATCATTTAAGGCGATTATCTGCGATGAAGATGTATGACTTAATTACCCTTGCCGAAAAGGCGATCTTAATTCTGATCGCTATTTTTACGATTATTAGTGTTGGTATCGAGATGTATACCGTGATTATCAACGGCAAGATTTCCCTAACGGACCTGTTGCTGATGTTCATCTATGCCGAGGTCCTTGGCATGGTAGCGGCCTTCTATAAATACAACAAGATTCCGATTACCATTCCGATCTTTATTGCTATTACAGCTCTGTGCCGCCTCATCATTTTGCAAGGTAAAGGAATTAGCACAATCGATTTGATTTACGAGAGTGCCGCAGTGCTATTGCTTGCAATCGCTGCGATTGTGATTCAGAAGGTGATGAGAGAATCGGACAGCGATGCCATAGATAATGAAAAGGCACTAGAGGAAAATCAAAAAAAATAATGGTCTTTTGACCTTCGCTTTAAGGTCTCAGTGATTTCAATGGAACTGCATAATCCATCACTACTATAAGAATTACATGTTTTATCCACTCTACAGTTAGGCCTTCTTGCGCCTTTAAAATTGTGTACCGAGTTTTATTTGAAATCTTTCTCGATACAAATTATGAGTGCAAACTATTATTTTGATATATTATGGAGACCTATCAATTTGATAGGTATCTGGTTTGACTAGGCTGAGTAAGCCACAAATCCAGCAACATATACGTCATGCCGCACAGGAGTCTATTAATGTCACCATTACTCAGCATGCAAGTGTCCGCATGCGCGAACGTGGGATTACTAACGCAATGTTGTTTGATGTCTTGCGCCGTGGACTTTTAAATCGCGAACCAGAGCCAGACTTAAGGCATAGCGGTATTACGTGTTTGATGCAGCGGTATATTGCAGGCGTCAATATTGGAGTGCTTGTAAATGTTAATTCTCCGGCGGTTGGGATGATTGTGATTACTGTCTTTGAGGTCTCATGAAAACGAAAATGTTGCATTACACCGATGGCGGTCTAAAAAACGTTTGGCTCCAAAATGGATTTGAAATACGCAAAACGCCGCACGGCAAGGGCGTAGCGATTCATGACATAGATGGATTAACGCAGGCCATTTGCTCGGCATTAACCAGTAAGTCCGGATCATTAAATGGCCTAGAGTTTCGCTACATCCGCAATGGCGGAATGCTATTGTCTCAGGCTGGTTTGGCCGCCTTGATGGGTGTTGATGCCCAAACAGTGGCCCGCTGGGAAAAGCATGGCCGTCTGCCTAAATGGGCCGATAAGATGATTCGACTGTTATTTATGGCACATGCTGATGGGGATCAAGCGATTAGCTTAGTAATGGCACGCATTAGTGCGGTTGAGCGTTTAATTAATCAGAAAATTGTGGTGCGTGAGGTGCGTAATAAAGGCTGGCGCTCTGATTTAGTCGATGCAGGAAAAGTACTTGCTTGATTTATTGTTTGTACAAGTGATACGCTTTTTCTAACTCCGCTTTCACTCTGCTCTTCAGGCTAGCCGGTCCTAATACCTCAACACCAGAGCCGTGCTTCAAAATATCCATGATCAGCTCCGGATCTTGGTTGTAATCAAATTCCAAGATGTAAAAGCCTTCTTTATCAAAGCTACCGACTTGTTGGCCATGCCACTTTTCAGTGGCAACCCAGCGCGCATGCTCTGGGGTGAAGCGCAGCTTAGCCCGTTGCGTAGCTTTGCCAGAAAAGATGCCATAGCTTTCTGCAAAATGTTCTTGTGCTTGCTTTTCAGAAACTTCATCCGCTTTGAGGTTCGTGAGAACTGCCTTCCGAATTCCGTCCACTGCAAAGCTGCGCAATTCTTTACGCAAGTGGCAGTAGGCATCGAGGTACCAGTTCTCCCGATAAAAAATCAGGCGCTGCGGAGAAATCACCCGCTGGGTTAATTCATCTTTGCCTTTGGAATAATAGGCAACATCCAAGCGATTGCGTTTGAGCAGGGCAGCACCAATCTCGGCGAAGTTCTCGATGCTGTTCTTGCGGCTACCCATCCCTAATACCTTGATGCGCTTACGCAGTTCCTTGGCAGTGGTTTCGGATTGACCCAAGATGCCATCGATGATGGCGGTGAGTGGTTCTATATGTGGACCAATTAAACCGCCTTGATCGAGGGACGAGAGTAAGTGCTGCATCAGCACGAGTGCAGTGGCTTCTTTTTCGGTAAACCACAAGCCGGGCAATTCCGTTTTCTCTGCATCTTGCGGGCTCTCAAATTGATAGCCTCCTGAGTAGCGGTCATACACGATGGAGGCATTCATGCGGCTACGGAGATACTCCAGATCGCGCTTAAAGGTGGCATCCGAGATCTCGAGCTCATCTAAAAAGGCCTGCTTCGGTACGCTTTTGCGTGCCTGAATCATGTACTTGATGCGGTGCAGTCGCTCCATGTCACTCATGACATTTCCTTAATAAATAGAACTAATAGCAATTAAAGCAGATTAAGGGAGTAAAGGCTCATATTTTGAGCTCCAGCGGATTGTTATCCTTTAGTTTGTGCACTTTGCCGATGCAGAAACCATAGCTAAATATCCAGAGGGCCATTGACATTTTCCAACATGTATATACAATGTAGATACAAAAATGAATGGAGTTCTTATGCAGGCAACAATTAAAAAATGGGGTAATAGCCCTGCGCTACGCCTAAGCTCAAGTTTGATGCAATCTGCGCATCTGAGCTTGGATCAAGAGGTCACTATTAAGGTTGTAAAGGGTAAGCTGGTTATTCAACCGGCAACCCCCTCAGGATATACCTTGGAAAACTTAGTTAAATCGATCACACCCGAAAACTGTCACGTAGAGGCATCATTCGGGGCGCCCGTTGGTAAGGAAATGCTGTGATGGTAAAGGTGTATACGCCCGATGCAGGTGATGTGGTTTGGTTAGAGTTCGACCCACAGGCGGGTCATGAGCAGGCTGGCCATAGGCCGGCAGCTGTTTTAAGTCCAAAGATTTATAACGGTAAGTCTGGCTTAATGCTGTGTTGCCCGATGACCACCCAAATTAAAGGCTACCCATTTGAGGTTTTAGCTACCTTAGATGGCGTGCGCACCGCAATCCTGGCGGATCAAGTTAAGTCCTTGGATTGGCGTGTTCGTAAAGCAAAATTTAAAGCCAAGCTTAATTTCGCAAGCCTGGCTGAGGTAAAAGCAAAATTGAAACCACTCTTACAAATTGTTTGAGTCAATTTGCTCAAATCCATCGCTGCTGTAATTACCCCGTCATAAAAGTCGCTAAAATCCCCTCATGAGTCAAGATAACCACACACCCAACTATTCAAAACTACGCCCATTGCCACGCTGGATCTTTATGTCCCGTTGGTTGCAGGCGCCGCTTTATATTGGCTTAATCGTGGCGCAGGGTGTGTATGTATGGCAGTTCTGGTTGGAGCTGGTGCACCTGATCAGCATGATGGCCGACAAGTCAATGACCGAAACGGCATTAATGCTGATCGTTTTAGGCCTCATTGATGTGGTGATGATCTCCAATTTGTTGGTGATGGTCATCGTCGGCGGGTGGGAGACCTTTGTATCGCGCCTGGATCTCAAGAATCACCCCGATCAACCGGAGTGGTTATCGCATGTGAATGCCGGAGTACTGAAGGTAAAGCTGGCAACGGCGATTATCGGCATTTCTTCCATTCATTTATTGAAGACCTTTATTAACGCGTCTTCCTATGATGAAAAAACACTCCTGTGGCAGACCTTAATACATGTGACCTTTGTCTTGTCTGCGGTTGCGATTGCGTATACCGAGAAGTTGGTTAATTCAGCGCATAAGCATTGATAAGCTAGATCCAGGCCAGCAAGGGAGCATGTCATGCCCCGTCGCAATTCACCCAATCAGATTCAGGACTTGGCTGACCTGAGCCAATTGGGTGAGGTCGTGGTGGATAAGCGCCTTGGCCAGCGCGCGCAAGCCAAAAAGTCTCGGCGCAATCGCCATTATGAAAAGCAATTTATTCGCAATACCTTGACGCACGTCTCGAGCAAGAAAGTCGCCGACATCGAGGCCTTGCCAGAAAGTCCCCCCACTAATTTTGGGGATTAATACGGCCTGAAACACGCTAATTTGTAAGAGAAAAGGCGCATCTGAACAGCTGTAACCCAGTATTCATTGGGCACTATTTCTGAAAGCACCCAAAGGTGTATTTGATCTATGATGGATTACATCAACCAAAGCAGGAGCACAGCATATGAACCCCCAAGAAAAAGCCCAACTCGAGCAGTTTTTACAACAGCTGAATAGCACCCAAGCCGGAGCAAAAGACGGTGATGCCAATGCCTTGATTGCAGAGTCTGTAAAACAGCAGCCTGATGCTGCCTATCTTTTAGTGCAGCGCGCGATGGGTTTAGAAATGGCCTTGCAAGTGGCGCAAAAGCAAATGGCAGAGATGCAGGCGCAAATCGACCAAGCCAATCAAGCCAACAAGCCCAGCTCGGGCTTTTTGAGTGGCATTAACTCCTGGGGTAGGGCAGCGCCAACCCAAAGCACACCAGCAAATGCTATGGCTGCAAGACCAGCAGCGGGAGCGGCGCAGCCAAGCGCTTGGGGATCGGGCATGCTCGGCGCCATCGCAACGACTGCGGTTGGCGTAGTGGCTGGCTCGATGCTCTATCAAGGCATTCAGAGCATGATGGGGCAGGGCAGTGCACATGATGCTGACATGTCATTGGATCATTCCAACACTCCCGCAGATTCAGGGCAGCAGCTTGCTCAAAACTACGATAACAGTGCCGGTGACTACGACAGTGATTTTGGTGGTGATTTTGATGGCGGCGACTTTGCATAAGCCATCGCGCTATCCATCTTGACTGCACCACTCTTTTAATAGGAAAACCATGTTTAGTCACATTATGTTGGGCGCCAATGATTTAGAAGTATCGAAAGACTTCTACGATGCAACCCTTGCCACATTAGGAATTAGGGCGGGCGTGTTTAGTCACGATAAGTATTTCTATCGCAGTCCTACTGGCGTTCTAGCGATTACAAAGCCAATAGACGGAAAAGAAGCAAGCCCGGCTAATGGTGGCACGATTGGTTTTAGCGCAAAATCAATTGAGGAGGTAAATGCCTTTCATGCGGCCGGTTTAGTGAATGGTGGCTTCGAGTGTGAGGGCGAGCCCGGTTATCGCGAAGGTGCCGCCGGCACCATTTACATTGCGTGGTTGCGCGACCCCGTTGGCAATAAGATCTGTGCCATGCATCGACCAGCGAAGTAAGTTAATTACGCGTGGACGCTCATTACGTTTAAAATGGCATCAAACCCTTGGCTTTGACGCTGAGGTCTAGTGCTCGCATAAGCGCAGCATCTTCGCTGCCTTCTTAGGCCTGCTCTTCCTGGGCCTAGCAAACTCCGACCTTAAATCCTCTATATAATTTGTTTTTATCATTTTTGGTCACCACAACATGACGCGTTTTTTTAAAGCAGTCCTTTGCCTTTGCCTCTTTGCTGCTTCACTGGGGCTCAGTGCGCAAACCGTCTTGCGCGTCACAACCATTCCAGAAGAAGCTGCAACCGAGCAGATGCGTAAATTTGGTCCCTTGACTAAGTACCTGGAACGTACGCTGGGTACTAAAGTCGATTTTGTACCAGTCAATGACTACCCTGCTGCAGTAGAGGCACTTGTAAACAAGCAAGTTGACCTGGTTTGGTTTGGTGGCTTTACGTATGTACAAGCTCAAATTCGTTCTGGCGGAAAGATCGTTCCCATTGCGCAGCGCGAAGAAGATACTAACTTTCGGTCTGTGTTTATTACCCAAACCAATTCTGGTATTAAGACCCTTGCTGATTTAAAAGGAAAGCAAGTCAGTTTTGGCTCGCAATCAAGTACCTCGGGCCATTTAATGCCACGCTCTTTTTTATTGGACGCTGGAATCGATCCAGATAAAGACTTTAAACGTATCGCATACTCTGGAGCGCACGATGCAACCATTGCATCGGTTGTGAGTGGCCGGGTTGATGCGGCAGCGCTGGATATAACAGTATGGCGTAAATTTGTGGCAGAAAATAAGGTTGACACCAGCAGGGTCGACGTATTTTATACAACCCCACCGTACTTTAACTACAACTGGTCGGTCCATGCAGACATGCCAGCAGCGCAGCGTGAAAAAATTACTGCAGCCTTGCTTAGTCTCAATATGAATAACCCAGAGGGTAAAGAAATCTTGACCCTGAATCGTGCCACTAAATACATTCCTACTAAACCAGAAAACTACAAAGGCCTGGAGAGCGCAGGACGAAGTGCTGGCTTGATTCGTTAATTGACCCCGTGCAGAGTCAAATTACTAATCGCAAGGACTTTGGCATTGAGCTGAGCAATGTCACCGCTCAGCATCCCGCAGCATCGGTAAATGCTCCCCCAGCAATTCAGGGGCTAAGCTTAACAATCAGTTCAGGGGAGCATGTCGCCATCATTGGCCCCTCCGGGTCGGGCAAAACCAGCTGTCTGCTCGTGATTGCCGCTGCTTTAAAAGTACAGTCTGGAAATGTCGCCCTAAATCACCAGTCTGTTTGGAATTTGCCTACTCGTAAGCTACAAAAATTACGCGGCAATCTCTTTTACGCACCGCAAACGCCACCATTGCCTCCTCGGCAGCGCGTCATTACGGCTTTATTGGCAGCTAAATTACCAGGGCAGGCTTTCTTTGCTAGCCTGATGAGCTTGATTTATCCCCGGGATATAAAAGAAGCGAGTGAGGCTCTTGCGCAATTTGACCTTGCGGATAAGCTTTGGCAACGAGTAGACCGCCTTTCTGGAGGTGAGCGCCAGCGCGTTGGGTTGGCGCGTGCCTTGCTGGCACCGGCAAAGATCTGGTTAATTGACGAGCCGCTTTCGGCTTTAGATCCGACCCGAGCACGGCAGGCAATAGAAAGTCTGATTAGCCATGCAAAAGAGCATGAGGTTACTTTAATTACGAGCTTGCACCAAGTGGATGTAGCAACCAGCCAATTTCCTCGCGTCATTGGCTTGCGTGACGGAAAGCTGGTCTTCGATCTGCCGAGCAGTGAAGTCAGTAAAGAACTGTTGGCAGATCTCTACAGGCAGCATGAGCACGAACTGGATCAAACTGCGCCTGTCTCACTCGATAGTCCTCCGGAGCCCGCTCCGGTGAAGATCATCCACTGCCGGTGATCAGCAGTGCCTAGTACTACAGTCCTGCCAATGAACCCTGCGCTACGAGATCCGGCCTGGATGGGGCGACTATTTTGGTCGATCGCGATCATTGTTCTCTTGGTGCCCGCATTAATAGCAACGGAGTTTAGGCCTTGGGTTTTAGTGGAGTCGGAGAATCTCAAAGTCAGTTCTCGGTTCCTCGCTGATTTTTTTCCTCCCAATACGAAGCCTGATTTTTTATTGCTCGTTTTGAAGGAGGCATGGCGAACGATTGCGATTGCGACTGCTGGTACTTTTTTAGCGCTGCTACTGGCAATCCCGCTGACATTAATCTCAACCCGTGTGTTATCGATCTCATCCTTATCGGGACGAATGCATCATTTGCCTTTTGCCCTGCGTCAACTCGTACGTTGGGTATTAATCATCATTCGCAGTGTTCCCGAGTTAATTTGGGCCTTGGTATTTGTTCGGGTCGTCGGTCTTGGGCCCGCTGCAGGGGTCTTGGCAATTGGACTAACGTATGCAGGGATGCTAGGTAAGGTCTATACCGAGATTCTAGAGAGTGGTGATCATCAGGTTTCTAGTAATTTAATGCGCAATGGTTCTAGCCGCTTACAAGCATTCTTTTACGGAGTCTTGCCGCAGAATTTAACTGAACTGACTAGCTATACCGTATACCGCTGGGAGTGCGCCATTCGGGCATCTGCCGTTCTTGGATTTGTGGGAGCAGGGGGGCTCGGGCAACAGCTTGACAATTCGATGCGGATGTTTAACGGCGGCGAAGTAGCAACCATTTTGATTGTCTTCATGTTATTGGTTGGCTTAGCAGATCTATTAAGTGCATGGCTCAGAAAGATCCTGCAATGATCAATCCGCACCCAAATCCATGGTTTCGTTGGAACTGCTCCGTGTGTTGGGTCACGCTGGGCATATTGCTATTAACAATCTTGAGTTTTTGGACTCTAGATCTTCAGTTAGAGCGCTTATTTTCGGTTGATAGTGCCAAGCGGATGGGACGGTTCTTGGGCGAACTTCTCTCACCTGATGTGCGAGCCGTTTTTTTGCATAAACTGTGGATCGCGAGTATGGAGACCTTAGCCATGTCGGCGGTCGGTACCATCTTGGCGGTTTTTTTTGGCTTACTGCTGGCGATTCCTGCCAGTAAAAGCCATCCTGGTGATCCTGCACATTGGCGCTTCCTGTGTCGACTCATACTCAATGGCCTTCGCTCAATACCCGAACTCGTATGGGCAGCCTTAGTTTTGATATCGGCAGGTTTAGGACCATTTGCTGGCACCTTAGCTTTAGCACTGCACACGACGGGTGTTCTTGGCCGTTTATTTTCAGAATCCATCGAAAACGCACCCCAAGCAGCAGCGCAAGCGCTGCGGGTACAGGGCGCTTCAGAGAGCCAAGTATTTTTATATGCCACCTTACCCACGATTATTCCGCAACTCATGTCCTATTCCCTGTATCGCTGGGAGAACAATATTCGGGCAGCTGCTATTTTGGGCGTGGTGGGAGGTGGTGGCTTGGGGCAAATGTTAGCCTTTCATATGGGGCTATTCCAAATGCAAGAGACCAGTAGCATCTTGATCGCGATGATATTACTCGTCGTTCTGGTCGATACGCTGTCTTACACCGCTAGACGTCTGATGGCGCGCTAGCCCAAGCATGAAGCCCTCCGAATATAATCTGGAGGCTTGTAATGATAAGGTGCCAGAGTCGCAATCCTATACCCCATGCCCCATCCCCCGTTAGCCGATCATCTCTTGTATGAGCCTTATCCAAATGCTGCGCTTTTAGATGGCTGGCTGGTGAGTACAAATAGCCTGACGCGCAGCATTCTAGAAAAAATGCGGCCAGGCGATGAATCGGTTGAGATCAATTCCAGTTTGAATCCACCGCATTGGGAGTTCGGTCACCTCACCTGGTTCCATGAGTTTTGGGTGCATCGCGCTGGTCAGGTAAGCAACCCATCCCTATTGAGTGATGCGGATTATTTATTTAATTCTTCTGAAATTGCCCATCGGGATCGATGGACGATCCCGATTCCGCCGCTAGACGTACTCCTTGAATATAACGCTCGGGTCATGCAAAAGACGCGCGAGTTATTAGTGAGGTCGATTGATGCAGAGCAGGTCTACTTTATTCAGTTGGCGATTTTTCATCAGGATATGCACAACGAGGCTTTTGCGTACATGTGGCAAAGCTTAGGCTATCCAGCGCCATTCGAGCCATTTTCACGGGCTAAACTAGTCACCAATCCAGCGCCCGCATATATTCATTTTCCAGAAACGACGGTCATGGTCGGTTCTGAGCCGAAGAGTGGCTTCATTTTTGATAATGAAAAGTGGGCGCATTCCACAACACTAACCGCTTTTAGTATTGCGGAGCAGGCCGTTAGCAATGCCGACTATTTGGAGTTTATTGAATCGCCTAGCAATCAAGCCGATTTGAACCCAGTAGCACCCCCAATGCATTGGAAAAAAGAGGGGGGAGTGTGGTGCCAGCGCTATTTTGATGGGTGGCACGATTTATCTGAGCTTGAGCCTGTGCGGCATATTTCCTATGCGGATGCCAAACGCTATTGTGATTGGCGTCAGTTGCGCCTACCTACGGAGCATGAGCTGAGTTTATTGATGGCCCAAAAACAACAGGATTGGCAGCCCTCCCATTTATGGGAATGGACCAGTAGCCCGTTTGCACCCTTTCCTGGATTTAGCAGTGATCCGTATGCCGATTACTCTCAGCCCTGGTTTGATGGCAAGCACCAGGTCCTAAAGGGGTGGAGTATGTATACCCCGGAGCGCTTAAGGCGCAGTCAATTTCGTAATTTTTATGCCCCCCACCGCAAAGACCACTTTTGTGGGTTTCGCACGTGTTTACTTTAAATTGAGTAAGCTTACCTAGTCCTGGCATTTGCCATTTTTTAAATACTAAATACATTCTTTATGACTACTTCGTATAACGGCCGCTTAACTTCTTTATCGCATGGTGGAGGCTGTGGCTGCAAGATTGCCCCAGGAATCCTGAGCGATATTCTGAAAGCCTCACCCATCCGCAATTTGCCTGCTGCGTTACTCGCCGGCTCTGACAATAATGAAGATGCCGCGGTCTATCAAATTAATGAGCATCAAGCGATCGTTGCTACAACGGATTTCTTCATGCCCATTGTGGATGATCCATTTGAGTTTGGCCGGATTGCCGCAACCAATGCCATTTCGGATATCTATGCCATGGGTGCCCAGCCCTTGTTTGCACTCGCACTATTAGGCATGCCGATTGGAGTTTTACCCTTAGATGTGATTCAACAAGTCACTGCTGGCGGGGAATCGGTCTGCAATGATGCGGGCATCATGATTGCTGGCGGCCACTCCATTGATACAGTTGAGCCCATTTATGGTTTAGTCGCGATTGGTGTTGTAGACCCCAAAAAACTCAAACTTAATAGTGGCGCCCGGGCAGGTGATAGCATCATTTTGAGTAAGCCATTAGGAGTAGGCATTCTTTCTGCAGCGCTAAAAAAAGAGCTGCTCTCCGAGGCAGGCTATCACGAGATGATTGCGCTGACCACCAAATTGAATAAGCCTGGCGTTGCCCTGGCACAGCTCGATGGTGTCCATGCCCTAACGGACGTCACCGGTTTTGGCTTAGCAGGACATCTTCTGGAAATGGCCAGGGGATCGAAGTTAATGGCGCAAGTCAATTGGGATGCCATTCCAGTCGTTCAGGAAGCGGTCGAGCACGTCAAGGCCGATATCTATACGGGCGCCTCTACGCGCAATTGGGCTGGCTATGGCAGCGAAGTAAGCCTCGCGAGTAACCTGGCGTTGTGGCAACAAAACCTATTGACCGATCCACAGACGAGTGGTGGTCTGCTCATTTCGTGCGCGCCAGAACAAGAGGCGGAAGTCCTGTCGATTCTAAATAAAGGCGGCTTTGCCAGCGCCCAGAAAATAGGTCATTTTGCTGCGGGTACCGGATTATCGGTTGTATAGAAAGAGATTGCAGTGAAACAAACCTTGCTTGAAGAATTGCATCTTAGCCTAACTGCCGATGCGCCCTTTATATCGCCTAAGTTTTTCTACGATGACATCGGCTCTCATCTCTTTGATGTCATTACCTTGCTCGAGGAGTATTACCCCACGCGCACGGAGCAATGGATCATGGATGCCCATCGCGCTGCTATTGCGCAGGCTGTAGGCGACTGCGACGTGTTGCTCGACCTTGGGGCAGGCAATTGCGCTAAGGCAAGTCAGCTTTTTAATAGCATTCAACCAAAGCAATACCGGGCGCTGGATATCTCTAAAGAGTATCTAGAGGCTGCCGTTGCTGATCTCCAAAAAAAGTACCCACAGATTGACATGTGCGCAGAGGCGATTGACTTAAGCTTGCCCCTGGCATTTCCGGATATTGCAGAACGCCGGAAGATCTTTTTCTTTCCGGGATCCTCGATTGGAAACTACGACCCCAAAAAAGCAGATCAATTTTTTGCTAATCTCGCACAGGAATGCCATGGCAATGGTGGGCTGTTAATCGGCGTTGACTTAGTCAAAGATCGTGAAACATTGCATCTTGCCTACAACGACCCTTTGGGTGTTACCGCATCGTTTAATTTAAATATTCTTTTAAATGTCAATCGAATCACGGGCAGTAACTTTAATCTGCAGGATTGGGAACACGTCGCCTTCTTTAATGAATCACAGTCTCGCATTGAGATGCACCTGCGTGCGCGATCGGATGTAGAAGTACACCTTCCGAATGATGGCAGCAAAGGACATGCTATTCAATTCAAGGCGGGTGATTTGATCCATACCGAAAACAGCTATAAGTACACGCAAGAGGGCTTTACAGAAAAGCTCCGCCAAGCAGGATTTGACAACATACAAACGTGGACAGATCCCAAGAAGCACTTTTTGGTGTGCTTCGCCAATGCTAAATAATGAACGTAAGCTAGCGCTATTACTACATAGTTGCTGCATAGTTAATGCGCAGTTAATCTGTAGTTACTGCGTGATTAAGCTGCTCACCAAATCGTGAATAGACTGTTTCTCACGTGCTGGTGTAATCAGCTCTCTGCGTAAATCAATGTGCTTTTGCAGTGATGCAAAAAAGCTAGGCATCTTTTCCGCGCGATATAAAACAGTAGCCAGTGCATTCTCATCGCCTACTGGGTAGTAGCCGGGGTAATCTTCACCCAGCAAACCGCGATTGCCTGGAATGTCTGATGCGATCACCGGAATGCCGAGCGCAATCGCCTCGGAGACGACGTGAGCGCCACCTTCCATGCGGCTAGAAATGACCATCAGGCGACTATTGGAAAGCATCTTCAAGGCATCTGCATGACTCACCTCACCAAGCCATTGGTAGCGATCGATGGTTGCATTGAAATTTTCGGCCTGATCTTTCATTTGCGCGTTCATTGCCTGACCTAAATGCTTTACCGTGATTTTGGAATCGGCTGGCAATAGCGGGAGGCTACGCACTATACAAAAGGGATCTTTCTCATCCCTGAGGTGCCCAATCACGCTAACTAAAAAGTCTTCTTTACTAGCCGAATCCCTTATATCCATCTCAACCGATTGATAGATCACTTGGACTTTATATTGGAGGTGAGTGGGTACGGAATGGATTGCGGCTGCCTGCAAGACAACTAACTGATTTGCAATCTCCATCGATTGAAGCACTTCACTGTGATTTGCTATGTCCCGATAGATATCAGTTCCGGTCAGAATCAAAACAATGGGTCTGCCGGAGTATTGTTTCTTAAACGCCACAATGGATTGGTGGCTACGATAGGCATGCAGTGCGATTAATAAACCAGTATCACCTCCAGACCACGACTCGGTGACATCCACCGAATAGCCAAGCTCCTCCAAAAATCCTCGCCAGCGCAGGGCAGTGATCCGGTTTCCATGGAGACTCCCAGCTGGTGCCGGGGTCACGATTTCAATCAGGGGTTTGATGTTCGGCCTTTATTAAATGTTCTTATGCTTGATTTTAGGCGTTAGCAAAGCCTGCGCTAACAGAGCCAAAATAGCCGCCGGAATGGCTCCAGCCAGCATCAGGGCATGGTCATTTACGGCAAGTCCAGCCACGATGCGATCGCCAAAGCCTCCAGCGCCCACGAGCGCCGCTAGGGTGCACGTACCGACGCCGATTACGGTGGCGGATGAGAGACCGGTCATGATGACCGACTTAGCGGATGGAAGCTCGATGGATAAAAGCAATTGCTTATTACTGCAGCCCAGGGCAAGCGCCGCTTCTTTTAAATTGGCAGGTACTTCCATGAGGCCAATGTGGGTTGCATTCACAATCGGCAGTAAGCCATACAGAAACAGGGCGATAACGGCCGGAACGGCGCCAATCTGATCTAAAGCAGCTATTAGGATTGTCAATAAAGCCAGTGACGGAATGGTCTGTAAGATTCCAGCGGCGCCCAGTATCCATACTGCAAAACGCGGGCGGCGCTGCGCTAGAACACCCAAGGGAATGCCAACGAGGAGGGCGAGCGTCGACGAGATGACGACCAACAGCACATGGTCTCGTAGTGCAGTAAAAAAATCAGGCCCAAAGAGGAGCTTAAAAAAACGAGCAGAAGTCGATGCATTCCCCTCTTGAGCGGATGCGGAATTCAAAAAGGTTCTCGCCACTTGTTCAAAATTAGCGCCCGCTTCGGCTTGCCCATTCAGTTTTGCCATCGCTGCTTCATTTAGACGGTTGGTTAAGTTTTGCAGGGGCTTTTCATCAAAATCAGAGCGCATTAGAAGTACTGCGTCGTAACGCGGAAATGCCTGCCGATCATCCTCCAGTAAGACTAAGCTTTGCTTCTCAATGGCCGCATCAGTCGTGTACGCATCGACAATATCGACATCACCACGGGCGAGGGCGCCATACGCTAAACCATGTTCTAAAACGCGCTGAGGCTGGATCGTGAGCTTATAGCCTTTGACTAGGGCAGGCCATCCATCCATTCGCGTCTTAAATTCAGGGGAGAGGGCAATGCGCAGCTTCGATTGTTGCTCCGGGGTCAACTTGGTAATATCACTGATTTTTTTGATACCCAAGGCATTGGCTCGATCCGCCTTCATGGCCAAGGCGTAGGAATTATTAAAGCCCAGCGGTATCGCCACTTTAAGCCCCATAGGCGCCAGCATGCTATTGAGATCAGCAAGCGAAACGGCAGACTCGGGTCGCTTTAGTATCTCGCGCACAATAGTGCCAGTGTATTCAGGGTAAATATCAATTTGCCCGGTGGTGAGGGCTTTTAGGACGATTGCGGTATTGCCAAGTCCTTGGCGATGAATCGATTGAACACCGGCATCACGCAAGGATAGATTGATGATCTCACCCAGCACATAACTCTCGGTAAACCGTTTTGATCCAACCGTCACTTTTGATTCGGCTGGCTGAGCCATGCCAGAGCAGCTAAATGCCAGACCTAGGCATAGGCTGACTTTGATCCAGGCGCGAAAAATAGACCGATTAATTGACAAAGCGAATGGATACCTTGATTGAATAGATTCCCATCATAAATCAGGAATCTAGTAAGGACATTAAGCCGTTTTTAATCGACGGCTTTTGCGCGTGCGCTCAAAAAAATCATCGGGCTTTAAACGAACCCATGCGATAAAGCCCACCATCTCTTCCTGCTGTTTTAGGAGCTCAATGGAGTGGTATTGGCGGGCTAGCTCGGTTTCAGTAAAAACCGCATGAATTTGTCGGTGGCAAATGCGGTGCAGTACAGCGGTAAGGCGACCGCCATGAGACTTGGGAATGAGGTGGTGTTCGTCGCGTTGCAGCTTGGGAATTGCCCTATCGCACAGTGGGCAAATAAGGTCTTCTGGCTGAAGTGCTATGAAATTACTACGTTCAGCCTGAATCTGTTTTTTCTTAATGCGTCCAGTCACGATCGAACAATCGCTTAGGGCTTATACGGCTGGGGCAGTGGCCTCCCATCAAGCCATGCGCCCAGCGTTTCTGTAATGCCTTTAGCAAATGCGGCAAAAATGGGTTCAGCCACAAAGCCCAAATGCGGAGTGACTAACAGGTTGGGCGTATTGCGAAGCGGATCAGCTAACGGTAGTGGCTCAATATCGAACACATCAATCGCCGCTTGTGCAGGTGTGCCTTTCTTGAGGGCATTTAATAAATCCGGCATTGCAATCAGGGATGAGCGTGAGGTATTGACCAAAATCGAATCGGGGCGCATCAGCGCTAACTGATCGGCGCCGATGAGGCCTTTACTACCTGGCCCAGCCACCAAATGCACGCTCACTACTTTAGAAGTACTCAATAGCTCATCCATGCTAACGGATATTGCATTCTCAGCAGCAGCGCGCTCTGGGGTCATTTTGGGACTCCAGCAAACGACTTCCATGCCAAACGCACGACCCACCCGCGCAACCCGGCTACCAATCCCACCTAAACCCAGGATGCCGAGGCGTTGCCCGGAGAGCATCGGCAATACAGAATGGGCATCGCGCCAACCGCCACTAGCTAGCAATGCACTTTGCTCTGCTAAGCGCTTTGAGGCTGCCAGTATGAGTGCCCAGGTTAATTCGGCAGTCGTTGCTTTTGAAGGTCCACTAGGAGTACATGCAATTGGAATGTTGCGTGAGAGCAGGGCAGCTGAATCGAGTGTGCCGTTACGCTCGCCCGTAAACATCAATAACTTCA
>JAIXPY010000171.1 GCA_027486025.1 Burkholderiaceae bacterium
ATGTGGTGCATCGCCCGAAAGAGATTTTCTACCCGGCCTGGGTGTTTCTTTTCCCAGTCGCGCAGCATTTGCTTCATCGCGCCGCGCTGCAGGTTGGGCTGGCTGCCACACAAATCGCAGGGAATGATGGGGAACTGCATATCTTCAGCGTACCGCTCAAGTAGTTTTTCCGGAACATAGGCGAGTGGCCGAATCACGATGTGCTTTCCGTCGTCGGATCGCAACTTGGGCGGCATCCCCTTTAATTTGCCGGCATAAAATAGATTGAGCAATAAGGTTTCAAGGATATCGTCGCGGTGATGGCCCAGGGCAATCTTCGTTGCGCCCAATTCATCGGCAACCCGATACAAAATACCGCGCCGTAAGCGTGAGCATAAACCGCAGGTTGTCTTACCCTCCGGAATCACGCGCTTCACAATACTGTAGGTATCTTGCTCTTCAATGTGAAATGGCACACCTAAAGAGCTTAAATAGTTCGGCAGTGTTTCAGCTGGAAAGTTGGGTTGCTTCTGGTCTAAATTCACCGCAACGATTTCAAACTGAATTGGTGCCCGCTCGCGCAGCTTGAGCAGAATATCGAGCATGGCGTAGCTGTCTTTTCCGCCAGAGACACAGACCATGACTTTGTCACCATCCTCGATCATGCCAAAGTCACCAATCGCCTGGCCAACTAAGCGAGATAGTTTTTTCTCGAGTTTGTTTTCTTCAAACGCGGCTTTACGTGGATCGCTCACAAACTTACCTTACCGTAAGGAATCTTTAATACGAAACACCTCGACGCCCACCGAGTGACAGTCAGAATAGACATCAGGCTTAGCAGTAGAGACGCGGACGGCTTTCACATTGGGGTGAGCCAGCATGGCAGCAACAATGTCGTCGCAGAGCGTTTCTTGTAAATGGATGTGGCCTTTCTGGGCCCTGGTCCGAATGGTCTCGCGCATGAAGTCGTAATCGAGCACCTCATCCAAGGTATCTTTTGTAGGCGTGTTGAGCGCAAACGGAATGTATAGGTCAATATTCAGAATGACGCGCTGCTCTGCTTTTTTCTCAAAGTCATGCACACCGATATTGATATAAATCTCATAATCCCGCAGAAACAAACGGCGGCAATCGAGCAAGGAGGGGTGCTGCATCGCATCTAGCATTCTGTAAAGCCTATTCAGTTTTAAACATAACATCGCGTGATGAAGGCATTAAATGCTGCCCTCCATCGACGAAAATCGTTGTACCCGTAATCGCATTTGACTCTGCAATAAAAAAAGCTGTCTTCGCAATATCGATTGGAGTGGATGAGCGCTTTAATGGCGTCATTGTATGGGCGGCCTTAAAGCCTTCCTCAGACTGTGGTCCAGATGGCAAGGAAATGCCGGGCGCCAATCCAACCACGCGCAGATACGGGGCGAAATCCATCGCCATCATCTGACTCGCATACTCCAGCGCGCCCTTCGATAGGGTGTATGAAAAATAATCGGGATTGAGATTAATCAGCTTTTGATCAAGTAACTGGATCACCGCTGGAATATCGCCAGTAGAGGAAGGATCCACTGCTTTGGATTTTTGCTGTCGGTAGAGAAGCTGCGCCAATAAGACTGGCGCTAAGACATTCACTTGCATCATCTTCTGAAAAAAAGCGGCATTAATAAGCTCAGGCTCTGCACTAGCCCGGTCATACTCAAACTGTGAGGCGCTATTGACGATGCAATCCAGCGCGCCGAGATTGGCTGTAACAGCGTGAAACAGCGCAGTAAGTTCTGATTCGCTGGCTAAATCAGCTTGAAATGCCATTGCCCTTGCGCCCAATTTCTGAATCGCGGCAACCGTTTCATCGGCTTCTGTTTTTGACTGCCCATAGTGAACGGCCACATCCCAGCCTTGTTCTGCAAAATGAATGGCAATAGCCTGCCCCACGCGCTTTGCAGCGCCAGTGACCAAAACGCATTTTTTGATCTTGGGTGCGGAGGCAGAACTTGAATTCACGTTTTTCTCTTAGACTAGCGAGTTATGGATATTACCTTGACCGACACCGAAAAAGCGCATAGTGCGCGCTTGAGCGCAGAAATTGCCCTAGAAGTCGCATCCCATGGGGGTTACTTGCCTTTTTCGCGCTACATGGAGATGGCCCTTTACCAAGCGGGCAGTGGCTACTACAGTGCTGGCGCCCATAAATTGGGAAGTGGTGGGGACTTCACTACCGCCCCAGAAATCAGTCCTTTTTTTGGCACGGCCCTGACGAATGCCATCCTTCCGGTCTTAGAGGCCTTCCGATCTCAAGGCAAGCCAACCCGCATTCTTGAGTTTGGCGCCGGAACAGGGAAGTTGGCTGCGTCCATCCTTGGTCGCCTAAGTGAGCTCGAATTTCCCTTGGACCACTATGGCATTCTCGAAATCGCTCCCGATTTAGCGCAGCGCCAGCGCACCTTGTTAGAAGAAACAAAAAACGATCTGCAGTGCTTAACCGCAATCGACTGGCTCAGCGCCCTTCCAAGTGAATTTGAGGGCGTCATCATTGCAAATGAAGTGCTTGATGCAATACCGTGCGAACGCATTGTTTACCAAAACGGAGAATGGCACCAACAAGGGGTAGCCATTAGTAATGGCGCCCTTGCTTTAGAGATCGGGTCCGTAGTCGATCGGCAATTATTACCAGACTATCTCCTGACCCACTCCTTCGCTGAAGGCTACACCACCGAAATCAACCCACAAAGTGTGGGGTGGATTAGGGCCTTAACGCAGGCACTAAGGAGCGGTCTCTTTATTACGCTGGATTACGGATTTCCGGCGAGCGAGTTTTTTCATCCGCAGCGTGAGCAAGGGACATTGATGGCCCACCACCGCCACCATACCATTACAGATCCACTCTATCTGCCGGGTCTATGCGACCTAACGAGTCATGTGGAGTGGTCATCCATTTCGAGCGCAGCCCTTACTGCTGGAGCGGACGAAATCTATTTCAACAATCAAGGTAACTTCTTATTAGAAGCAGGTATTGGTGATTTGGTTTTAGAAAAAATGGATCCGGCTAACGCGACTGCTTTTTTACCGGTTTCCAATGCCTTACAAAAATTGTTATCGGAAGCAGAAATGGGCGAGTTGTTTAAAGTCTTTGCATTCAAAAAGAATCTGCCCGGACTCTCGCTAGATATGCTTCCAGGGTTAGGTGGCCGTAACCGCTTCCACAGCCTGTAATCGTGCGGCATCGATTGCGGAGCGAATGCGTTCACCTTGTTGCTGCTCTGCTGCCGAAAGGCGCTGAATAACAGCTTGGCTATCGATGGCCAGCGCTGCTCCTAGGCCAGCGCTGATCCGCTGCACCTGAAAACCCAACACACCGGCCAGTGCGATTAATTTCTCTGCACGCTCGGGCTTACGCCACGCATCAGCTCGGTTAAACCAAGCCAAAATGTCACCTGCGCTATAGCCTTGCTGTGTCACGCGTTTTTTCAGCGCTGAGAATAGCTCAGCAAAATCGCGGGTGCCATGTGGCATACGGGTGGTTTCGGACCATTGCCGAATAGCGTCTTCACTGAGATCGGCCAATAGCACGGCACAAACGGAATCGACGTCTGCTACTTTGTTTGCTACTAACAAATCAAGGTCACTCGCCAATTGTTTTTTGAGTTGTGGACTCTTGCAAACTGCAATCAAGGGCTGCGGCAAAAATTGCTCTGCAGCGCCAGTCTCTAAAAGAACTTCAAGCATGCGCAGCGGATCTGCCGAACGCATACCGCGATCGAGCTCTTGCCAGACACGCTCAAGTGATAGTGCCGATAGCTCACCCGACTGCACAATGGCGCGCAGCGCCTCTTGTGTTTCAGCTGCAATCGTAAAGTTTGGAAAGCGCGCAGCAAACCGAGCAATGCGCAATAAACGCAGCGGGTCTTCTGCAAATGCAGCGGAAACATGGCGGAATACCTTGGCTTGAATATCCTTTTGACCGCCATAGGGATCGATGATGGGGCCTACTC
>JAIXPY010000074.1 GCA_027486025.1 Burkholderiaceae bacterium
CCAAACATAAACCCTATTATCCGTCACCCCACTCAAGAATAGCTATGATTCGGTATGGCCTCGTTTGATCATCAAATCGACTTTTTGAAGCGGCATTCTGTATTTGCTAGCCGCTGGCTTCAGGCTCGTCCTGATTGGGCTCCGTGGCTTGCGGAGCATCAAGGCCAACCGGTTAACTTGGCGGCGATCAAGGCCCTGCTTGAGCCAGCGCAAGGCATCGCCGCTGAGCCGGAATTGGACGAATTAAAGCTAATGACAGAGCTACGTTTAGCCCGTCAGAAATTAATGCTTTGCTTGGGCCTACGTGACCTCACTGGGCAAGCGCCATTGGCTGAGGTTACACAGGCGCTGAGTGTATTTGCTGAGCAAACCGTCGCAATAGCCTTGGAGGCAATCCGTACCGACTTAAAGGCACGTTTTGGTGTTCCATGGTCTTCTGAAGCCAATTGTGAGGTCCCGCTGATGGTGGTTGGCATGGGTAAGCTCGGTGGTTATGAGCTCAATCTATCGTCCGACATCGACTTGATTTTTCTCTACGAGTATGAGGGCGAGACCCAAGGCGGTGAAAAAAGCCTGTCGAATCACGAGTGGTTTACGCGGATGGGCAAACGCTTAATTAAGATCATCTCTGAGCACGATGCTAATGGCTTTGTCTTCCGGGTGGATATGCGTTTGCGCCCCAATGGTGACTCCGGTCCATTGGTATGCAGCTTAGATATGCTTGAGGTGTACTTGACAGTACAAGGCCGCGAGTGGGAGCGTTATGCCTGGATCAAAGGGCGATTGATTTATCCGCTAGCAGGCTCGGCCGACCATGGCCGCTGTGAAAAAGCATTGGATCAACTCATACGCCCGTTTGTCTATCGACGCCACTTGGATTACGGTGTGATCGCAGCGATTCGGGATTTGCACACGCAGATACAACGTGAGGCAGAAAAACGCAGCGCCAATCGCCACGGCAGATCCCACGATATCAAGCTAGGACGAGGCGGTATTCGTGAAATTGAATTTTTAGCGCAAATGTTTCAATTGATGCGTGGCGGTACAGATCCACGCTTTCGAATTAGACCGACCTTGCAAGTCTTGCAGTTGTTAGCCCAGCAGAATCTATTGCCAGAGAATGAGGTGCGTGATTTAAGCGAGGCTTATGTTTTTCTGCGCCGCCTTGAGCACCGTATTCAGTTATGGGAAGACCAGCAAACCCACTATTTTCCTGAAGAGGCGGAATCTCGAGCGCGCTTAGCGGAGGCGATGGCTGGGCCAGATGAAAAGTCTGAGGCGACTTTATCGGCATTCCTAGACGAGCTCACGCGCCAGCAAGATCGGGTTGCACGCTTATTTGAAAAAGCCTTTGTGCTGGACGATAAAACGCGCCTCGATACCGAATCGATTGCATCCGATTGGCAGCCCAATGGTGATCGCTATCCAGAAGCCTGCCAGCGTTGGCAAACTTGGTTGGAAAGTTCAAAACAGCGCAGCTTGCCAGAAAAAAGCCGACACATCTTTAATAATCTGATTTGTAAGGCGACAGAGCAGTTAGAGCACGACACCATTGATCCTGCGGTAGCAGACCAAACCTTGCTGCGCTTCTTTGATCTCTTGGAGGCGATTGCGCGGCGTAGCGCCTACCTGTCCATATTGGCCGAGTACCCCAGCGCCTTGCATAATATTTTGGCTTTATTGCAGGCTTCGCAATGGGGTGCAAGCTACTTAAGTCGTCATCCCCATTTGCTGGATTACCTACTCGCCACGCGTTCCGAATCCGAACTCGTCAATCACCCCGAGGCCTATTGGAAGGGTATTAAGGCCGATTTGGATATGCGCCTCGATGACGCTCTGGCGGATGGGGATGGTGCAGCCGAGCACGCCATGGATATTTTGCGGGTGACCCACCATACCGAAACCTTTATTACGCTGTTGGCTGATTTGGGAATAGGCATCGCCAAGCCTTTGAGCGTTGAAGCGGTCAGTGATCGCCTATCTGCCTTGGCTGATTTAATTCTGCAGGCGAGCTTTGAACGGATTTGGCTGGGCGTGGCCAAGAAATTTGATTTAGATCTAGCCCTTCCATCATTTGCCGTGATTGCGTATGGCAAATTGGGTGGCAAGGAGTTGGGATACGCATCGGATTTGGATTTGGTTTTTCTATACGATGAAAAAGAAGCTCAAACTGATGCAGCGCATTTCCCGGCGCAAGAGGTTTTCTCATTGCTGGCCAAGCGCATGATTAATTGGTTGACCACGCACACTGCTGCAGGCACTCTTTTTGAAATCGATACCCGCTTGCGGCCCAATGGCTCCGCCGGCTTTTTGGTTACGAGCCTCGATTCATTTCGTAAGTATCAATTTCGGGAAGGTGACAATGCGGCCTGGGTGTGGGAGCATCAAGCCTTAACGCGAGCCCGATTTGCTGCCGGCAATCTCCAGGTGGCGCCACAGTTTGATGCCATTCGCTCCGATGTGTTGAGTCAGGTCCGTGACGTTGCCGCCTTGCGTTTAGAGATTCTAGGTATGCGTCGTAAAGTGCATGCTGGACACCCCAACCCCAGCAGTCAATTTGACTTAAAGCATGATGCGGGCGGTATGGTTGATATTGAGTTTATCGTGCAATTTTTGATATTGGCTTATGCACACCAGCATCCTGCACTGATTGGTAATTTGGGGAACATTGCATTGTTAGGTATTGCTTCGAACGCAGGATTGATTCCAAAGGAATCTGCCCTTGCAGTAGCCGATGCCTACCGTCTGTTACGCGAACAGCAGCACCGATTGCGCTTAGATGGGGCTGAGAAAACCCGAGTTGATTTGAGTCTGCATCCCGACCTATTACAGGCGCGCACCGCAGTCAGTGCCTTGTGGGAATCCATTTTTCAAGATACATCGAACGAATAACATCGTTGCCCTAGCGAAACAAAGCAATTTAATTTTGTTCTAGCAGTTCACGGGCATGGCGCCGCGTCGTATCTGTAATGGTTGCGCCGCCGAGCATGCGGGCGATTTCTTCCACGCGCTCATTGCGACCCAGCACGCTGACCTGTGAGAGGGTTGTATTGCCCGCTTGGGATTTGCTGACTTTGAGGTGATGATTGCCTTGGGCTGCAACTTGGGGCAGGTGGGTTACGCAGATAATTTGATGCGATTCACCCAGTTGACGCAGTAGTTTTCCGACTGTTTCGGCAACGGCGCCACCAATGCCGGCATCGACTTCATCAAATATTAAGGTAGGCGTAAAGGAGGCCTTGCTGGTAATGACGCTGATGGCTAAGCTAATGCGGGCAAGTTCGCCGCCAGAAGCCACTTTGGCAAGGGAGCGCGGAGTGCTACCTGCATGACCTGCCACCTGAAATTCGATTTGCTCAAGGCCGCTCGATCCACCTTCCGGCAGAGGAAGAAGGGCAATCTCCAGTTGGCCACCCGCCATGGATAAATCTTGCATTGCTAAAGTAACTTCCTTGCTGAGCTGAGCAGCTGCTTTGCTGCGTTTTTGTGACAGCTGCTTTGCCGCTTTGAGATAGACCTCTTCTGCTTGCTTTACTTTGCTGCGAAGTGCCTCAATGTCTTGTGCAGCCGTTAAGGCGCGCAAGTGGTCTGCGGTATCGGTCAGCAGTTGCGGCAAGGCATCGGCATCGACTTTGTATTTGCGCGCAGCACTATGTAAATTCTGCATGCGAACCTCGAGCTGGGCTAAGCGCTCTGGATCGAGGTCTAACTTTTGCAAATAGCGGTTCAGGCTATGCACGGCTTCATCCACCTGAATTTGTGCCGACTCGAGTGCATCTGCAATGTCTTTTAAATTGGGGTCGTGTTCGAGCAAGTCCTGCATCACTGCATTCATCTTGGACAGAGAGGAATCAACCGAATGATCGGATTCACTCAAGATCGTGATTGACTCCTGACAGCCGCTAATAATTTTTGCTGCATTGGCTAATCGGCTATGGTCACTTTGGATCGTAAGCCACTCTCCAGTAATGGGCGCCAGTTCCGTTAACTCATCCAGCTGCCACTCGAGGCGCTCACGCTCACGGGCAAGATCCTGACCCGCATTCTCTGCTTGGGCGAGTTGCTTGCGTAAGTCATGTGCCGCCCGAAAGGCCTTGCTGACATCGCTCACCAGTGCGCTTAGGCCAGCGTGCCGATCGAGAAGGTCACGCTGCGCGCCCCCCTTGAGTAAGAGCTGATGGGCATGTTGGCCGTGGATGTCTACCAATTGATCGCCTGCTTCCCGCAGTTGCGTGAGCGTGGCAACGCTGCCATTAATAAAGGCACGACTCCGTCCATTGCTCTCGACAATGCGTTTTAAAAAAAGACTTTCGCCCTTATCTTCACTGGGAAAGCCATTCTCATCAAGCCAGGCGGCGATGGCTGCTTGCGCGTCAGAATCAATTTGGAAGAGGGCGCTAATCTCAGCGCGATTGCAACCTTCTCGGATTTGACTGCTGTCGGCGCGCTCACCTAAAACCAGGCCAAGTGCATCGAGCAAGATGGACTTGCCTGCACCGGTTTCGCCGGTCAGTACCGTAAACCCCGATGTGAAATCAAGCTCAAGTGCGTCGACGATGACGAAGTCGCGAAGGGCTATGGTTTGCAGCATGGATCTAGAGTACTAAATAAAGGAGATTCAGAATGTCGATGGATACTCATTCCAATGTAGCTTCTCACGCAAAGTTCTGTAGTCACTGTGACCGCGGGGATGCAATAAAGAAATGGTTTTATCGGACTGGCGCACCTCAACCCGATCGCCTACTTGTAGATGGGTTAAGGATTGCATATCAAAGTTGACGATGACCTCGCGGCCGCTGATAACCTCAATGCTGGTTTTGGCATCTTGCGGCAAGACGATGGGTCGATTGGAGAGAGCGTGTGGCGCAATTGGTACGAGCAAAATACCTGCAACTCGGGGATGCAAGATGGGACCTCCTGCGGATAGTGCATATGCAGTGGATCCTGTTGGTGTAGATACAATCAAACCATCGGAGCGCTGGTTGTACATAAACGAGTCATTGACCTTGACTGCCAACTCCACCATGCCGGATATTCCGGAGCGGTTGACAACCACGTCGTTTAAAGCGAGTGCACGATTAATCACTTGGCCGTCGCGCAGAACAACGGCATCGAGCAGGGTGCGCTCATCGGCTTCATAGTGGCCTGCCATGATTTCGGTAAGCACGGGTTTGACATCCTGAATTGGAATATCAGTCATGTAACCAAGGCGACCCAAGTTAACGCCTACCAAAGGTACTTTGCTACCCGCAAGCTGACGCCCAATGCCTAGCATGGTGCCGTCACCACCCAGCACAATGGCCAAATCGATCGAGCCGGCAAAGTCCTCTACCTTTTTATGGGGATAGTCATTAATCTGGGTATTTTTTGCGGTTTCAGCCTCGAGAAAGACCTCGCATCCACGTCCCAGTGCCAGCTTGGCCAGTTCGTGCAAATGATCCGCAATGCCATCCGCCTGGTATTTGCCAACAAGCGCAATCCGGCCGAAGCCTTTTGGGTGATTTGGGGAAGAAGGGCTTACCATATCAAGATTAAACCATAG
>JAIXPY010000120.1 GCA_027486025.1 Burkholderiaceae bacterium
GGAAAGCGATAGCGGTTTGCCATAAAGCGTGCCGTCTCAACCTCATTCAGCATCGATCGCAACGGGAATGTCCCCATATTGCGAGCATCTTCTAGCGAGCGCTTAAAGTTACGGCGATCGCGTGGACTGATGGCGATAATCTCGGAAAGATCATCGATTAACTTATCGACACTGCTCTCAATTTCGCTCACGTTGACGTCTAAGGTCAGCGCAGAATAATTTCTACCGATCACAATCCCATTGCGATCAATCAATAGCCCCCGCATGGCTGGCGCAGGAACAATGGCAATGCGATTATTTTCGGCTAAGGTGGAGTACTTGCCATGATTGATGATTTGCAGCCAAACTAGGCGACTTAATAAAAGAACAAAACAAACAGTGACAAAAAGAATGGCAATCCGAGTGCGGTCCTGAAATGAGGAAAGGTCTGATTTTTTGAATGATGCCATTGCAGTTAGCTCAGAGACTAGAGCGGACGATTGTGATCAATGTCGATTGGACGTCGTTGTGGTGCAAGCAATAGCTTCGTTGCAACAGGCCACAATGCAGCCTCAATCACGCCTTGCAGGACGCCTCCCAGGCCCCACCAGTAGATCGATCCTGTTAAAAGCCAATGGACCAGCACTGGGAAAATCGACACCAACATAAATATAGGTAATACATGCAGGGCCTGTGCATAAACCTGCAATGAGCTGATGCGGCGATGCCACGCCACAGCAAGATAGGCAACCAAGGCATAACTGAAGGCGTGCAAACCAAGTAAGTCGGAGTTATGCACGTCCATCGCCAGCCCAAGGAGCGATGCCCACACTACGCCAACATAGCGGTGTTGGTGGATGTTCCAAAACACAATGCAGATGATCAGCCAATCCGGAACCCAGGCATGATTGCCCAGCGGTAATAAATTAAGGAGCAATGCGCAAAACAGGCTGACGAAGATAAATATTGGGTTAACCGGGCGCAGAATGTAGCCACTTTGAAAATCAATCATGGCATGCCTCGCGTACGGGTTTTGCGTCGACCGGGTGCATTTTCTGGGGTCCCTGCGCTGGGCTTAGCATCCCATTGGGGGTCATACAAAAGGGCGAGCGCCTGACGGTTTCGATTAATGCCTGCTACCGGTGTACAAAAGACGTTCGCTGTATTTTTATCCACATTGCGTTCGATGCGCGTAATCATGGCGACCGCAAAACCGGGCGGGTAGGTGCCATCGATTCCCGAAGTAAGTAGGACGTCGCCCACCTCTAAATCACTCGCCACCGGCAGGTAGCGCAGCTCCAGTAAATTTCCGCGCCCAGTACCAAAGACGGCTGCACGCAGGCCGTTGCGTGCGACTTGCACGGGAACGGCAAAGTCTCGATCCTCCAGTAGTGAAACTTCGGCAGAGCCCGCATACAGGCGGACCACTTGACCCAAAATACCTGCGTCGCTGGCAATGGGGTTGCCCAGCTTTAAGCCATCTTCTGCGCCGCGATCAATGACCACGCGCTGTGAAATGGGATTGCTTGGGTTGTAGAGAATTTCAACCGGGATCGTTTTGTAAGCAACTTCTTTCTGTAGACTTAAAAGTTCACGCAAGTTTTGGTTTTCTGCGCGGAGTAATTCGGACTGATTCGCAAGCAGTGTTAGCTCGCTTTGCCGTTGTTTTAGCTCGGCGTTCTCAATGGCCAAGGTAGAGCGCGTCGTGAAGTAAGAGTCACTCGCAGTAAACAAATTGCGCGGCAACTGCATGATGTATTCCAATGGGCGCAAGCCCAGATTGATGGAGTCACGCACGAGATCAATGGTCTTAAAGCGGAAGTCAATCAACATCAAGGCAGCGCTGATGGACAGGCAAACAATGAGTTTGACTAGAGCGGGTATGCCCTGCTTGAAGAGGGGTGGGGCGCTGTGTTGCAAGACCTTATCTGACTAAGGTCGACTTACTCTTGCGAGAAGACTCCACTTAGCTTGTCCATGCGTTCTAAGGCGATGCCACAACCGCGAGCAACGCACGTTAATGGATCCTCAGCCACATGAATGGGCAAGCCCGTCTCTTCCATTAACAGGCGATCGAGGTCGCGCAAGAGTGCGCCGCCGCCGGTGAGCATAACGCCGCGCTCCGCAATATCAGATGCCAGCTCAGGCGGGGTTTGCTCCAAAGCAGCTTTGACTGCCGTGACAATTTGGTTGAGGGGGTCGGTGAGGGCTTCGAGGATTTCGTTGCTTGTCACTGTGAAGCTGCGCGGAATACCTTCGGCTAAGTTGCGACCCTTGACTTCCATCTCGCGCACTTCAGCGCCTGGGAATGCAGAGCCGATGGTTTTCTTGATGAGCTCAGCAGTTTGTTCGCCAATCAGCATGCCATAGTTGCGGCGAATGTAATTGGTAATTGCTTCATCAAACTTATCGCCGCCAACGCGGACAGAGCCTTTGTAAACAGTACCGCCGAGAGACATCACGCCCACTTCGGTTGTGCCACCACCAATATCTACCACCATGGAGCCGGCCGCTTCGGATACGGGCAGCCCCGCACCAATCGCTGCAGCCATTGGCTCTTCAATCAAAAACACTTGTGATGCACCTGCGCCTAGAGCAGATTCGCGAATCGCGCGACGCTCGACTTGGGTTGAGCCACAAGGCACGCAAATAATGATGCGTGGACTGGGGCGCAGCAATTTACTTTCATGCACCATCTTGATGAACTGCTTGAGCATCTGCTCGGTAATCGTAAAGTCGGCAATAACGCCGTCTTTCATGGGGCGAATGGCTTCAATATTGCCTGGAACACGTCCGAGCATGGCTTTGGCCTCAGTGCCCACAGCCAAGATGGTTTTTTTGCCACTGGGGCCGCCTTCTTGGCGAATTGCAACGACCGACGGCTCATCAAGCACAATACCCCGATCACGCATGTAAATTAGGGTGTTGGCGGTACCTAAATCGATCGCCAGGTCATTTGAAAAATAGTTGCGAAAAAAACCAAACATAATGGAAGTGGGAAAATAGTAGAGTTAATGAAAATACAGATCAATGATACCCTAGCGCCCCATGAAACTTGATGATGTTCAGCGCATAGCGCACCTCTCCCGCCTGGAGTTAAGCCAAGCAGAAGCAGAGCTTGTTTTGCC
>JAIXPY010000010.1 GCA_027486025.1 Burkholderiaceae bacterium
CGCGATATTTCTAATTTGGCAGAGTCACAACTCTCCCGCTTAGATGAGAGCGGTATTGTCTATATCGGCGCTGAAGTCGAAGCAGGTGACGTTCTGGTTGGTAAAGTAACGCCAAAAGGCGAAACCACCCTCACACCAGAAGAGAAGTTGCTGCGCGCTATTTTCGGTGAGAAGGCCTCGGATGTAAAAGACACATCCCTGCGCGTTCCTTCCGGAATGATTGGTACAGTGATCGACGTTCAGGTCTTTACCCGTGAAGGTATTGAGCGCGATGTCCGTGCTCAGTCGATTATTCAGGAAGAGCTGCAGCGTTACCGCTTGGACTTAAATGACCAGCTGCGTATTGTTGAGGGCGATGCCTTCATGCGTTTAGAAAAGTTGCTCATTGGCAAAGTAGCCAATGGCGGCCCTAAGAAATTAGCTAAAGGCACCAAGATTGACAAGGCTTACCTTGGCGACTTGGATAAATACCATTGGTTTGATATTCGTCCAGCAGACGACGATGTTGCTACTCAAGTAGAAGCAATTAAGTCGTCGATCGAAGCTAAGCGTAAACAGTTTGATGAGGCTTTTGAAGAAAAGCGTACCAAGCTCACGCAAGGCGATGATTTACAGCCTGGCGTAACCAAGATGGTTAAGGTGTACTTGGCTGTTAAGCGTCGTCTGCAGCCTGGCGACAAGATGGCAGGCCGTCACGGTAACAAAGGTGTGGTCTCTAAGATTGCGCCAGCGGAAGACATGCCATTTATGGCCGATGGCCGTGCAGTTGACATTGTCCTCAATCCACTTGGCGTACCGTCCCGCATGAACGTGGGCCAGATTCTGGAAACCCATTTAGGTTGGGCTGCTCAGGGTATTGGTAAGCGCATCGATGCGATGGTCAAAGAACACGTAAAGCAGGCTGAGCTACGCAAGTTCCTCAAGCAGCTTTACAACGAGACCGGCCGTATCGAAGACATCGATAACTTTACGGACGAGCAAATTACAGTGCTGGCTGAGAATTTACGCCAGGGCTTGCCATTTGCTACGCCGGTGTTTGATGGCGCAACCGAATCAGAAATCGGCCGCATGTTGGAGCTGGCCTATCCTGCTGATGTTGCAGAGTCCCTCAAAATGACTCCATCGCGTCAACAGATGATTCTGTGCGATGGCCGTACTGGCGATCAGTTTGAGCGCCCAGTTACGGTTGGTGTCATGCACGTCTTGAAGCTCCACCACTTAGTGGATGACAAGATGCATGCCCGTTCAACCGGACCATACTCCTTGGTAACACAGCAGCCTCTCGGTGGTAAAGCGCAGTTTGGTGGTCAGCGCTTTGGTGAGATGGAAGTCTGGGCCCTCGAAGCATACGGTGCTTCCTATGTCTTGCAGGAAATGCTGACAGTGAAGTCCGATGACGTCGCAGGCCGTACTAAGGTATACGAAAACATCGTCAAGGGCGAGCACACGATTGATGCTGGCATGCCCGAATCCTTCAACGTACTGGTAAAAGAAATCCGTTCGTTGGGTATTGACATTGACATGGAGCGCAACTGATATGAAAGCATTGCTCGATTTATTTAAGCAAACGCAGGGTGATGAGCAGTTTGATGTCATCAAGATTGGCCTCGCATCTCCTGAGAAAATTCGCTCATGGTCTTTTGGTGAAGTACGCAAACCAGAAACCATCAACTACCGGACTTTTAAGCCCGAGCGTGATGGTTTGTTCTGCGCCAAGATTTTTGGACCAACCAAAGACTACGAGTGCTTATGCGGCAAGTACAAGCGCTTAAAGTTCCGTGGCGTTATCTGCGAGAAGTGTGGTGTTGAAGTAACCCTCGCTAAGGTACGTCGTGAGCGCATGGGCCACATTGAGTTGGCGGCCCCAGTTGCCCACATTTGGTTCTTGAAGTCCTTGCCATCCCGTTTGGGCATGGTTCTCGATATGACCTTACGGGACATCGAGCGCGTTCTCTACTTTGAAGCCTATGTCGTAGTTGATCCTGGCATGACGCCTGAAGGCGCGATGAAGCGCGGTCAGATCATGTCTGAAGATGAGTATTACGCTAAGACAGAAGAGTACGGTGACGGTGCATTTACCGCCATCATGGGCGCGGAAGGCATTCGTGATCTCTTGCGCGGCATTGATATTGACCGCGAAGTAGAAACCATTCGTGCTGATTTAAAAGCAACTGGTAGCGATGCCAAGATCAAGAAATACGCCAAGCGCTTAAAAGTGCTCGAAGCGTTCCAGACCTCCGGCATTAAGCCTGACTGGATGATCATGGAGGTATTGCCAGTATTGCCACCTGAGTTGCGCCCATTGGTGCCACTCGATGGCGGCCGCTTCGCTACCTCTGATTTGAACGACCTCTATCGTCGCGTAATTAACCGTAACAACCGTTTAAAGCGTTTGTTAGAGCTGCGCGCACCCGAGATCATCGTTCGTAACGAAAAACGCATGCTGCAAGAAGCGGTGGATTCATTGCTCGATAACGGTCGTCGCGGTAAGGCTATGACTGGCGCCAACAAGCGTCCGCTCAAATCCTTGGCTGAGATGATTAAAGGTAAGAGCGGTCGTTTCCGTCAGAACTTGCTCGGTAAGCGCGTTGACTACTCTGGCCGTTCGGTTATCGTGGTTGGCCCAACATTGAAATTGCATCAGTGCGGCTTGCCAAAATTGATGGCTTTGGAGTTATTTAAGCCCTTCATTTTTAATAAGCTCGAGACTTTGGGAATCGCAACCACCATTAAGGCAGCGAAGAAGGAAGTTGAAAGTCAGACGCCAATCGTTTGGGACATTCTCGAAGAAGTCATTCGTGAGCACCCAATCATGCTCAACCGTGCGCCTACATTGCACCGTTTGGGTATTCAGGCGTTTGAGCCAATGCTGATTGAAGGCAAGGCGATCCAATTGCACCCACTCGTCTGCGCGGCATTTAACGCCGACTTTGACGGTGACCAAATGGCGGTTCACGTTCCGTTGTCGCTCGAAGCGCAAATGGAAGCACGCACATTAATGTTGGCATCGAACAACGTATTGTTCCCAGCCAATGGCGAACCTTCCATCGTTCCTTCACAGGACGTAGTTTTAGGTCTTTATTACGCCACGCGCGACAAGATTAACGGCAAGGGTGAGGGCATGGTATTTGCCAACATCACTGAAGTGATTCGTGCGCATGAGGCAGGCGTTGTTGAAATCGCATCCCGCGTTGCTGTTCGTATTACCGAGTTTGAGATTGTTGATAAAAAGGCAGAGGGCGATGCCCGTTTTGCTGAGAAGACCAAGATTTATCAAACCTCGGTAGGTCGCGCGATGTTGTCGGAGATTTTGCCTAAGGGCATGTCTTTTGAGGAAATTAACAAGCCGCTGAAGAAAAAAGAAATCTCACGCCTGATTAATACGTCCTTTCGTAAGTGCGGATTGCGCGATACGGTGATCTTTGCTGATCGCCTCTTGCAGTCTGGCTTCCGCTTGGCGACAAAGGCTGGTATCTCAATTGCAATTGACGATATGCTGATTCCATCGTCGAAAGAGCGCATCATTACCGAAGCGTCTACCAAGGTGAAAGAGTACGACAAGCAGTTCATGTCGGGCCTTGTAACCAATCAAGAGCGTTATAACAACGTGGTTGATATTTGGGGTGCAGCGGGCGATCAAGTCGGTAAGGCCATGATGGATGAGTTGTCGTTTGTCGATGTGCTCGACCGCAACGGCAAAACAGCCCGTCAAGAATCCTTTAACTCCATCTACATGATGGCCGATTCTGGCGCGCGCGGTTCGGCAGCACAGATTCGTCAGCTTGCCGGTATGCGTGGTTTGATGGCTAAGCCCGATGGCTCCATTATTGAAACCCCAATTACGGCGAACTTCCGCGAAGGCTTGAATGTATTGCAGTACTTCATTTC
>JAIXPY010000081.1 GCA_027486025.1 Burkholderiaceae bacterium
AACGATACGATTCCAAAAGATTTATCCGATGAAAAAATCAAGCAGCTTGCAGCCTTGCTCGACATGCGTGAAGTTGATGTTCGAAAGAAATTAAAAGATGAGCGTAACCAAGTTTTCTTAAAGCGGCAGGTTGATCCTGCAGTAGCTCAGCAAATCCGCAAGTTAGAAATTCCAGGTATTGGATTAAATAATGAGTTTCGTCGCTTTTATCCCGAAGGCGAGGCAATGGCGCACGTAGTTGGTTTTACGAATATCGAAGATCGTGGTCAAGAGGGGATGGAGTTATCGCGTGAAAACGATTTGGCTGCGAGTACGGGTAAGCGACGTGTCGTGGTCGATCGCCTCGGGCGCATCGTCGAAGATATGGGCGTTTTGCAGTTACCGCAAAACGGTAAGGATTTAAAACTCTCGGTTGATAGCAAGATTCAATACATTGCTTACAACGCATTGAAAGATGCGGTTGAAAAGCATCGCGCCAAAGCGGCCGGAGCGGTTGTCATTAATGTGCAGACGGGTGAAATCTTGGCGCTCGCTAATTGGCCAAGCTATAACCCAAACGATCGAAAAATATTAAGTGGTGAACAGTTACGCAATCGTGTGATGACCGATACGTTTGAGCCAGGCTCAACCATTAAGCCATTCACGGTTGCGCTGGCGATGGAAAAGGGGCAAGTGAACCCCAATACAGTGATGGCGATCGGCGCCAAGTATTTGGTTGGGCCTAAGCCTATTACTGATACCCACCCTTATCCCTCATTAACGGTGGCTGAGGTGATCCAAAAATCCAGCAATATTGGTACCTCTAAGTTGGCAATGAATATGCCAGCGAGCGAAATGTGGGACCTCTTTACTGCCGTTGGGTTTGGTCAGGCGCCTAAGGTTGGATTTCCTGGAGCGGTTGCGGGCCGAGTACATCCCCATCAAAAGTGGATGCCAACCGATCAAGCGCGGATTGCGTTCGGCTATGGCATATCAACATCCCTTTTTCAGATGGCTCGCGCCTATACCATCTTCGCTCGCGATGGTGAATTGGTTCCAGTCACCATAGAACATAGCCCAGACTACAAACCCGGTACACGCGTTATCTCGGCAAAAACAGCAATCGAGATGCGTAGCATGCTGGAATCGGTAACGGAGCCGGGCGGCACTGCGCTGAAAGCCCATGCTGAAGGTTATCGCGTTGGCGGTAAAACAGGTACGGCCCATAAGGTTGCTGGCAAAGGCTATGCTACTAATAAATACTTAGCTTATTTCACGGGTATTGCGCCAATGAGTGCCCCACGGATTGTGGTGGCGGTGATGGTTGATGAGCCCACTGCGAATGGTTACTATGGCGGCCAAGTTGCGGCGCCTATTTTTTCAACCATTGTTTCTGAAACGCTTCGTGCGATGAATGTTGCGCCGGATAGCACAGTTAAGAATATGGTGCAGCGGGATGATGCAATTAAGCCCGGTTCAGCAGCGCCAATTCAACGCGTCGTGTTAACACAATGATGGTTACCTTGATTAAGCCAGAACAAGCCATCGATCATCTGCGGCGATTGGCTTTGCCAACGGCGCGCATCGTGAGCGATACACGGCAAATCAAGGTGGGCGATGTCTTTTTTGCTTACCGGGTAGGGCATGGTGCTGCGATACAGGATAGCCGCTCCTATATTGCAGAGGCTTTAGATGCTGGAGTCACTGCGGTTATTTATGACCCAAGGGATTTAGAAGAATTTCCAGCTTTAAATAATCCGCGGTGTTTTGCGTTAGAGAATTTATACCTCCATGCTGGGCCAATCTGCTCTGAATGGTATGGTAAGCCGAGCACTCAAATGATGGTGTTTGGGGTGACTGGAACAAACGGGAAGACGAGCATCACGCAATGGCTTTCTCAAGCCTTAGATCGTCCTAAGTCACGTGCCGCTGTAATCGGTACCTTAGGTATTGGTTTTCCAGGGCATTTAGAGGCAACAGGCTACACCACGCCAAATGCTGCGCGCTTACAAACCGAACTCAAAGTTCTTTTGGATTCCAATGCAAAGTGCATTGCGATGGAGGTCTCTTCGCACGCATTAGAGCAGGGGCGCGTTCATGGTATCCAATTCACCACTGCTGTGTTTTCTAACTTGAGTCAAGATCATTTGGATTACCACGGCAGTATGGCGGAATATGCAGCAGTCAAATTTCGTCTGTTTCAGTTCCCCGGTTTACAGAATGCAGTCATTAACTTGGAAGATCCTTTGGGTCGTGAATTAGCCATGCAGATGTTGGCAAAGACAGGCGTCCAAGTATGGGGTTACGCGGTTGACCGCAAGGCGATTGCCGGCTTTGAAAAATTCGGTAAGCGACTGCATCCTATTTTTTCCAGCGGCATGCAGTTTAAAGATTATGGCTATCAGGGCGTATTGGAATGGCAAGACCATGGCAGGACTGAAGTCAATGTTCCGGTTGTAGGGGACTTTAATCTGAGTAATTGCCTTGCAGTCTGGGCTTGCCTATTGGCTAGTGGCATGGATGTGCTTGAGGCAGGCAAGCGTTTAGCACTCTTAAAGCCGGTCAGCGGAAGAATGGAAATGGTGCTCGGCAACTCACGTAGCACGGGCCCATTGGTTATTGTTGACTATGCTCATACACCAGATGCACTTGAAAAAGTATTGAGTACATTGCGCCCCATCGCAAGCCAGCGAGCTGGAAAGCTGTGGTGTATTTTTGGTTGCGGCGGTGATCGTGATGCCAGTAAGCGACCGCTCATGGGTGGGATTGCTGCGGAGTTGGCCGATCACACCATTCTGACTAGCGATAACCCACGCTCCGAGAGTCCAGAAAAAATTAGCGCAGATATTCAGGCTGGAATGGGTAATAGCAAATCAGTACAAGTTATTTTGGATCGGGCTGCAGCGATCCTTAGCGGCGTTCGGCACGCAGAGTCTAATGATGTTGTATTGATTGCAGGCAAAGGCCACGAAAGAAGCCAAGAGATTAATGGTAGAAAAGTAGATTTTTCAGATCAAGAGCATGTTTTATTGGCTAGTGGGGGCTCCGTTTAATGGCGATGACTACCTTGGGCCAAATCCATGCATTTTTACCATCCAGTAAATTGATCAATATTTCTGAGGTGGCAGCGCAAAGCCATCCAATCGATTCCATTTCTACGGATAGTAGG
>JAIXPY010000058.1 GCA_027486025.1 Burkholderiaceae bacterium
CAAAGCCTAATGCAACGCACTGAATTTGATGCCCTCGCTGCGCAGGGTTTTAATCGCATTCCGCTTGTACAAGAAACCCTAGCGGACTTAGAGACGCCACTCTCTCTGTACCTCAAACTCACCAGTACCAGCGGTCAAAAAAATACCTATTTACTCGAGTCCGTTGTTGGGGGCGAGCGTTTTGGGCGCTTTTCATTTATTGGTCTTCCCGCAAAAACCATTCTTCGCTCGATTGGCACTCCACTCGCACCCGTTACTGAAGTCGTTACCGATGGCACGGTTGTTGAAACCAATCACGACAATCCTTTGGATTTTGTCGATGCCTACTTTAAACGCTTTAAGGTAGCCGTTCCTCCAGGCCTCCCCCGTTTCTGTGGTGGCCTCGCAGGCTATTTTGGCTATGACACAGTGCGCTACATCGAGTCACGTCTTGCGCAGCATACGCTGCCAGACGAATTGCACGTGCCCGATATTCAACTAATGCTCACTGAAGAGCTCGCAGTGATTGATAACGTCGCAGGTCGCATTTATTTAATTGTGTACGCCGATCCTAATATCAAAAACGATTTTGAGCGAGCACAGGCTAGATTAGATGAGCTGCGTCAGTGCATCGGTCGGTCGATCGCCATGCCCGCAACACCGCCAAGTACCAAAACCGAATTGATTCGCCGATTTGATGCAGCTGATTTTGAAGCCGCTGTTCGCCGTACCAAAGACTACATTCTGGCAGGCGACTGCATGCAAGTGGTAATTGGTCAGCGTATTAGTAAGCCGTTTACTGAATCGCCGTTGGCGCTCTACCGCGCACTGCGCTCATTGAACCCCTCACCCTATATGTATTTCTATGATTTCGGCGACTTGCAGGTTGTAGGCTCATCACCCGAGATCTTAGTACGACAAGAGCTGCGTGAATCACAAAAGATTGTGACCATCCGCCCTCTCGCTGGAACACGTCCGCGTGGCGCCACCCCCGAAGAGGATGCGCGCTTGGCTATCGAACTGTTAGCTGATCCAAAAGAAATTGCCGAGCACGTGATGTTAATTGACTTGGCGCGTAACGACGTGGGTCGTATTGCTAAAACCGGTACGGTCAAGGTCACGGACTCGATGGTGATTGAAAAATACTCGCATGTCCAGCACATCGTTAGCTCGGTTGAAGGAGAGCTACTCGATAACATGAGTAATATGAATGTGCTCCGAGCCACTTTTCCAGCAGGCACTTTATCGGGGGCTCCTAAAATACGCGCCATGGAAATCATCGATGAAATGGAGATTACCAAGCGTGGCATCTACGGTGGTGCAGCCGGTTACCTGTCTTTTTCTGGCGATATGGATGTAGCAATCGTCATTCGTACCGGCGTCATTCGCGATGGCATGCTGCACTCCCAAGCGGGTGCCGGGGTTGTAGCTGACTCTGACCCAGCTGCTGAATGGCGTGAAACCGAAGCCAAGGCACGTGCGGTTCTAATGGCTGCCGATTTAGTACAAGGAGGTCTTGATGCTCCTCATGATTGATAACTATGATTCATTCACTTATAACCTGGTGCAATATTTTGCTGAACTGGGTGAAGATGTTCGCGTGTATCGCAATGATGAAATCACCCTGGCGCAGATCGAGGCACTCAAACCAGATCGAATCTGCATTTCACCAGGGCCCTGCAGCCCAAGCGAGGCTGGCATTTCAGTTGACGTGATTAAGCACTTTGCTGGCAAAGTACCTATCTTAGGAGTTTGCCTTGGCCACCAGGCGATTGGTGAAGCCTTCGGTGGCGATATCATTCGCGCACAGAAGGTCATGCACGGAAAAACCGATGCGATTACGCATACTGGCCTTGGCGTATTTGAAAGCCTCCCAAGCCCATTTACGGTCACCCGATATCACTCGCTCGCGATTGATCGCAACACTATCCCGGCATGTTTAGAGATTACGGCGCAATCTGCCGATGGTGAAATCATGGGCGTACGGCACCGTGAGTTACCGATCGAGGGAGTCCAGTTCCATCCGGAATCCATTTTGTCTGAGCAAGGCCATGCCCTGCTCAAGAACTTCCTGCAATTAAAGGCGCATTAAGCCATGCCGATTTCACCATCAGAAGCCCTGCAATGCTGTATTGAAGGCCGCGAGCTGAGTCATGCCGATATGACCGCGATGATGCGCCACATCATGAGCGGCGATATTCCGCCCACCGTGGTTGCTGCTTTTTTAGTTGCGCTGCGAACCAAAAAAGAAACTGTCAGCGAAATTGCAGCCGCAGCACAAGTCATGCGCGAGTTTGCTACCCCGGTTTACGTCAGCGATACACGGCATTTGGTCGATGTGGTTGGTACCGGCGGTGATGGTGCGCACACCTTTAACATTTCAACCGCAGCGATGTTTGTAGCCGCTGCTGCTGGCGCCAAAATTGCCAAGCATGGTAATCGCAGTGTGAGCAGCAAGTCCGGTAGCGCCGATGTTTTAGAGTCCTTGGGCGTCAATCTCAATGTCAGCCCAGAGCGTGTTGCAGAAAGCATCTCAACACTTGGTGTGGGCTTCATGTTTGCACCCAACCACCACCCTGCAATGAAGAATGTGGTTCCCATTCGCAGAGAGCTGGGGGTTCGCACTGTATTTAACATTTTGGGGCCGCTGACCAACCCAGCCAATGCAAAGCATATTTTGATGGGCGTGTTCAATGCAGAACTCGTCGGCATTCAGACGCGTGTCTTGCAATCCCTTGGCATGAGCCATGCCATGGTGGTATTTGGTCGCGATGGCCTTGATGAAATCTCCCTCGAGGGCTCCACACTCATCGGCGAACTCAAAAATGGACAGGTCAGTGAATATGAGATTCATCCGCGCGATTTTGGTTTAAGTACAGCACCCACCAGCAGCTTTCAAGTAGCCAATGCTGAAGAGTCAAAACAGATTGTCTTGCGCGTCCTCGGTGGTGAGTCAGGTCCTGCGAGTGACATTGTTTGCCTCAATGCCGGCGCCACACTCTATGTTGCTGATCTAGCACCCGATATCGCTTCCGGAATTGCCATGGCGAAAGCGGCCATTGCAAGCGGCGCTGCAAGCAACACCTTAAATAAGTTCATTGCGGCGACGCAAGTAACATCATGAGCGATATCTTAGAGCGCATTATTGCAACTAAGCGCGTTGAAGTCGCGCATGGCATGAACACCATGCCAATGAACGCATTGCGCGATCAGGTTGAAGCGCAGCATCAAGACCCACTTTTTAAACCGCGCGGGTTTGTGGCCGCAATTGAGGGCAAGATCGCCAACGGTAATTCAGGCATCATCGCTGAAATTAAAAAAGCCAGTCCTAGCAAGGGCATCTTGCGCGCAGATTTTGAGCCTGCATGGATTGCGAAAAGTTATGCGCAGCACGGCGCAGCTTGCCTTTCCGTATTAACCGATGTGCAGTACTTTCAGGGTTCCAGTGACTATTTAAAAGCAGCACGCGCAGCTTGTCCCCTCCCGGTGCTACGTAAAGATTTTATGATCGACCCCTACCAGGTGCTTGAAGCGCGTGCTATGGGTGCAGATGCGATTCTACTGATTGCAGCGGCGCTCGATTTAGATCACATGCGCGAACTCGAGCAATGTGCACATGATCTGGGCATGGATGTCTTGGTTGAAGTACACAATGCAGAAGAGCTTACTGCCGCACTCCAGCTTAAAACACCCTTATTGGGCATCAATAACCGCAACCTCAAAACGTTTGAGGTCACACTGGATACCACCATTGACTTACTGAGCAGCATTGGCGACGACAAGATCATCGTGACTGAATCCGGCATTCTGGAGCGGGCTGATGTTCTGCGCATGCGAGAGCATCACGTCAATGCATTTCTGGTGGGTGAGGTATTTATGCGAGCGCCAGACCCCGGCGCGGCACTAGCTGAGTTATTTGCCTAATCCTGCTTGGGCTTACTGCGCTTTAGCAAATCAATGCTGTATTTAATAATTGCGATTAGCAAGATAGAGCCGGCAATATCCCCAAAAAACATCACCAGAAAATGATTCAGGCTGCCTGACTCTAGATCGCGTAACTCAAACCAATACTGATGGAATCCGGCACTCATCAGCGCATAGACCACAATGCAAAGCATAATTTTTTGGATACTTAAATTGCTGAGGTCATTGCTAATGGAGATGTTCGAGACAACAAGCCACTTCGCTAACAATGGCGCAAATCCGGATATGAGCCCAATGCCGATGCAAGTTACTAAGTCCGGTGAAAAAACCCCAAAATACGAAATAGCGAATGAGGCAACTGCGATGCCAATCGCTCCTGCCAAACCAAAGATCAAAATAAGAAATAAACGCAGGCCTGCTGGCAAGTAAATCCAGCTCACACCTAAATCGTATTTCACGGCCTCAGTGACCCAGTCATTGAAAAAAAATAGCGCACTGTACAGTAGCGCACTAATCAGCGCGCCGACAAAAAAAATTATGGGTTGAGGTTTAGATGTCCCGTTGTATTCCATGTTTTTTGTCTGCAGTAGGCATTGCCATTTATAAAAAATAGGGTTTATACTAGCCTTAGAGTTAATATCTCAAATGTTACTTTACTCAATTAAAAAATAATGAAGCGCCCTAGCGCTAACCAACCAATGAAATATATTCCAGGATTAAAAAGCCCCGCCTATATTCGCTTTCTTAATTTGATTGATGTTTTAGACCGCATTAATCCGGGTAAGAAATTAGATGCAATAGAAGAAAGCTTACTAGATAAAATTGTTTTAAGCGCGCACCAAGGTGAGGTTGTCTTGGTAGGTGATCTGATCTCGCTGTCTGAATTCGGTTCCCAAGCGACCTTACATGGTCGATTGAAAAACTTGAGGGCGATGGGCTTGATCGATATGACCGCCGAGGAAGATGGTCGTAAAAAACACGTTGTCCCAACCAAGCTTGCCATCAAACGCTATGACGAATTATCGAAATGCCTCGAAAAAGCAGTTCGCGCAGGCTAAATCGGCTTAGACGTTAAATAAGAAATTCAATACATCGCCGTCTTTGACGATGTACTCCTTTCCTTCGGCGCGCATTTTGCCCGCCTCTTTCGCGCCCGATTCCCCTTTGTATTGAATAAAGTCATCAAATGCAATGGTTTGTGCTCGGATAAAGCCGCGCTCAAAATCGGTATGAATCACGCCTGCTGCATTCGGCGCTGTATCGCCAATGCGAATCGTCCACGCACGTACTTCTTTTACACCCGCCGTGAAATAGGTCTGCAACCCTAGTAAGGTGTAGCCCGCACGAATCACCCGATCGAGGCCAGGCTCTTGCATACCCATGTCGGCTAAGAATTCGGTTTTATCTGCATCGTCGAGATCGGCAATCTCAGCTTCGATGGCAGCGCAAACCGCCACAACTGGGGCACCCTCTTTCGCAGCATGCGCAATCACGGCATCCAAATGGGGATTGTTCTCAAAGCCATCGTCTTTGACGTTAGCCACATACATGGCAGGCTTAGCAGTAATCAAACAAAGGGGCTTGAGTAGCAACTTCTCATCGTCACTCAGGCTCATACTCCGCACTGGCTGAGCCTCATTCAAATGAGCCTGGACCTTGCTTAGAACGGCAACCAAGGCAGCAGCCTCCTTGTCATTGCCTGATTTGGCTGCTTTGCTGGAGCGATTCAGGGTTTTTTCAACCGTAGCCAGGTCGGATAGCGCTAACTCCGTATCAATCACCCCAATATCCGCGATGGGATCGATCTTGCCAGCAACGTGGATGACGTTCGGGTCATCAAAGCAGCGCACCACATGGGTAATCGCATCGGTTTCCCGAATATTGGCCAAAAATTGATTGCCAAGGCCCTCGCCCTTAGATGCACCGGCAACCAAGCCCGCAATATCAACGAACTCGACCGCCGCCGGCACAATGCGCTCTGGGCTCACAATCGCGGCTAAAGCAGCCAAACGGGGGTCAGGAACCTCGACTACGCCTACATTGGGCTCGATCGTGCAGAAGGGATAGTTTTCTGCCGCGATGCCAGCTTTGGTAAGCGCATTGAAGAGGGTAGATTTGCCGACGTTAGGCAGGCCGACGATGCCGCATTTTAAAGACATGCCTCCATTGTAATTCGGCTTGTTTCGATATCATCGGGTTATGGCATTCAATTCACCCAAATCCACTTCTTCAGCCAAG
>JAIXPY010000129.1 GCA_027486025.1 Burkholderiaceae bacterium
CAGATTCGTCAGCTTGCCGGTATGCGTGGTTTGATGGCTAAGCCCGATGGCTCCATTATTGAAACCCCAATTACGGCGAACTTCCGCGAAGGCTTGAATGTATTGCAGTACTTCATTTCAACCCACGGCGCTCGTAAAGGCTTGGCTGATACTGCACTGAAAACAGCGAACTCGGGTTATCTGACACGCCGTTTGTGCGACGTAACTCAAGACTTAGTTGTGATCGAGGAAGATTGCGGCGCAACCAATGGCGTCACTATGAAGGCCTTGGTTGAGGGCGGCGAAATCATCGAAGCATTGCGCGATCGTATTTTGGGTCGTGTGTGCATCGGCGATATCGTTCACCCCGATACGCAAGAAGTCATCGTTAAAAATGACACCTTGCTCGACGAAGATCATGTTGATGAAATCGTTGCACTTGGCATTGACGAAGTAAAAGTTCGCACCGTATTGTCTTGCGAAACACGCTATGGCCTATGCGCCAAGTGCTATGGCCGTGATTTAGGTCGTGGTGGTTTGGTGAACGTGGGCGAGGCGGTTGGTGTGATTGCTGCTCAGTCAATCGGTGAGCCAGGCACGCAGTTAACGATGCGTACCTTCCACATCGGCGGTGCTGCATCCCGCGCTTTGGTAGCAAGCAACGTTGAAGCGAAATCCAATGGCGCCTTGAAATTCTCGGCAACCTTACGCGTAGTTAAAAACGCCAAGGGCGAGCAGATCGTGATTTCACGTTCGGGCGAAGCCTTGATCGTCGATGACAACGGCCGTGAGCGCGAGCGTCACAAAGTGCCATATGGCGCAACGCTGTTGCTCAAAGAAGGTGCGGCTGTTAAGGCTGGCGCAAGCTTAGCAACCTGGGACCCATTAACACGACCCATTATTTCCGAGTACGCTGGAGTTGCGCGCTTCGATAACGTTGAAGAAGGCGTTACCGTAGCCAAGCAGGTCGATGAAGTAACCGGCCTCTCCACCTTGGTAGTGATTGATGGCAAGCGCCGCTCTGCAGCAAGCAAAGGCGTTCGCCCAGTCATCAACTTGGTCGACGACAAGGGCAATGAAGTGCTGATTTCTGGCACAGACCACCCTGTCACTATTGGCTTGCAAGTGGGCGCTTTGATCACCGTGAAGGATGGTCAAAAAGTCGAAGTGGGTGAGGTATTGGCGCGTATTCCAATCGAGTCACAGAAGACACGCGACATTACCGGTGGTCTGCCACGCGTTGCCGAGCTGTTCGAGGCACGTTCACCAAAAGATGCCGCTGTATTGGCTAAAGTAACCGGAACCGTTTCCTTCGGTAAAGAAACCAAAGGCAAGCAGCGCTTGGTGATTACCGATATGGATGGCGAAGCGAATGAATTCTTGATTCCGAAAGAGAAGCAAGTGCTCGTTCATGACGGCCAAGTGGTGAACAAAGGCGAAATGATTGTGGAAGGCCCAGCCGATCCACACGACATCATTCAGCTCAAAGGCATCGAAGAACTCGCAATCTACATTGTGGATGAAGTGCAGGACGTGTATCGCCTACAAGGTGTGAAGATTAACGATAAGCACATCGAGGTGATTGTTCGCCAGATGCTGCGTCGTGTTCAGATTACCGATCCAGGCGATACCGATTTCATCACCGGTGAACAGGTTGAGCGTTCGAAGTTATATGACGCAAATGATCGCGTTGTCGCAGAAGGCAAGCATCCTGCTCAATTTGAGAACATCTTATTGGGTATTACCAAAGCTTCTTTGTCGACCGACAGCTTCATTTCTGCCGCGTCCTTCCAAGAGACAACCCGCGTATTGACCGAAGCCGCCATTATGGGCAAGACCGATACGCTGCGCGGCCTCAAGGAAAACGTCATTATTGGTCGTTTGATTCCTGCAGGTACCGGCTTGGCGTATCGCCGTGCTCGCAAGGTCAGAGAGCAATTTGAGCGTGATCGTGCACAAATGATTGCCGCCGAAGAGGAGGCAATGGCCAATATGCCTGAGGTTGAAGTTGAGGTTGATGCGGCTGCTCCTGCTGGGGAGGCCGATCAGGCGTAATTCTCTGTATTCGATGCAAATTGGTCAGTTTCTCCCGCATTCAGTTGACGGGAGGGGCTGGCCAAGCTAGAATGCTGAGTTCTACTTGTTCAGTAGGGGGTCAAGTTTACTTAGAAATATTCTAAGTCCTTGATTTTCCTAAAGAAAGCATTAAAGCAGTATTTAAAGAATTATTAACCGAGCCATTTTATGCCGACAATTAATCAGTTATTACGTAAGCCAAGAACACGGCTGACCGTTAAAAGTAAGAGCCCTGCGCTGCAAAACAGCCCGCAGCGCCGTGGTGTGTGCACGCGTGTGTATACAACAACCCCTAAAAAGCCTAACTCTGCGCTACGTAAAGTCGCCAAAGTTCGCTTAACCAATGGTTTCGAAGTGATTTCGTACATCGGCGGTGAAGGCCACAACTTGCAGGAGCACTCGGTGGTATTGATCCGTGGTGGTCGTGTAAAGGATTTGCCAGGCGTTCGTTACCACATCGTTCGCGGTTCTTTGGACCTGCAGGGCGTTAAAGACCGTAAGCAATCGCGTTCTAAGTACGGTGCAAAGCGCGCTAAGAAATCAGCGTAATTGCATTGAAGTAGTTTAGTAATACAGTATTAAGTCATTTATTGCCAGACTTTAAAGGCAAGTAAGTGGTTACTCCGTTTAGGCATCTTGTCTAAATAGTAGGGTAACCGGAGCGGAGATCTTTTTTGGATCTCCCTAACTGAACTGAAGGAGTAGTTATGCCGCGTCGTCGCGAAGTTCCCAAACGGGAAATCTTGCCTGATCCAAAATTTGGCAATGTGGAAGTAGCAAAATTCATGAACGTCCTCATGTTGGACGGCAAAAAATCGGTTGCGGAGCGCATTGTGTATGGCGCCTTTGAGCATATCGAGAAAAAAGCAAATAAAGAGCCAATCGAAATCTTTTCAAGCGCCATGGGTAATGTAAAGCCAATGGTTGAGGTGAAAAGCCGCCGCGTTGGTGGTGCGAACTACCAAGTTCCAGTTGAAGTACGTCCATCCCGTCGTTCAGCCTTGGCTATGCGCTGGTTGCGCGAAGCAGCGAAGAAGCGTGGTGAAAAATCCATGGCTCAGCGCCTGGCAAACGAATTATTAGAAGCGGCCGAAGGCCGTGGTGGCGCAATGAAGAAGCGTGAGGAAGTACACCGTATGGCAGAAGCCAACAAAGCATTCTCGCATTTCCGCTTCTAATCGCACAGTAAAGAAAAGGTACCAACCGTGGCACGTAAAACCCCCATCGACAAATACCGCAATATCGGTATTTCTGCGCACATTGACGCAGGCAAGACAACAACTACAGAACGCGTTTTGTTCTACACCGGCGTTAATCACAAAATTGGTGAAGTGCATGATGGCGCAGCAACCATGGACTGGATGGAGCAAGAGCAGGAGCGTGG
>JAIXPY010000054.1 GCA_027486025.1 Burkholderiaceae bacterium
CTATTAATAATCGTAATTTTTAAATGCATCACCACGCATAAATAAGGCAAAAGCAAGCTGGCTTTACATATTGATGCGTAATTATAGGGTTTCTTATCTTAATCAACAATTTAGATACGTGCTGAGGGGCTTCAATAGTGGTAGTACTTAATAATAAAGTAAGTACTTACTCTTATTAAAGATCTCACCCATTCTTGCGTTTAATTTGATCAGGTGAAATAAAGGCTAAGGTGTCCTTTGCTGCAGACAGGTGTTTACCCACCACCCAAGCATGTCCATACACCACTTCAAGCGTCATTTTTTGCGGTAATTTCGCGGTTTTGTCTACAGAGATTGCCTGTGCCTGTTGCGCTGATAGGAGTCCAAGAGCAAAGGCATCCTGTAGATAAAGGGCATCGGAATCGTATTCCAGGTAGAGGTATTCCATGTCCATTACCGGATCCGAGAATCGGCTTTCCACCAAAGCATCCCCCAAATCGTGCATATCCCATGCTCCAGGGAGAGGCGCTAATGCAGACCCATCTATGGCATTGCATTGCATTGCACGCAGTTCTTTACCGGTATCCGGACCAAGATAGCTGAAGGAAAAGAGACCGCCCTCGCGCAAGACCCGCCACGCTTCCTGAACGACCCATTTCGGCTGATCTAGGGAGTGGATCCATAAATTACTAAACACCATGTCTTGTGATTGGTCCGCAAGAGCAAGCCTGCCCTCGCGCATGGTTGGAAAGCGCGATAGGCCATTGGCAATAAAACTGCATGTTCGAGCCAACTTCATTTTTGTCATATCGGCCCAGCTGAGATCCAACCCCGGAACGCTTGAGAGCGCCGCTTTTGGGAATCGTTTGGCCAAGCGATTTGCGTGCACTCCAGGCGCATCCGGAATGATTAAGAGTGAGCCCGGCTCATGTTTGAGCAGCTCGAGCTTTTGCATCATGCGCAAGGCGATATCGTCTTTAAGCCATCTTAATGATCGGGTCATGTGCTCAGTATACTCAGCGCCCCATGCATTTTTTACACACTCTCTTTCAGCATTTATTGCCCACCGCATGCATCGTGTGCAGCCGTCATCAAACGCAAATGCTGTGCCATGCTTGCTTCGCTTTTTTAGAAAACCAATCGCTCTTTCATTACCCCTGCTGCATCCGCTGCGGCGTGGACCTTGATGATCGCAACACCGAACAAAACCAATGCAAGGCCTGCCTGTTGCATGCCCCGGCATTTGATCGAACGCATTGCCTTGATCGCTACGATGGCGTGTTGCAGAATGCAATGCATCTGCTGAAATACCAGCGGCGCCTCGCCATTGCCGACGCGCTTGCCTTTGCTTGGAACCGTTTAGCACTACCGCACCTGAATACCTCGGAATCAGCCGTGTTATTACCTGTGCCGCTCAGCACCCAAAAACTCAATTTCCGCGGCTTTAACCAATCCTGGGAAATAGCCAGGCGCATTCAATTACCCCCTTCATTTCAGCCAGTTGCCAATGCCTTGCGCCGACACCACTCGGATGCAAATCAAGTGCAGCACAATCGCCTCGATCGGCAAACCGCCTTACGTCATGCGTTTTACATTCATCCCGAGGCACTAGCAAAAATACGAAATAAATCGATCGTGGTATTTGATGACGTCATGACCACCGGCTCAACCTTGCAGGAGATCGCTACCCTGCTGAAGGATAATGGTGCACGTTCCGTGGTGAATTGGGTTGTATTGCGCACCTTAAGGCCTCAAACACGGATTCATTCAAAGGATCTCTAGCGATGTTTAATGTTGTTTTGTTCGAACCTGAAATTCCGCCCAATACAGGCAATATCATTCGCTTGTGTGCTAACACAGGAGCAACACTACACCTCATCGAACCCCTGGGCTTTCCGCTGGAAGATGCCAAATTGCGCAGGGCTGGCCTTGACTATCATGAATTCGCTAACCTACTGGTCTATAAAAATTGGTCTGACTTTTTAGACAAAACCAAACCAGACCCAAAGCACTTATTTGCACTCACAACCAAAGGTAAGGCTAGCTTTGCTGAGGCGCGCTTTACTAAAAACGACTATTTTGTTTTTGGCTCAGAAACCAAAGGGATTAGTGATGAAGTACGCAATGCCATCCCTGAGCAAAACCGGGTTCGACTACCCATGCGGGAAAACAGCCGTAGTCTTAACTTATCGAACAGCGTCGCTATCTTGGTATATGAGGCCTGGCGACAAAATGGCTTTGCGGGCGGCGCCTAAAGACTAACTCAATGTTCTGGTTTTGGCTCGCGACCCATCAGTCTTTGCACTGCCTCATGCGCTGAAATCTGCCCCGAGAGAACATCACACATATTGCTGGTAATCGGCATATCGACATTGAGGCGCTTTGCTAAATCAGCTACTGCAGCTGCACACAAAACGCCCTCCGCAACATGACCTAAATTATTCAATACGGTTTGCAAAGACTGTCCTGCAGCCAGCAATAAACCGACACGGCGATTGCGCGATAAATCACCCGTTGCGGTCAAAATCAAATCGCCCACCCCCGTCAATCCCATGCAGGTCTCGGGCTTTCCGCCAGCAGCCTTAACCAGCCGCATCATTTCTGCAAGTCCTCGAGTTAATACTGCAGCGCGTGCATTAAGGCCCAAGCCAAGGCCATCACCGATACCAGCGGCAATCGCCATAATATTTTTTACAGCGCCGCCAAGCTCTACACCAATCAAATCATCGCTGGCATAAATGCGCATATTGCCATGATGAAACGCGGCCTGAACGGCTTGACACAATGCGGTTGATTTGCTGGCCACCGTTAACGCACATGGCAAACCACGTGCTACTTCATTGGCAAAGCTCGGACCTGATAAAACACCGACCGCATGTGTAATACCGCGGCCATGTTTAGCCAACTCTCGTTCAACCACTTGATGTGGCAAGAGTGCCGTAATCGGCTCTAAGCCCTTGCACAGCCACACGATATTCAGGGGGTGTGCTGCTTGCTGTAAAACGCAAGCAATGGTCTCGGACAGACCGGACATCGGCGTCGCAATGACAAGCAAATCGCTTGGGCGCAAGAGCTCTAAGGTACGCTTTAAATCAGACTCCACCTGCAGCGCCGTTGGCAAGGCAATGTCAGGAAGGTAGCGCTGATTCTGATGCTCCGCCTGCATCGCATTTGCTTGCTCAGAGCTGCGAGCCCAGAGTCTGACTGAGCCTGGTGGCAAATGCTGTGCCGCTTGGGCAGCCATGGCTGTGCCCCATGCGCCTGCCCCTAGTAGTGTCACATTCATAGTAAGTGACTGGCCCTGGGTTTAGTTGGGCAAAATAATTTTGCTTTCCTGAGTTGCTTCTTTGCCATCGCCTCCAACAGAACCTTGAGCCTGCAATAAGCGCTGCTGATATAGGCTGTGGAAATTAATTTCACTCAGGTGGATCGGCTGAAAACCAGCACGACTTATGATATCGGCCACATTGGAACGCAAATAGGGGAACAAAATGGTGGGGCAAGTTACGCCGAGCATGGGATCAACCTGCTCTGGTGGAATGAGAACAAAGTGAAAAATACCAGCTTGCTTTGCTTCAACTAGGAACAGCACCTTGCTATCGACACGCGCAGTCAAGGTTGCAATCAAGGCAACCTCAAAAATCCCTTCTGCCAATGGGTCAACGGCAACATCAATCTCCATCTGAATCTGCGGCTCTTCTTGAACCAACAAAATGGCAGGAGCATTGGGCTGCTCAAGCGATAAATCTTTCAAGTAAATCCGTTGAATATTGAAGCTTGGCTCTACCGCTTCGCCGGCTCCGTCTTTTGGGGATGCTGTTTGCTCGCTCATACAGGACTTTCTCGTTAAAAAATTAGATCGGGTCGACCAATAAGGCGTCCAACTTACCAGCACGATCAAGGGCAGCCAAGTCGTCATAACCGCCGACATGGTGATCGCCAATGTAAATTTGTGGGACGGTACGACGCCCGGTTCTAGTCATCATGACCTCGCGCTGCGCAGGATCGACATCAATCAGAATTTTTTCCAATTGCGCCACTCCTTTTTTCTGCAACAGCTTTTCAGCCATTACGCAGTAAGGGCAAACGCGGGTGCTGTACATGAGAACGGATGGCATCGCTTAGCTTTTAACCAATGGGAGTCCAGCCGTGGTCCATGCTTGCACACCGCCGTCGAGGTTTTTCACCTCTACAAATCCAGCTGACTGAAGGGCCTTAATGGGGCCGCGTGAGGCGACGTTACTTTGGCAAACCACAATCACAGGTAATTTGCGGTCCAGTTTGAGTTTATCGATCCCGGAGGTAATTTGATCCTCCGTAATTCGCTTTGCATTAGGCAAGTGGCCAGCCTGAAAATCCGCCTCTGGGCGCACATCTACAATTTGCGCCTTTTTCCGATTGATCCACGTGGTGGCTTCGGTTGGCGAAAGTCCGCCCCCCATAATTAGCGTTGATAATGTAGGCAGGAACAGCGCTACGCCAGTAACTAATACGAGCGCAATAAGCGCCATATTTTCGATTTGCATTAAAAAGTTCATCTTTAGATTATAGAATGGCTCCATGAAACAACTTGTCCTTATCCGCCATGGTGAATCTGCCTGGAACCTTGAAAACCGCTTCACCGGCTGGGCCGATGTCGATTTAACCCAAAAAGGCATTGATCAGGCCATCGCAGCAGGCAAAAGTCTTAAAAAAGCGGGATATGAGTTTGATATTGCATACACCTCAGTTTTGCGCCGCGCCATCCGCACACTTTGGTACATTCAAGACGAAATGAACCTCATGTGGATTCCGGTGGTGCATAGCTGGCGCTTAAACGAGCGGCATTACGGCGCCCTGACCGGCCTAGATAAGGCTGAAACCGCTGCCAAGTATGGTGATGAGCAGGTGCATATTTGGCGCCGCTCCTTTGATGTTCGCCCACCCTTACTCGACCCGAGCGATGAGCGCAACAGCCACGGCGATCGCCGCTACACCAAGCTAGAACAGAGTGATATTCCCCTAGGTGAGTGCCTTAAAGATACGATTGATCGGGTAATGCCGCTATGGAATGAGTCGATTGCACCCGCCCTTAAGCTAGGTAAACGGGTTGTCTTGGTTGCGCACGGCAATAGCATCCGCTCATTGATTAAATACCTGGATGGAACCTCCGACACGGACATCATGGAGGTCAATGTGCCCAACGGGAAACCCTTGGTGTATGAATTGGATGAAGATTTGAAGCCGAAACAGCATTTTTACCTAGACTAGAGCAAAATAGGTGACATACCTAATCCAGTACCAAAAAACACCCGATCGCCCACATGCGCCATTTATTTAAAAGCCTTGCACTCGTTTCCGTTGGTCTCATCGCCGGCGTTGCCGCGACGATCCAATTTTCTGCAACAGCGCAACAGGGCGGTACAACGCTTCCGCTGGATGAACTGCGCACACTCTCCAATGTGTTTTCTCAAATTAAGCGGGAGTATGTTGAGCCAATCGAAGATAAGCAGTTATTGACCGATGCCGTAAAAGGCATGGTGAGCAGCTTAGATCCCCATTCTTCGTATTTGGATAAAAAAGACTTTTCAGAAATGCAAGAGCAGACCGCAGGTAAGTTTGCCGGTCTTGGTATTGAAATTACCTCGGAAGATGGTTTAGTAAAAGTTCTCAATCCCATTGAGGACAGTCCTGCAGCACGCGCCGGTCTTCAGGCGGGTGACTTAATTACGCGGCTGGACGATAAGCCTGTGCGCGGCATGTCGCTGGATAAAGCGGTGCGTACCATGCGCGGCAAACCAGGAACAAAAATCACGCTAACCATTTTTAGAAAAAGTGAAGAGCGTAGTTTTCCAGTGACGATCACTCGTGCTGAAATCAAAGTGCAATCGATCAAAACAAAAATCGTCGATCAGGATATTGCGTGGGTTCGGATTACTAGCTTTCAAGAGCGTACCGTTCCAGACCTAGCGAAGAGGCTGAGTGAGATTGCTGAAAAAAATCCTAATCTCAAAGGGCTTATCTTGGATTTGCGGAACAACGGCGGTGGCTTACTACAAGGGGCTGTTGGGGTTGCGGCGGCATTCCTACCAGCCAATGCCGTGATTGTTTCAACCAAAGGACAGGCGCCGGATTCCACGCAGATTTTCAATGCAACGCCTTCGATGTATCGCCTCAGCGAAGCGGGGGATCCATTGGCATCAGTGCCTCCGTTGTTTAAAAAGATCCCCATGGTGGTTCTCGTCAATGCCTTCTCTGCTTCCGCTTCTGAGATCGTTGCTGGAGCACTGCAAGATTACAAGCGCGCCACCATTATTGGTAAAACCACCTTTGGCAAAGGCTCAGTGCAAACCGTTCGCCCCCTATCGAATGACTCTGCCCTTAAGATCACAACTGCCTACTACTACACACCTAAAGGTCGATCGATTCAGGCATTCGGCATTAAGCCTGATATCGCGGTAGATCAAAATAAAGATGGCGATCCCGATGACGTACTAATTACACGCGAAATTGACAGCGAGAAACACCTGCGCAATAAGCAATCATCGGAAGAAAAATTAATCCTGGATCGTCAAAAACGCCGCATCGAAGAATTGCAGCGCATTGAAGAAAAGAATGCCAACAAGACTCCGGAAGAGCGTGAAAAAGACAAGTCCAAAAAGCCCGTTGAGCTAGGTGGTCCAGATGACTTCATGCTGCAGCAAGCCGTTGCCTTCATTGACGGTAAAGAAGTGCAGCGCTCGGCCTCCAAGCTCGAATAAGCGAAGGTCATGAACGACGAGCAGTTACTGCGCTACTCCAGGCACTTACTGCTGGATGAAATTGACCTAGCGGGACAAGAAAAACTACTTAAGTCCCATGTCCTGGTCATTGGGGCTGGCGGACTGGGCTGCGCTGCCGCGCCCTACTTGGCCGCAGCCGGTATTGGCACGATCACCCTCATGGATTTTGATGCCGTTGAGTTAACCAACTTACAGCGCCAAATTATGCATACCCAACATAGCGTGGGTAGCAGCAAGGTGGATTCGGGTAAGCGTTTTCTTGAGGCGCTAAATCCAACTGTTCGCGTTACCGCGCTGCAAGAACGCGCCACTGCTAGTAACCTGGCCTCCATTTTGCCTTCGATTGACGTGGTTTTGGATTGCACTGACAACTTCGCTACCCGTCAGTTAATTAATTCGGCCTGCGCCGAACATCGTGTTGCCCTTGTGTCTGGTTCGGCACTGCGCCTTGATGGTCAACTGAGCGTGTTTGATGTAAAGCACCCAAACTCCCCTTGCTATGCCTGTATTTTTTCACCCGACGAAGCCGTAGAAGAAATTAATTGCGCCACCATGGGTGTTTTTTCGCCTTTGGTTGGCATTATCGGGACGATGCAGGCAGCGCAAGCTCTGCAAGTGCTCATTGGTTTTGGCAGCCCCTTGATCGGACGCTTACTGCTGTGGAATGCCCGCAATACTCAAATTGAAACCATTCAGATTAGCCGCAATCCGGACTGCTCCGTCTGCGGCCAACGTCACCCCGCATAACTCAATTCGTAGTTAGGCTGCAGCGAGCGCCGCCAGTGCATCCGCCTGCTCAGCTGGATCAATTGCACTCAGTACAGCAGCTGTTGGCGCCCTTAATTTGCTGACATCGGCCTTGAGGATTTCGCGCTTGACTAGTAGCAGCTGACTAAAGTGCATCGAGAAATCCGTTAAACCCATACCCAGCAAAAGTTTAGTTAAGCTTGGATCGCCCGCCATCTCACCGCACACTGCAATCGGAATGCCTGCCTGATTTGCTTGCTTAATGATATTCGCTAGCAAATTAAGAATCGCAGGATGGTAGGGATCATACAAATGGGCTACTGCATGGTCTGCGCGATCAATTGCCAATGTGTATTGAATCAAATCATTCGTACCAATCGATAAAAAATCAAAGTGCCGAATGAATAAAGGCAATACCAAGGCTGCAGCTGGAATCTCGATCATCGCCCCAATTTGAATATTGGGATTAAATAACTGATTGCGCTGTTGCAACTGAGCCTTGGCTTTTTCAAGCAAACGCAAGGTCTCACTAATTTCTTTTGCATGCGCCAGCATCGGAATCATGATGCGCGCTTGACCATGGGCAGAGGCCCGCAAAATCGCCCTCAGCTGGGTTAAAAATATCTCCGGCTCAGTCAAGGACCATCGAATCGCGCGCAATCCTAGCGGCGACGTTCCAGTTTGCGACAAGTCGCTGCTCGAACCTAAGGCTTTATCGGCGCCAACATCAATAGTTCGAATATTGACCGGCAGACCATGCATGGCCTCAATCACGCGGCGATATTCTAAATACTGCTGCTCTTCTCCTGGAAGAGCCTCTTTGCGATTCATAAAGAGAAATTCAGAACGAAATAGGCCAACGCCCAGTGCACCAAATTCAACTGCCTGCTTCGCATCTTCCGGCAATTCAATATTCGCTAAGAGCTCAATCTGAACCCCATCGCGCGTCTTCGTATCCGAATACTTAATTTGCTGTAACTTCTGCGCTTCAGCCAGTTCAGCCTGTTGTAAGGCGCGGTAATCTGCCAATAAGCGATTGCTGGGCGAGACCACCACCACGCCGCGGTCACCATCCAGCACCAGCCAGTCGCCGTGGCGAATAATCTCGCTGGCATGGCGTGCACCCACAACCGCTGGAATCTCCATGCTGCGAGCCACAATCGCAGTATGCGAGGTGCGGCCACCAAGGTCGGTCACAAAACCTTTAAATGCATAGTCCTTAAAGCGCAACATATCGTGTGGCGCAATATCATGCGCCACAATAATGGCGTCGACTCCTGCATCGGTTGGCGCTAAAAAATCAGGCTGGGATAAATCTTCTTTGTGTTGGGAGTGCAGCGCTTTTAAAACCCGCTCTGCTACTTGCCGAATGTCGTGGGCACGCTCTTTCAGGTAAGGATCTTCGATTTCGGCAAATTGCTCTAGCAAATCGTTGAGCTCGGTTGTCAACGCCCATGCCGCATTCAGGCGCTCGGTCCGAATCAAGCGTAAAGGTTTTTCAGCCAAGGTAGGGTCGGCCAAAATCATGCTATGCACATCCAAAAACGCTGCCATTTCTTGTGGCGCATCTTTCGGCAAGCCCGCACGCAGGGTGGTTAACTCGGACTGAACTTGTTTAAATGCTGCTAGTAGTCGCCTGGCTTCTGCATCCTCTTGCCCAGGATCGATGAGGTGGTGACTAACTTCTAAAGCGGCCCTCGAGATCAGTACGGCTCGGCCAATGGCAATGCCCTTGGATACGGGAATGCCGTGCAATGAAAAAGTCACGGCTTACTCGCCCTCACCGAAACGATCATTTATCAAGGCGGTGATGGCCTGCATTGCCTCTTCTGAATCCGTGCCGATGGTTTCTAGAGTCACAGTACTGCCAATGCCTGCAGCCAGCATCATCACACCCATAATGCTCTTAGCATTAATTTGGCGACTACCTTTACTGAGAAGCACTTCGCACTGAAATTGCGCGGCGAGTTGCGATAGCTTGGCAGATGCCCTCGCATGAAGCCCAAGTTTATTGATGATGGTAATTTCAGCAACTGGCATGATTAATCCTGCACTTCCGTAGTTTGTAGATTGGCAACACCGCCTAAACGCAGGATGCCGTTTTGTCCGCCCTGCAGTGTTTTTTGCGTCAAGGCATCGAGCGCATCATCTTTATAAGACACTGCGCGCATCAGCATGGGCAGATTCAATCCTGCCAAAATTTGGACTTTAAATTTCATGCCCGAGCTACTTTGCTGTGTCATCAGGCGCGAGGCAACGTTTGCTGGGGTTGCGCCCATGACATCGGTTAAGACTAAGAGCTCGCCATGCCGCTCAACTGCCTTGGCAGCAGCCAATACCCGCTCGAAACTAATTTTGGCATCCTCGTGCGCTGGGATATCGACTGCCTGAATGTGCTCTGGTACAGAACCATACACGTGCTCAGCAAAACTCAACATGGCGCTGGCTATGGGGGTGTGAGCAATGATCAGAATTCCGGCCATATTAGTGCAAGGCTTTTTCTAAAGCGCGCAGCCAAATAGCAGCAACATCGCAATCGGTCTGCTCGGTAATTTCCACAAAACACGTTGGGCTGGTCA
>JAIXPY010000088.1 GCA_027486025.1 Burkholderiaceae bacterium
ACCAGAGATGGCTTACTTTGAGTGCTTGCATGAGCTCAAGTTAATTGTGGACTTGATCTACGAGGGCGGTATTGCCAATCTGAATTACTCGCTTTCGACCAATGCGGAGTAGGGTGAGTACGTTACCGGTCCGCGCATTGTGACGGAAGACACCAAGAACGCGATGCGTCAGTGCCTCAAAGATATTCAGACTGGCGAATACGCCAAGAGTTTCATTCTCGAGAACAAGGCTGGCGCACCCACCTTAATCTCCCGTCGTCGCTTGAATTCGGAGCACCAAATTGAAATCGTGGGTGAGAAATTGCGCGCGATGATGCCTTGGATTGCAAAGAACAAATTAGTCGATCAATCTAAGAACTAAACAATCACCCAAAAAGGCGCAAAGTACCCATGATGTATCCCCACCCCATTATTGCGAAAGAAGGCTGGCCATATTTGGCAGTAGTTGGGGTGGCAACCTTGCTAGTCCAGGAGTACGCTGGATTTGCATGGGCATTGCCCCTGTGGATCATTTTCTTTTTTGTACTGCAGTTTTTTCGTGATCCCCAGCGCATTGCGCCGCTGGGTCGTGATTTGGTTCTGTCCCCAGCAGATGGCCGAATTGTGGTGGTTGAAAAGACCCAAGATCCCTATGCCAATCGTGAGGCAATTAAGATTAGCGTATTCATGAATGTGTTTAACGTGCACTCTAATCGTTGCTCGGTCAATGGCCTTGTCAAGGAAGTGCAGTATTTCCCGGGGCAGTTTGTCAATGCAGCACTGGATAAGGCCTCGGTCGAAAATGAACGCAATGCGGTGGTGATTGATGCCAATGGCCAAACGGTTACCTTGGTTCAGGTAGCAGGCTTAATTGCACGGCGCATTTTGTGCTACATCCATGTGGGTGAGCACGTCAAACGGGGATCCCGTTACGGCTTCATTCGCTTTGGATCGCGAGTCGATGTATATTTGCCTTTAACGGCTGAGCCTTTAGTCAGTGTTGGAGAAAAGGTTTCTGCAACTAGAACGGCTTTGGCTCGTCTACCGGGTCTTGATTGATTCACCTGATTTACTTCAGTAAATAGGAAGCGCATTGACTCCATTTCGTCGTCGTAATCGCCTTGATCGCTCACGTATTGCACGCGGGCGTAATCGCGCTGATGCACAAGACCAGTCTGACGACTCCGTTGATTTTGAGGTCGAGGAATTTGAAGTAGATAAGCCCCGTGCCCGCAACAAGGGCATTTATCTATTACCCAATGCGTTTACAACGGCGGCCCTGTTTTGCGGCTTCTTTGCTATCGTTCAGGCCATGAATCATCAGTTTGAAGCGGCGGCAATCGCTATCTTTGCATCCTTGGTCTTAGATGGCATGGATGGCCGGATTGCGCGGATGACCAATACGCAAAGCGCGTTTGGCGAGCAATACGATTCCTTGGCCGACATGGTGTCTTTCGGTGTTGCTCCGGCATTAGTTGCGTATGAGTGGGTTCTCAAAGATTTTGGTAAGTGGGGCTGGTTAGCCGCATTTACTTATTGTGCGGGCGCTGCTTTGCGCTTGGCGCGTTTTAACATTAATACCGGCGTCGTCGATAAAAAGTTTTTTCAAGGCTTGCCTAGCCCAGCGGCAGGCGCATTGATTGCAGGATTTATTTGGCTTGCTGCCGACAATAAGTTACCTGTGCGTGACAGCGCAATTCCATGGGTTACCTTTTTCATCACCATTTATGCTGGCTTAACCATGGTCTCCAATGCCCGTTTTTATAGTGGCAAGGCCTTGGATATCCGTTACCGCGTTCCTTTCGGCGTCATGGTCTTGATGATTTTGACCTTCGTTCTGATTTCGTCCAATCCGCCCTTAACCTTGTTCGGTATCTTCGTGATTTATGCTATTTCAGGTTATGTGATTTGGGGCTGGGAACGGTTTACTGGTCGTAAGCTGACCTAAATAGGTATCTAAGGTATATTAGATTCATGGCAATGAATAAACCGCACGCAATTAAGCTACTTCCTCTAGCACTGAGCCTTCGGCTCGGGGCGGGTAACGCTTAGGTGATGCAAGTGCAGTAAATCATCAAGCAGACTTACCGGCCCCAGCAAATTTGCTGGGGTTTTTGTTTTGGATTGTGCAGTACCTGTTTTGGCGTACCCCTTTTAAATGATTGCAGTGGATTGGAGAGCAGTGATGACCGATAAGTTAATTATTTTTGACACCACCTTGCGCGATGGCGAACAATCGCCAGGTGCATCCATGACCAAAGATGAAAAGGTCCGCATTGCCCGTCAACTCGAGCGCCTGAAGGTGGACGTGATTGAAGCCGGCTTTGCAGCGAGCTCCGAAGGTGACTTTGATGCCATTTCAGCGGTAGCGGCTGCAGTGAAGGATTCGGTTGTGTGTTCCTTGGCGCGCGCCAATGAGAACGACATTACGCGCGCATCCGATGCTCTGAAGGCAGCCAATGCAAAACGCATCCATGTGTTTTTGGCAACCAGCGCATTACACATGGAAAAGAAGTTGCGCATGACGCCTGACCAAGTGTTTGAGCAGGCTAAAAAATCGATTCGCTTTGCCCGTAATTTAGCGGCCGATATTGAGTTCTCGCCCGAAGACGGTTATCGCTCGGAAGTAGATTTTTTATGCCGCGTACTCGAAGCCGTGATTGCAGAAGGCGCAACCACCATTAACGTACCGGATACCGTTGGCTATGCGGTTCCTGAGCTCTATGGTGAGTTCATCCACACCTTGCGTACTCGCATCCCTAATTCCGATAAAGCCATTTGGTCGGTCCATTGCCACAACGATTTGGGCATGGGCGTTGCCAACTCCTTGGCGGGCGTCAAGATCGGTGGGGCGCGGCAAGTAGAGTGCACCATCAACGGCTTGGGTGAGCGTGCTGGCAATACTGCCCTCGAGGAGATTGTGATGGCGCTGCGTACCCGCAAGGATTATTTTGATTTAAGCGTGGGCATCGATGCAACGCAAATCGTGCCCGCATCGAAGTTGGTTTCGCAAATCACCGGTTTTGTGGTGCATCTTTTTTATTTTTTTTTTTTTTCCAATGCCTTTGCGCATGCTTCCGGCATTCATCAGGACGGAGTGTTGAAAGCCCGCGATACCTATGAAATCATGCGCGCCGAAGATGTGGGCTGGTCCGCAAACAAAATTGTGCTGGGCAAGTTATCCGGTCGCAACGCCTTTAAGCAACGCTTGCAGGAACTGGGTATCACGGTCGAGACCGAGGAAGAGCTCAACGATGCATTCTCGCGCTTTAAAGCTTTGGCCGACCAAAAGTCAGAAATCTTTGATGAGGACATTATTTCCATTACCAGCGGTTCTGCCTCGGCGGAAGAGAGCGAGTTTTATCGCTTTGTTTCCTTGAGTCAGCATTCAGAGACGGGTAAGCGTCCCAGCTCTCAGGTGGTATTTCACATGGGTGGCGAGAAGATAACGTCTCAGGCGGAGGGCAATGGCCCGGTGGATGCTAGTCTGAATGCCATTGAAGCCATGGCCAAAAGCGGGGCGGAGCAGTTGCTTTACTCCGTCAATGCGATTACGTCGGGGACTCAGTCCCAGGGCGAAGTCACGGTACGTTTGGCCAAAGGCGGGCGGATTGTGAACGGCGTTGGCACCGACCCCGATATCATCGCTGCTTCGGCTAAGGCCTACTTATCGGCCTTAAACAAGCTGCACGATCCACGGCAAGTGAAGTTAAATGCCCAAATGGCGCCGTGAGTGAGGACATTGACTCTGGAATATAGATAAGTCATTGTTTTTATTAGATTTATTTTAGTTGACCCGATTTCAGGGAAATGAGCGTTGCAACTTTAGCCCTCGGATCTCTGCTACAATTCGAGGGCTTTGATTTATAAAGCTTTTTTGTGTTTATTTGTTTAATTAATCGCACGACACAATTTAGGGTGAAAGCTCTTGTGTTCGCAAGTTAGGAGTAGAAAATGGCAGTTGCTGATATCAAAACGGCGGAAATCGTCAAAGACAACGCGCGTAGCGCAAACGACACGGGCAGTCCAGAA
>JAIXPY010000029.1 GCA_027486025.1 Burkholderiaceae bacterium
ATTAACCATGGACCAAACCACAGGGTTTGAATCGCAATAAATCCACCGTAGCAAAAAATACCGAGTGGCAGGATCCGCCAAAAAAAAGCATTCGTCATAATCGGGCGATAGCTTTTCCAAGAGAGGCTCGCCTTTTCATCTGAATCGATTTCATCGCCCAGAGAGTCTGGCTGCATTCGCGCTTTAACTGGTAAGCCGATATACAAAACAAATATGGCAAGAGCAGATAAAACAGCCATTGCAACAAAGACGCCCCGCCATCCTATAAAGGGCAGCGCCTCATGCACTGGCCAGCTCGTCATTAAGGCGCCAAAGGTACCAAACACCAACATGGCAGAGACTAACTGGGGTTGCTGTTCTGCTGGAAACCAAGTCCGAAAAGCCGAGAAGGCCGACATCAAGCATGCTGACACACCAATTCCGATGCAGACCCGTCCGATTACTAGGGTCAGAAATTGATCAGCGAAGGCAAAAATCAGAGCGCCAATAATGGCAAAGCTCATTAATGCCATTTCAGTTGCGCGCGGCCCAAAACGATCAAGCGCCAATCCCACTGGGATTTGCGTCATACCAAAGCCAATAAAGTAGGCTGAAGATAAAAAGCCCAGCTCGGTATGACTCAAATGCAAATCACGAATTAGCTCAGGAGAAATAACGGCATTAATAGAACGGAAGGCATACGAGATGATGTAAGCCAAGGCAAAGGTCAGGAACACACGAAATGCGTAGCGACCCTGCAGCGGCAACTGTATCGCCTGCTGCGGATCGCGATACCAATGCAAATTCATTTATTGCACCCGGAACTCGTCAAAAAAAGGATCCCACTTTTCTGCAGTGAGTTCGGACTGAAACACCTTCGCATTCGCAGGCGCTAAGATCAACAGCGATTGTTGATAGATGCGACTGCCGCCCTCACCATCGGGTCGCATAATCCAGCGTACGCGCATCCAGCGCTTGCCGCTTGGATTCTGAATTTCAAACAAATAGTCTTCAGCCAATCCTTTGCTGCGACTCGGCCCTGCAATCACATACTGGGATGGGTGTTTCGTTGGTGTAGTTTGAAGTGCATTAGCTGACTGCAAGATGGTTTTTTGTACTTGTTCTAGTAAAGCGCCTGCTTGGGCATTAATGCTCGATGGCACCGCAATCGTGGTGATCGACATGATCGCATCATCAATCTGCACTACTTCCAGTGTTTGCTGTAACTCGAGTCCGGCATAGGGCAGGTTCCGCTCTGCTTGTTTTGGTTTTTCAGGAAAGAGCGCGGTATAGCCGAGGCGCTCGGTATTCACGGTGCGCCAATCCAACTTAGGACTGCACCCCAGAATAGTCGCACCCACCAAAATGATTCCGACTACTTTTACCGAACCTAGCGACTGCATTACTCGGTTGAACATCCTAAGACTAAACAACCCCTGCTCCATGGGCCTGCTGGTCAGCGTGGTAACTTGAACGCACCATCGCGCCGACCGCTGCATGGGTAAAGCCCATAGCATAGGCTTCGCGCTCGAACTCCTTAAACACATCAGGATGAACATAACGCTGCACCGGCAAATGGTGACCTGATGGCGCCAAGTACTGACCAATGGTCAGCATGTCAATGTTGTGTGCACGCATGTCACGCATCACCTCTAGAATTTCTTCATCGGTTTCGCCCAGGCCAACCATGAGCCCGCTCTTGGTTGGAATAGAAGGAAAGCGCTCCTTAAAGTCCTTCAGCAATAACAATGAGTGAGCATAATCTGCGCCGGGCCGAGCTTGCTTGTATAGCCGAGGAACCGTTTCTAGATTGTGGTTCATGACATCAGGCAAACCCATCGTAGTATTAGCAGAAAACACATCCAATGCTTTTTCTAAACGGCCTCGAAAATCAGGCACCAATACTTCGATGCGTGTTTTTGGCGACAAACTGCGTGATTGCGATATGCAATCTACAAAATGCTGTGCGCCGCCATCACGTAAATCATCGCGATCGACACTGGTGATCACCACGTAATTTAATTTAAGGGCAGAAATCGTGCGTGCTAAATTGTGCGGCTCATTCGTATCCAGGGGGTCGGGTCGTCCATGGCCCACATCGCAGAAGGGGCATCGGCGCGTGCACTTATCGCCCATGATCATGAAGGTAGCTGTGCCACTCCCAAAACATTCACCAATATTTGGGCAACTGGCTTCCTCGCAAACTGTGACTAATTCATTCTCGCGGAGAATTTTTTTAATTTCTGCAAAGCGGGAATTATTCGATGCCGCCTTAACCCGAATCCAATCGGGCTTCTTTAACACTTCTTCAATCGGCACAATCTTGATCGGAATACGTGCCGTCTTTTCGGCCGACTTCTGCTTTCGCAGGGGATCGTACTCTAGGGTGGATTGCGCCTGAATACTGGATTTATCTACTGTCATGGTTTCCTATATGCACTGCACATCACGCAATTGGGGTTAACTGCTGCCGCAGCTGACTGACTAGGCGCTGAGCGACCGATGCCATATTGTCTTCGATCCCCAATGTTCTCATATCTACCGTACGCAATCCCGCATAACCACAAGGGTGGATTTGCTCGAATGCCGCCAAATCCATACTCACATTGAGGGCAAGGCCATGGTACGAACAATGCCGCGTTACTTTTAAGCCTAATGCTGCAATCTTAGCGCCATGCCACTCGGATCGACCCTGAAACGATGGTGCGATGTAGATACCGGGAGCTCCTGCCTCACGAACTGCTGGCAATCCATAATCGGCCAAGGTGTCCATGACTGCCTGCTCAATCCGATAAACGAACTCTTTGACATGCAAGCCATACCGGCGAAGATCCAACAATAAATAGACGACAAGCTGACCGGGGCCGTGATACGTAATCTGCCCACCCCGATCTACCTGAACCAAAGGAATAGTGCCATCCGCAGCGTGCAAGTTGGCAGGATCACCTGCGAGTCCCAGCGTAAAAACGGGGGGATGCTCTAGGACCCAGATTTCATCAGGGGTCGATGCAGTGCGCTCTTTTGTAAATAAACGCATAGCTTCATACGTTGTTACATAATCCACTACGCCAAGCTGTCGAATGGCTATAGTCATGCCATATCAACTAAAGAACAATGCTAACGAGAGGGTGGGTTGATAAGGTGCGATAGAGCTCATCCAGTTGCTCGCGACTGGTTGCATTAATACTGAGCGTCAGCCCCATGTATTTACCATTTTGAGATGGCCGCCTCTCGACGGTTTGCTCATCAAAAACAGGATCAAACTGTTTCGCAATATGTACCATGGCCGGTAAAAATTCAGGGGTATCTTTTCCCATGACTTTAATCGGAAAAATAGAGGGGTATTCAATCAGTGATTTCTCTTCCATGGTCCTTACCCTTGGTTTGGCCAAGCTGGCTGACCTAGCCACTCGCCCAAAATAATATTCCGAATGCAGTGCAATTTACGGTGAAAAAAATGGTCTGCGCCGGGGACCACTTGGATGGTTAACTCTTGTGGCCTAGCCCAATCAAATACGTTCGCCAAGGGAATCGTCTCATCCAGCTCGCCATGAATCATGATCGTATCTTTGGGCACATCCAGCAATTCCCATTTACCTGCGGCACTGCCCACCATGACAAAGCGTTCTGCAGGGCGCCCTAAATCAGCCAAAGCCTTAATTAAATGGCTGCCGACAAAACTACCAAACGAGAAGCCTGCAACTACCAGCGGCAAGTTCACAATTGAATTGGTCCAAATGTACTGCTCAGTTAATTCATTATTCATCCAGGTATGGGGATGACGCATCCAATCCGATACATGCAGTAAGTCAGCCAATTCACCAACGCCCTCATCATGAACGCCTGCTGTACCGCCAACACCGCGAAAATTGGGGCGCACGCTGACATAACCCAATTGA
>JAIXPY010000141.1 GCA_027486025.1 Burkholderiaceae bacterium
GCCCCGATGCTCCCTTAGCAGGGGAGTGCCTTCGACCAGCTCGGCCACGTCTCCGTATTTCAAAACAGCCCACAGTTTAACGGATGCGCCGTTTCTATGGGATTTTCTTACTTTTGATCAAGTTCAAATGCCTTATGCAGGGCACGTACGGCTAACTCCATGTACTTTTCATCAATCACGACTGAAATCTTGATCTCGCTTGTCGAAATCATCAGAATATTGATGCCCTCTTCCGATAAGGTCCGGAACATCTTGCTGGCTACGCCCACGTGCGAACGCATACCAACACCAACGACCGATACCTTAGATACTTTAGGGTCACCTGCGATTTCTTTGGCCTCAATGTGTGCCTGCACTGTATTTTTGAGCAGGTCCATGGCCTTTTGGTAATCGGCCCTTGGTACGGTAAAGGTAAAGTCCGTTTTGCCATCCACCGACTGATTCTGAATAATCATGTCAACGTCGATATTGGCATCGGCTATGGGGCCCAGAATTTGATAAGCAATGCCAGGGCGATCCGGTACGCTGAGTACGGTAATTTTCGCTTCATCGCGGGCAAAGGCGATGCCTGAAATAACGGCGGCTTCCATGGTGCTGTCCTCTTCAAATGTGATCAAGGTACCCGACTTCATTTCAATATCGAGGGGTATCAGTGGGTCTGTCAGCGACGACAGAACCCGGGTTTTGACTTTGTATTTACCGGCAAACTCAACGGAGCGAATTTGCAATACCTTAGAGCCGAGGCTGGCCATTTCCAGCATCTCTTCAAAGGTGATCTTATCGAGGCGTCGGGCATCTTCACACACCCGTGGATCGGTGGTGTAGACCCCATCCACATCGGTATAAATCAAACACTCGTCTGCTTTGAGAGCGGCCGCCATTGCTACCGCGGAGGTGTCGGAACCGCCACGACCTAAGGTCGTAATATTGCCGTTGGGATCGACCCCCTGAAAACCGGTTACGACAACTGCCTTGCCGGCATTGAGATCGGCCATGATCTTTTGATCATCGATCCCCATAATGCGCGCTTTCGTAAATGCCGAGTCGGTATGAATAGTCACTTGCCAGCCCGCATAACTGACTGCATCAATACCTTCTTTGTGGAGCGCCAGGGCCAATAAACCGGAGCTTACCTGCTCGCCAGTGGAGGCAATTTGATCAAGCTCCCTTGGATTGGCGCTCGGGTTAATGTCGCGAGCAAGACCAAGTAAGCGATTGGTTTCACCGGACATTGCCGATGGAACGACCACGACCTGGTGGCCAGCACGCATCCATTTGGCGACGCGCTTGGCGACATTCTGGATGCGCTCAACCGAGCCCATCGAGGTGCCGCCGTATTTGTGAACAATTAATGCCATAAAGTATGTCGTTGTAAAGGGAGCAAATTGCTTAAAACGCTATTTTACAGTTTTCTGATTGCAATTGGCCTTGATGGCTTGACGAAGGCATGCTGACTAATTAGAATTGGTGTTACTAAAGTAACACTTTAAGGCAATCATGTTGCATTCATACCTGCTCTTATCGATCGTTTTTTACTGCAGAAAGTATCCATGAGCAAAATCAGCAGCAAAACAAATGGCAAATCCAGCACAACTTCCATCAAGTTGAGCGAGACGCTTAAGAAGCACTCCGCAACGGCAGCAAAGGAGTTGGGCATGACAACCCATGCATTCATGGTCGAGGCCATTAAGCGCGCAACCGAGCAACAATCCATGCGACATAGTTTTATCAGGGATGCAATTGAATCGCGCAAATCGACCATCAAGGCGGGCAAAGTCATTCAGCTGGAAGACGCATTGGAGCGCATGCGATCACAGGTAGCAAGCAAAAAAACACTGAAGGTAAAGCACGGGTGAAGGTCGCGCTCACAGAACGCGCCTACAACGACCTTATCCGCCTGATTGACTTTTTACTTGAATATGACAAAAGTACCGCAAGTAAGGCTCTTGATCTGATCGAAGATGGCCTATTGCTACTAAAACAGCATCCATTTATTGGCAGGCTAGTTCAGGGCGATCAGGCAATCGAAGGCGATTTACGCGAGCTAGTGATTTCGTACGGCAAAACAGGCTATGTTGCTTTGTACAGCATTGAAGATGAGGCGCAGGTTTGGATTTTAACAATCCGGCACCAACGTGAGGCTGGGATAACGCTCTAGGAAGCAGCGCCACTCGTATCGGATATTGACCTCCACTCTGGCACCATCCGTTTACCCGTGAAAACCAAATGGGGGTAACTCACCCCTACTCCTGCTACCGCGACCAGCTCACCATCGATGTAGAGAAGCGGAGCCTGACGCTCCCAAGGGGGTACTGCATTTTCTTGGTAAAGATTTTTCAGCGTCTTGCGCGGCCCACTGGCGGTGACTTGGAAACGTTCAGCGCCGCTGCGCTCACGAAACTCAATGGCACCTGTTTTCTTGGCATTCGTAAGCCATGCGGCTGGTAAGCCCCCTTGAACGCTTCTCGCAGAAACAGATACAAAAGTCCACTCACCCTGCAGGCTTTCTTCCCGATTTACCGATGCGCTGATCTGGAGCTGCCCGCGCCATAATCGAATACTGTGCTCATCGTGAAGCCACTCCAGTTTCGCATCGCTGCGGGCACGCTGTAAATCAAGCCACCATGCCTGGAGGCGCTCATGGGACGGCATCGTTAAGCCAGCGACCTTCAGCCAATAGCGCAACACATTATTTGCCGCTGCTGAATCACTCACGCTTAAGTCAAGTAGTGGCTGCACGCTGAGGGTAGTGTTCTTGAGCTTGAGTATTTTTTTGCCATCCTGCTGGGCGAGGCGATCAAGCAATTGCTGAGCCTGCGCCAACATATCGGCGCTGCGCGCGAGATTGGCAGTGGCGCCAGGTTGAATGCTCTCTAACTTGGGCAGGATGCTTTTGCGGACGGCATTGCGCCGATACTTGCTGCTGCGATTGCTAGGGTCTTCAATCCATTTCAGTTGATGTTCGCGGGCATAGGCCTCGAGCTCCTCGCGACGTAAGTGCAACAACGGTCGCCAGAGCGTAATGCTGCTGGCCTGCTCCTTAGATGACGCCAGCATCCTTCTCTCGGGCATGCCAGATAATCCCGCAACGCCAGCGCCACGCATCAATTGCAACAACACGGTTTCAGCTTGATCATTTTGGTGGTGTGCGAGCAAGAGGTCTTCAATACCGTGATACATACACAGCTCGGTCAGAGCATCATAGCGTGCAACGCGTGCTCTGGCCTCAATGTTCCCCTGGTTTAATGTGGTGTCGATGTGCAGCAAACGAAAGTCAAAACCAATCTTGTATTTTTTTGCGAGGGCCTCACAAAACAAGAGCCATTCATCGGCTGCTTTTTGTAATCCATGGTGAATGTGAAAAGCGAAGAGCCTTGGCCTTGCCGATTTTGTCGTCTGGACCTGCTGCAATCGGCAAATGGAATCGAGCAACACTACGGAATCTAGGCCACCACTTAAGGCGATCGCTAATCGCGGCGGACTACTTGTTCGGTTGTCGACCCCCAAACGCAAAGCATCGCGGGTAGATTGCGCCAGCCCTACTGTGGGCTTAGGCCTTGGGATTGGTTTCCTTGAACTTGCCATAGCTCATCAGGCGCTCATGGCGACGCTCGAGTAGCGTGTCCACATCCATCGACTGAAATACCTTGAGTGACTCGGCCAATGCTTTACGCATGTTATCCATCATACTTGCATAGTCGCGGTGCGCTCCCCCGATTGGCTCAGGGACAATCTTATCGATTAAGCCAAGGCCTTTTAAGCGCTGGGCCGTCAAGGCCAACTGCTCCGCTGCCTCGGGTGCCTTTGCGGCAGTCTTCCATAAAATGGAAGCACAACCCTCTGGCGAAATAACCGAATAAGTGGAGTTTTGCAACATCAGCACTACATCCCCCATTGCGATTGCCAAGGCGCCACCCGAACCGCCCTCGCCAATGATGGTGGCAATAATGGGCACGGTTAATTCAGCTTGCGTGTATAAGTTGTGGCCAATTGCTTCAGACTGGTTGCGCTCTTCAGCATCAATACCCGGAAATGCGCCTGGCGTATCCACAAATGTAAACACCGGAATCTGAAATTTCTCGGCAAGGCGCATCAGACGCATTGCTTTGCGATAACCCTCAGGCCTACTCATGCCAAAGTTTCGTAAGGCGCGTTCTTTGGTATCGCGTCCTTTTTGATGGCCGATCACCATGCATGCCGCGCCATTGAAACGGGCTAAGCCGCCAATAATCGATTGGTCGTCTGCGAATGTCCGATCGCCATGCAGTTCATGGAAATCAGTAAACAGGCCACCGACGTAATCCAAGGTGTAGGGGCGCTGGGGATGGCGCGCTACTTGAGATACCTGCCACGGAGTCAGGTTGGCATAGATGTCTTTGATGAGTTGCTGGCTTTTTTCAGAGAGCGTCTTGATCTCGTCGGAGATGTCGACCGAGGACTCGTCCTGCACAAAACGCAGTTCGTCGATCTTCGCCTCTAACTCGGCGATGGATTGCTCAAAATCCAAAAAAGTAGTCTTCATACCTTGATTTTAGTATTCCACGGGAATGGGGTCGATACTTCGCCACATATACCAGGTTGCAACCGTTCTCCACGGGGCCCAATTGGCAGCGACTTCCCTCGCTTCATGGCGACTGACCGGCTCCCCGCTAAAGTAATTGAGGGAAATCGCCTTAATCAGCCCAATATCGTCCAAAGGCAGGATATCCGGCCGGATCATATTGAATATTAAGAACATTTCAGCAGTCCAGCGGCCAATACCCCGAATCGTACTCAGCTCCCGAATCACGCTTTCGTCGTCCATATCGCGCCATTGGTTTGCATACAGCCGTCCCGAGGCAAAGTGATCGGCCAAATCGCGAATGTATTCCACCTTGCGACCGGAAAGCCCTGCAGCCCGAAGTGCTTCAGGCGTTGCGGCCAAAATGCGGGCGGGAGTCACCTTTTTGCCAACGGCAATCACCATGCGATCCCATACTGCTTGGGCAGCGGATACCGAGATTTGCTGGCCGACAATCGCCCTTGCCAAGGTAGTGAATGGATCCCCGCGCGTGACCAAAAAACCAGTCCCATATTTGGGAATAAGCTTTTTCAGAATGCGGTCATTTTTCATGAGCTCCTGGCAGGCTTGGTCCCAGTAATCGGGAGCCATCACACTTAAGCTGGGCTCGCCTTGGTTGGGCGGCAGAACACGCTCCGCCGCCTTGCCTGCCGCTTTAGCCGCCGAGGTTTTGCGCGCCAGCGGTTTTTTTGCTGCTGTATTTTTGGCTGCTGGTTTTTTTACGCTCGTCGCCATTCGGTGATCCCTCCTGGCTTATCTTCCAAGACAACGCCTTGCTTTAGCAAATCCGCACGGATCGCATCTGCTTTTTCAAATGCTTTTGCTTGCTTTGCCGCGGCCCGAGCAGCAATGTATTCCTCAATGGCAGGCGCATCCAATTCACCTGCATTGCCGCCTTGCAGAAAAGCGGATGGATCCCGCTCTAAAAACCCTAAAATGCTGGCGAGGCTCTGCAATGCTAGGGCAAGCGCATGAACCACATCAAGCTCGCCCGCAGCGTGCTTTCGATTGAGTTCGCTGACAAGGTCAAATAAAACCGCAATCGCATCCGGCGTGTTGAAGTCATCGTCCATCGCCGCGTTAAAGCGCTGGACCCATGGTGCAGCCAGCACTGTGTCCTGCTTTGCTGGCGCAGTAATGCCGTTTGCTTGGGCTAAAGCGGTATAAAGACGGGCCAGGCCAGAACGGGACTCGTCAAGCTGAACATCGCTGTAATTGATGGGGCTGCGGTAATGGGCACGCAGCATAAAGAAGCGAATCACTTCAGGGTCATATTGCTTTAATACATCGCGAATCAAAAAGAAATTGCCCAGGGACTTGGACATCTTTTCTTGATTTACCCGAATGTGGCCATTGTGCATCCAGTAATTCACCCAAGGCGCATCGCTGTCACTGCGCTCTTGGCCGTAAAGCGCTCCTTCAGTTTGGGCTATCTCATTCTCATGGTGCGGAAACTGCAAATCAGCACCGCCACCATGAATGTCAAAATGCTGGCCTAACAGCGCGCATGACATTGCCGAGCACTCAATGTGCCAACCCGGCCTGCCTTCACCCCACGGGGATTGCCAGCGGGTATCACTGGGCTCATCCTCTTTTGCACTTTTCCACAACACAAAATCGAGTGGGTCACGCTTTCCGCTACCGACTGCAACACGCTCGCCCGCATTGAGATCATCGAGGGATTTTCCCGATAGGCGGCCGTAACCTGGAAAGAGGCGAACCGAGTAGTTCACATCACCATCGTCTGCCTGATAGGCAATTTCTTGCTCCATCAACCGACCAATCATGCCCTGCATCTGCTCAATATAAGCAGTGGCTCGCGGCTCCTGATCGGGCCGCATTAGACCGAGCGCATCTGAATCGGCATGCATGGCATCGATGAAACGCTGCGTCAGGGCCGCAATCGGCTCGCCATTCTCAATGGCGCGCTGAATAATCTTATCGTCGATATCCGTAATGTTGCGAACGTAGATTACCTCATAGCCGCTGGCGCGCAACCACCGCGCTACCATGTCAAACACAATCATCACGCGGGCATGACCAATGTGGCAAAAATCGTATACCGTCATGCCGCAGACATACAGCTTGACCTGACCTGAAACCAAGGGGGTAAAGACCTGTTTAGAGCGATTGAGGGTGTTATAAATTTGCAGCATAGGCGCTAAAGAAAGGGCAAGTCGGATTAAACAAGCGTGATTTGTTAGACTGAGCGCTGAGTATATCGAATACGCCCCCTCTTTACCCCTTTAAGCCCTGCCACCATGAACTCAAGCCCGTCATTGCAGACCCCCCCGCAAGCGAACGCATCTGCCTTGGGCATCGGCTTGGGATTGCTGCTCGTTGCATTAGCGCTACCTAGCCATGTAGGGGCACAGGCTTTTGGCAATCCAGCGCCAGTTCAGGATCAGCCTAGCACGGTCCTAGCCCCATTTTTAGGTGGCTTTGGGCCCAATGAACCCTCTCGGCTTTCCACCAATGCTGGATTCGATCCCCTACCCCCGGAACTCTCTGAAACCGTTGCCCTGCCTTTCTTATCGTTTTTGATCATTGAGCCTGATCCAATCGTGCGCAATGGCATTACAACGGAAATTGAAAAGCTAGTGAAGGCCCAAAAGTACCCTGAGGCAATCAATCGCATCAATGAGCTGCTGGTTAAAAATCCCCGCAATGTGCAATTGCGTTTTGTCCAAGCCCGCCTCCAAATTGAGTTAAAGCAATATGCAGCAGCGCAGAAAACCTTGATTGAAATCACCCAGCAGTTTCCGGAGTTAGCTGAGCCATACAACAATTTAGCTGCACTGGCTGCCAACCAAGGCCAATGGATTGAGGCACGAGACTATTTGGAGCTTGCCCTCAAACTCAAACCCAGTTACGCGATTGCGTCTGCTAATTTGGGCGAGGTATATACCCGCCTTGCTGCAAAATCCTATATCGATGCAGCTAAACAACGGAGCAACCAGCGTGAATACCAACGTCGCGCCACTGCCCTGCTTGGCATTCTGAAAACGCCTCAGGCCGGCAACAATCCATCTGCACCGAATCCTCCCAACCCACCCAAACCCATTACCAACCCTCAAGAAAGTAAACCTAGCAATGGCACAAGTACTCCTCAAAACAAATAAAGGCGACATCACTCTCACGCTGGATGCTGTAAAAGCGCCCAAGACCGTTGCCAACTTTTTAGCCTACGTTAAAAGCGGTCACTACGATGGCACTATCTTTCATCGCGTGATTGATAACTTCATGATTCAGGGTGGCGGTATGGCGCCGGGCATGAAGCAAAAGCCGACCCAAGCCGAGATTGAAAATGAAGCTAATAATGGCCTCAAAAATGTCAATGGCTCGATTGCGATGGCGCGTACTAGCGAACCCCATTCCGCCAGTTCACAGTTTTTTATTAACGTGAATGACAATGACTTCTTAAATCACACTGCACCGACTGCACAAGGCTGGGGTTATGCCGTATTTGGCGCCGTGAGCGATGGCATGGACGTAGTCAACGCCATTCGCAAAGTGAAAACCGGTAGCTCAGGATTTCATCAGGATGTACCAACCGAAGATGTCGTGATTGAAAAGGCAACCGTTCTTGCTGAATAATTTAAATAGGCTATCGATCGTTTGGATGTGGATGTGGTTATCTGATGCAGCCCAGTCTCGCTAGCGCTTTTCTGATTTCGGATTTGCATCTGACGCCGTCAATGCTCTTGACGGCGCAGCGCTTTTTTGACTTCTGTGAAAAGGAAGCGCGGGAAGTCGAAGCCGTGTTTATCTTGGGTGATTTGTTTGAGTACTGGGTGGGTGATGATGCGAATGCGCAGTCGCCCTTCCATAGCGAAGTCAAGAATGCGTTGGCAGCCCTGTCTAGCCGTGTAAAGACGTATTACATGCATGGCAATCGCGATTTTTTAGTCGGCACTTCGTTTTTGAAAAAGACAGGCATGACTTTATTGACCGATCCATGTACCGTTCAGATCGCTGGCGATGAATACATCCTGAGTCATGGTGATGGCTTGTGCACTGCCGATAGCGGCTACCAGCTGTATCGCAGCTGGACGCGCAAACCATCGACTCAAAAATGGTTTCTCCGCCTGCCCCTTTCTTGGCGTCACGCGATTGCCGATCGCCTACGAAAAAATAGCAAAGCGCAATACCGCCGTGATACACGCTTTAGTCTAGATGGCGTAAACCCAAAAGGCAATGTCACGCTAGAGGCCTGCGCCGCATTGGTGCGATCGCAATCAAGCCGCAAACTCATTCATGGTCACACCCACTTGCCAGCTCGCCATCATGAAAACCATCTCGATTTAGAGTGGCAACGCTGGGTTCTATCCGACTGGGATTTAGATCATCCTGAAACCTACTTACCCAAAGCCAGCGCCTTGCGGATTGACCAGCACGGCGTACGTTACTTGGATTTAGTTAAAAACTAAATTCATCTGCACTGCATTGTTGTCTTGGGATTTAGGCTTTGCTGTACTTTGCCAATTGCTGTGCCAGCTGAGCAAAGATACGGGGATTACCCGCCATAATTTCGCCGCTATTGAGGTAGTTTTCTTCACCGCTATACGTGCCAACTAAACCGCCGGCTTCGGTGATGAGCAATGCTCCCGCCGCCATATCCCAGGGCTTTAGTCCGCTCTCGAAAAAACCATCGTAACGCCCTGCGGCAACGTAAGCCAAGTCCAGCGAGGCAGCGCCAGGACGACGTAATCCAGCGCACTGCGCCGTCATATCAGCAAACATCTTTAAATAGGTTTGGAGGTCTTGGTCTTCGCGGTACGGAAAGCCTGTGCCCAGCAAGCAACTGCTTAAGCGGGTTTGGCCCGCTACGCGTAAGCGCCGACGATCCAAGTAAGTGCCGCTGCCGCGGGTAGCCGTAAAGAGCTCGTCGCGATTCGGGTCGTAGACCACTGCCTGCTGAGTTACGCCAGCAACCGACAGGGCGATCGATACCGCGTATTGCGGAAATCCATGAATGAAATTAGTAGTGCCGTCCAAGGGATCGATGATCCAAACGGACTCCGCACCAGGATTATGTTCACCGGTTTCTTCTGCTAAAAAACCATGCGTGGGATAAGCATCGCTCAAGATTTCGATAATTGCTTCTTCAGCTGCTTTATCGACCTCCGTTACGAAATCATTGTGTTGCTTGCGGTCAACCTGCAGCCGCTCTAAATTCAGAGAGGCGCGATTTATCACGTTTCCGGCACGACGGGCAGCCTTGATGGCCACATTTAACATGGGGTGCATATATAGTGGTGAACAAATTAAATAAGAACAAGCCCAAAGCCAATAGCGAGCTAACAGCTTGATTCTAAACGATTGGATAGTCATCCCATGAAAAACAAGGACGCCATGAGCCCCGCACCGCAGCACAGTGCCCTATCTGCAAATGCATTTGCCCAGCTTCGCACGATCTTGGTCGAAACCAGCCACCCCGGCAATGTGGGATCAACCGCGCGGGCATTAAAGACTATGGGCTTTCACGATCTGTATCTAGTTAACCCCAAAACACCTGGAATGGCGCACGAGCCTGAGGCCATCGCCTTAGCCAGTGGAGCTCTCGATGTATTGGATGCAAGTTCAGTGACGACTGACTTAAGTGCCGCTGTCACCGGCTGCACCTTAGTATTGGGCCTCACTAGCCGCGATCGCGAATTTGGCCCGCCAGGTTTAGATTGGCTTGAGGCTCGCAGGCGCATCGTCGAACAATTAAGCCAAGGAAAACAGGTTGCATTGATGTTTGGACCCGAGCGCACCGGCCTCGATAACGCCCATTTAGCCCTATGCAGCCACCGTGTTTGGCTCGAGGCCAACCCAGCTTACCCGTCCCTGAATTTAGCCCAAGCGGTCATGGTGTGCGCCTACAGCCTCCGCGAGGGCTTAATTCAGGAGTACGGCACTGCTGGGGCTGATTGGGCACCCAAGCTGACCCCTGAAGACCGAGCGGATCCCGCTGCCGTTGCCGCAATGCTGGAGCATTTGCGTTTAGGGCTTGAGTCGATTGGCTACCTGAACCCTGAAAATCCCAAGAAACTCATGGCGCGGCTTTCTGCCCTTTTTGCCCGAGCAGAGCTGCAAAACGAAGAAATTGACTTGCTGCGGGGCATCGCAAAACAGATGCTTCTGAGAAAATAGGCGGTTCGCTTTAAACTGCAAGCATGCTAAAAGCCCTTTTTGACGAAGTTGATTCGATTATTGCTCGCGATCCTGCGGCACGACACCGCTGGGAGGTCATTACCTGCTATCCGGGTTTGCATGCCGTTTGGCTACACCGCGTTGCCCACTTTTTATGGAATAGTGGCTTGCAGTGGGTCGCGCGATTTTGGTCGATGCTCGCCCGACTATTAACTGGCATTGAAATTCATCCGGGGGCAAAAATTGGTCGGCGTGTTTTTTTAGATCACGGCTTAGGCATTGTGATTGGCGAGACCACCGAAATTGGTGATGACTGCACGATTTACCAAGGCGTCACCCTGGGTGGAACTTCGCTCTACAAGGGTGTTAAGCGTCATCCAACGCTAGGTAAAGGCGTTGTGATCAGTGCAGGCGCTAAGGTGCTTGGCGGCTTCACGGTCGGCGATGGCGCGCGCGTTGGATCCAATGCTGTCGTTCTTAAGGAAATTCCAGCTGGCGCTACTGCAGTCGGTGTGCCTGCGCGCATTTTGCATCCCGACTTACCTTCTAGCGAGAACGGCAGCGATGTCAACGACAAAAAAGCATACTTTTCTGCCTACGGCATTACACCCAACGTCGATGACCCTGTATCGATGGCGCTAAAGGGGTTGATTGATGCAACGTTAGAACAAGAAGCCAAAATCAAGTTACTTGAGGCTCAATTAGCCAAGCTCAGTGGCACTGCGGCGGCCGATGGAGGGCAGGCATCAAAGTCAAACACTGGTCAAGAGACCAAGCACGACCTCGATACCATCAAGCAGTGGCTAAAAGAGTAATGCCCTCTTAATGCAAGGTACGCGGATTATTTTTTCCGGTACCTGCAGCTGCGTCAATTAACTGGTCCAAGTCAACATCGTCCTCATCGTCGTTTGGCATCCCAAACGCAATGGCGTCAACCCCTTCTGGGTGGCGATTCTGAATCTCTTCTTCAGTGGCCGAACGAACATCGGTCACTTGCAAGCTAAATCGCAGTGCCATGCCAGCGAGGGGGTGGTTGCCATCGAGTACAACTTGGCTGTCAGCGACATCTGTCACGGTATAGATTAAAGGCTGTAACTCATCATCGTCGTCCGAGTCATCATCGCTAGCGATGATTTCACCTTGCTCATCTAAAGCCTCGGGGATCCCTTCGAACTGCATGCCAATTTCAATCGGCTCAGGAAAACGTGCACGTGGCTCAATTTTTAATAATTCGGGGTCGTATTCCCCAAATGCATCGCCAGGCTCAAGCTGCACTGTCGTTTCAAAACCCAGTTCATGGCCATCCAATAGCGCTTCTATTTTTGGAAAAGTGCCATCGTAACCACCGTGGAGGTATACCATCGGGGAATCAGGCTCTTCGATGAGGTTGTTTTGCGCATCGGTTAATTTATAACGAAGCGACACGACGGTATTTTTTTCGATCTTCATGCGCGTTGTATGAAA